>JAFAQB010000189.1 GCA_019246625.1 Nitrososphaeraceae archaeon
CTACAAACATACTCTCGGCGGCGCAGGTGCGGGCAGCCTCGGTGGCGGCAGCCTCGGTGGCGGCAGCCTCGGTGGCGGCAGCCTCGGTGGCGGCAGCCTCGGTGGCGGCAGCCTCGGTGGCGGAACCTCTCCTAGCGGCTAAAATAATTCCTTTTATTTTTTTAAAAACTGGTCCCTGATTAGGTAGAATATATTATTATTCTTATTATTATAATAATAATACTGCGAGCATCGAAAATTTTTACCTTACCTTCAAGATGATCATATGTATTACACAAAATCCTTGTCATATGACCAAATTACTTTGCTTTCCTTATATATTAAAAACTAGTACTCGTACAGAGTAAAAAATTTTTATATTCTCTTAATACCATATGATATACATACGAACGTGGTAAACTACTACACAATATTAGGTCTCGGTAAGGATGCTTCCCAGTCAGAAATAATCAAATCCTACCGATATTTAGCATTAAAATACCATCCTGACAGAAATAATAATTCTGAAGAAGCAAAGCAAAAATTTATACAGATCGTTGAAGCGTACCAAGTTCTTTCTAATGAACAATCAAGAAAAGAGTACGATATAACAACCCATTATGGGTCCGCATTACATAGGTGGCGCAATTGGCAGGTGCCAGGTTATGGGGATTTCGGCAGAGTTCACATTTATACTAGTAGAAGTCATCGACCAAAAACGTCTAGTAACTCTAGTACGAGCAGCGGCAACAACAACAACAACAACAACAACAACATTAAAAGCAATAATTCTATGGGATATATCAGTAAGAATGCAGGTACCAGGATAAGAAAGGCGCGCATGGTTATATTTAGCTCACTTGCATCTGCTGTCCGTTCTGTTACTCTTCCAGACACTGAAAAATGAGCATTTTTAACAAAATCGTTTCAATATGATTTGGTTATCGTTCTGAGGAAACATCAGAAACAGCTCAGAGCTAGAATTTGAACATCATTGCTATTTCTGTATTGTGACAGTATATGTTTATAGATAGTACTTGCAGATAAAGGTTAATATTCTATTAGCGTGGTTGATGTGACATTAAAATCTGATAGTTTAAATGTGACTCCAAAACTTAATGCCTAATGAATCTATCGTATAACGTACCCCATGTTGTAACAAAAGCATATTAATGATTGGTAAGATATTAGATGTCATACTATAATGACAAAAGACTGTCAGATATGTGGATCAAGGTTTGGCGATCTTATTTGCACTTATTGCACAAAATCAATATGTTCATCATGTCTAGTTCAGGAGAAGAATAGATGTATTAAATGTGATAGGATGAAAAAGCCGCCGTACAAATTCCTTAAGCGAAACTTTCCCTTCATATTATTGTTTGTTGCTTTTTGGTTTTTTACAGCCGGCGTATATCCATTCCCATACTTTATTGCTATAGGCAAATCGTTGGATCCGGCAATTATGCAACCAATTCTAATTGCAAGTGGATTAATGGCCATCCCGTTCACCTTCTTGCTTGTTGCTTGGAAGAAAAGACCTCCTACTAGCAGATGATACAATGTATGATGATGTTGATGACTTGATACCGCTGAATCCCTGTGTGATCATGTTACTGATTAGTGTGTATACATAGGAATAAACCATGACCATAAATTACCGTTTCTCTTGCAACAATAAAGTTAGATGTCGTTATAATAATAATAGAAATTTGACTGATAATCACCAATATCTCAAAAACAGAAAGGATGAACCCTCCATGAAATTAAGCACAATGATAAAATTGGTTTTTGGTATCAGACTACAAGGCATGAGCCTGATGCAGTCTACAATATGACTTATATCATATAATGTTACCGGTTTCACCAGATCTCTAGTGGATCTTAAAGAAAAGAAAAAGAACTAGGGGTTATCTTTAGTCAAAGGTGTATTAAACTGCCCTGTTCCCCGGTATGTGGAGATTGGCCAACAAACTTTCTTCTAAAGTGACCTGAGGGTCTCTTTGAGAGAAGCTCTATAAACCAGGCTTCGTGCTCAACCTCTTCTTGCATAATCTTTTGAGCAATATCATAAGTCCTTGGATCCTTACCAGCTGTCATGTCGCAAACCTCTCCCCACGATCTAATTGCACATTGTTCTGCTTCCAATAAAACCTTCAATATTGAATTGATATCTTCCCAATTGTCTGGCAAATATGCATCAGGACATCCAGCCTGGTCTGCAAATTTTCTTATGTCTCTTGGTAAATTACCCCCAAGTTCATATAATCTAGGAACCATTGCTTCAAAATGATTTCTATCTTCAATACGTGCGTCCTCCACTATCTCCTTTATTCCTTCACCTTCAAGTCCAGTACAGTGCATTCGTAGGATCGTATAATAGTAATATGTGGTGAATTCTGCACCAACTCCTTTTGTAATTAAATCTTTTAGCCTTTCTATATTAACTCCATTCTTTTCTAGAACTTCTAAGGCGACAATTTTTGGTACAGCTCCCTTTTTTGTCTCAGACATTATCCTATTGATCAATAACGATTATTATTAAAGTCTTGCTTTTTTAGCCAGAGGGCATATTATGTGGGATAAGTTGGAAAAAGTGCACATGAGGGTAAATAAGGTATGGCTCGAAAGGGAAGTAAAAATATGACGATACTAGGTGCATGAAAAACTCACTTTATAGATTAAAAGCATCAAAATTATAGGATGTTTCATACCTCTGCTTTTAAACATTTTGTGTCAAAATTAGCAAAATGGTTGGACTCGCAAATTTAAAAATATTTGATCTGATATCTTAAGGAAGAAGAAGAACGTATTTGATATGAGGAGAAAGCATGGGCAAAACTACCAGATTATAATGTCCTGTTAAAAATGTACAATATTTCATCAAAATGAAGATTTTAAGAAAGCGGTAAATTACAACTTTTATAACAAGCTTCTTTATTACAAGAATATCTAAAGGAGCACCTAACAACCTGACAAATCATTTGTTGAAAAAAGAGCTAAATCAAAAACAAAAAACGAATATAACAGTATCGAAGAAAAGAATATAATGAATACTAATAAGATTATTAGTTCTAACAATATTGATATTGATAATGAAGTAGAAAGAATGAATATGCTAAGCCTTCATTAATAGAAAAGGAATAAAAAGAATATCTTAAACCTTTAAACATTTCTAGGTGCTTTGTTATTATTCAATGTAGAGAGACTAGTAAATCATGGACTTTTCACCGTCTAACTTATCTGTTGTAGACCTCGGAAATGAAGTTTCTCAACTATCAGCAAAGTTGGTCGTGTTTAGATCAAGTGCATATGAAAATCTTGTATACTTTGATTAGATGCGGGCTCTTTAGGATTTGATTGCATACTATCAAATATACAGAACGTGATTTACATGTTGGATATCATCTCGTCAATATGCATTAATATATCATATTTTGATTAAAAAAGCAAATTATGTCAATATTAAAGCATACTTCAAGTGCATTGAAGTATCCTGTCTTCAAAGATTGGACATTCTGACTGTTATTCTGACGATGTCCGACTCCTTTAACAAAGGAACCCATACGGTATAAAGTTGGTCGTGGTAGCTGTTGTTGTTTGCCATGCTAATGCCATAATTGAGCGAATCAAATATAATCATAAATTGCATTATTTTGTGTTTAACAATTCCGTATTTCTATTCGTTCGAACCCAACGTATTAATTCTCTATTAATGGCGTTATTACTAACATCTATTATGGGTAATATTACTTTTGAGGAGGTTTCAACAGATTGCTTGTAAATTGGCATATCGGCAAACGCAAACCAAGCATAATGGATAATTCCGTTCATCTGAGCTTTGACGACGTCATCTGTTGAGGGAAGACCGGTACTCATGAAAATTATTCCATCACACCATTTCACAGCGGGTGATATGTTGCCTGGAGGGATATTGTCAGTCATTAATTTGATAAAATCAGAAAATTGATATTCTGCCATCTCATAAATTTTGATTTCTTGTATTGGCGAATAGACAATTCTCACCATAGGACTGCAAATCAGTTATGAGATATATAATTTATCAGCTATAGACTCAAAATGCGAGCCACCAATTAAACAAGGGCTTAAAGGTCCGGGTTATTTTGGGATGATAAAACTTGTTGCATTTTAAGTTCTTGACGTTTGATGCGCATTATGGAGACCTTTATTAATCACTAAAAATTGTAATCAATTCTTACTCTAGTTCAAAAGTTTTAGTTTATCTCTTAAATCCCTCGATCTATTTCTTAGCGTTACTTCCGTTACTGCTGCGGCCTCCGCTATATCTATCTGGGTCGTATAATCCCTTGTCATATGGCTAGCTAGATAAAGCACTGATGCTGCTAATCCCATAGGATCCTTGCCTGCGGATAGTTCTCTTTTGGTTACTTCATACATAATATTAATTGCTTGTCGCTTTGTAGTCTCCCTTAATTCCGCTTTGTTTGCAATTCTGGCAATAGCTTTCATCGGATCAATTATTGGAACTTTAAGGTCTAGTTCAAAAACCAACAGCCTATAAGTGCGAGAAAGGTCTTTGGGTCTAACATCTGCTGCCATCGCTATATCTTTTAGAGTTCTTGAGATTCCCATTTCTCTACACACAATGTATGATGTGGCTGCAAGTACTGAGCGTATGGTTCTACCGCGTACCATTCCTCTTTCCTGAGCCTTTCTATAAATATAAGCGGCTTTTTCTATTGCAGAATTTGGTAATGCAAGTTTATCTTTTAGCTTGTCAAGTTGGCTAAAAGCAGTCTTTAAGTTCCTGTCAGTAGGGGTGTGAATCTGTGTTCTATAATCCCATGCCCTTAACCTTTCCATGGTAGTACGCATTGCTGCATCTAGCCTTCGTCCGCTTGCATCTTTATCCGCTTTCCCAATTAATGTCGCAAGTCCCATATCATGTCTTGCAACAGATATCGGCATTCCTACTGCTCTATTATTATTATCGTTCCCTAACTTAGAAGAGCCCGAGGTCGTGACACCTTCAAGGCTTTGTTGGATTGTGTCTGAGACTACTTGACCACAACTACTGCAAACAATCTCTCCTGATTCCTGATCTGTAATTAGCATTGAATCATTAAAACAAATAGAACAAGTTAAAGAAGATGTCATATTAGGGATTAAGTTTTTTGAAGAATATCTATTTAAACGTATAACTAGGCTCTTAAGCAAATTTCATAGTATGACCTAAAGCTGAGAATACCTAATAGGTTCATTGTGATGAATATTATGAAGCGCCTTAGGATAAATCATCCATACATAATAGCATATGTCTTTACTTATATTTTAACTCAAGAAGTTATAGGTTTGCGAGCAAATCCTTAGAGCCAATTATAAAAGAACATTTATGTATTAATTTATTTGGAAAGCGATACGGAAATATTCAATAATATTATTATCAGATAGATTTGTAATAATAATAGGAAAGCGAAAGGTCCAGAAGATATTTGTTGATGATGAAACGCTGCTTAAGATAAATGGACAAGATTTTTGTTGGTTATGGTTATTAGCTTACGAACCAAATTTGCATGTATGTTTGCTATTCCATTTGTCAACAAGAGAAAGAACTATCTTTGTCTGCTATCAGTTTTTCAAACAGATACGAACAAAATTTGGAAATAAACCAATCTTTACTACTGATGGAGCTCATTGGTATAATAATGATGATTGCAGATGATGGTTAAGGCTCAAGCATATTGTCTATAGAACTGAGCTAAAGAATATTATTGAGAGGTTCATTCATTTAGCATATCAAAGATAGAACTGAATGTTTTTTTGATGATCATAAATAACTTTCCATATAAAAGCTATGAATGTGATGATAGAAAACATATCTGCAATTGGTTGAGATGTGTATTTTATATCTACATATGAAAACAGACAGACTTAGATTCCTCAATTTTGTAATTGCGAATAGCTTAAGTTAGCAGAACCATAACTAGTAGTAAATCTCTAAAAATTTCCTGGATACTTTTTTAATTCATAGTTTACCTCAAACATTGTAAGAATGTCCTTCAAATTTTCGTCCCTAGCAAAGCTGCAAATTGTAATCCAACTCCTTCTTATTTTCGCTCGTATTTGACATAAAGACTCTGTTTCTGGTAACGTTGTTTCTACGTCAAATTTACATCTCAATTTTTCTTCTAATTTGCAAGCGAGCGCTCTAGGAGCCATTATTAGAATCTTTTGCATTTATGGAATTGGTATGGTCATTTCTCTATATAGAGTTAAACTGGGATAGATAGACAGATAATTATTATTACACCTCTTTTCAGGAGTGGGCGAGGAAATATTATCACTAATAAAATCTTGCGATATTCAGCATACAGACCAATAGATTTCAGCTCTTGCTGAAGAGTATGTCTTGCGCTATAGACTTTATTTGCTAACTTTATTTTCTTCAATTGCATAAAAGTATCTTGGCTTTTGCAACAATGACTTTTTCGGTATAAAACTTAAACTCTACTATACGTGGCAGTAAAGGGGAATATTATGGTTTCTTCTCCACTCTCTTACTTTCCTAATGGCATACGCATCTGCATCTCTATTAGAGTATTGACCCCTCGATCCCCATACTGCCGTTGCGCCTTCTCCTCCTTGTTCTTGTTTTATTCTCCTCCTTCTACGGTGATCCATTTGCCACAAGTGTCTTAATTCATGTGCCATTACAAGGATGACTGCCTCTTCTCTTGACAAAAGAAGACAGTTAATATAGCCTCCAGTGTTTTTCCTTTTCTTTAAGTCGGGTATATACTTTATAGCATACCACGTCTGGTACTTGCCTGTCCTCTTGCCCAACCTTTCAAAATATAGTCTTACAGGCCTCTGCGGCGTGTTGTCACTGTAAAAGGGGAACTTATTCTCATCTTTTGTAACTCTAACGATCACTTTGAGTGCTTCAATCTTAGTCCTTGTATGGACTGTTCTGTAGAACTTTCCGCAGAATATATTTTTATTTGAATTGGTCACCCTGATACTAAAGTCTGATCGCATGCCCGTGGGTTGAGTAAATTTTATTATTTCCCAAATCTTTTGGTCTGGTATGTCAGTAGTGTTCTTTAAAGTTACCGTCATTACTATTTTTTAGTGGTGTCTTTCAGTTTCTCTATTTATAAATTAGGCTGCAAGTAAGTGTAAATAAAATATTTATAATGTTTGTTGACCGAAAATGTTACTGATGATAAAAATTTGCCAGTCATATAGTTAAAAGCATTTTAGACTAAAAGCAAATCATATTAGGTATTTAAGTTCGCTTGCAAGCTTATCAATATCATTCTCATTATTATAAAAATGTGGGGATACTCTAATACCATCTCCTCTTGCAGACACCATTATTCTCCTTCTTTCTAATTTTCTAACTATTTCTTGTGCATTTCTTTCCTTGAAGACAATTATTCCAGATCTACCTTTCTCTTCCTCCAGTGGCGATATGATCTCAACCTTGAATTCTCTGAGCTTTTCAACTAGATGTTCAGTAAGGTATAGAATCCTCTTTTCGATCTGCTCTATGCCAATTTTTGTTATATATTCAATTGCAGATTTCAAAGATAATATATTGGAAAAGTGTGGCGAACCTAATTCAAACCTAGATGCTGTATTAGACATATTGATTTTCTTGTTGTCAAATATTTCTCTTTGTTTTTGCCCAAGTTGGCTATAAAATGGAGGCTTGAATCGCTCCAAATCTTCAAGGTATTCTTTTTTTACATAGATGGCACCAATGCCAAAAGATGATAGAATCCATTTATGGCCATTTGAAGCCATAAAATCAATATTAAAGTCTCGGACATTAAAGTACAGGGCTCCAAGTGATTGGGTTGGATTTACTACTAGGTATAATCCTCTTTCGCTCGTTAATTCACTTAGATCTGCTAAATCCTGGCGCCAGCCCGTCGAATATTGCACATGGCTGACTACAACCGTTTTTGTATTTTGATTAATCGAATTTGCTATATCTTCTTTTAGTATCTTACCTTTTTTTGGGCGAACAAAAATCATGTCCGCATCTCTATTGAGCCAAGGCAAAATAGATGAAGGGAATTCTAATTCGTTTGATATCACACTTCCCTTTGAACTGAGCATATGTGCTATGATGTTCATGCCTTCACTCGTAGAATGAGTAAAGCCTACTTCATCTCTGTGTGCATGGATAAATTTTGCATAGATATCTCGTGTTTGCTCCATTTTTTCTGTCCAGACCTCCCAAAATGCACCTCCATGCTCTGACAATTCTTGGTAAAATTTTAAGCTCTCCTCGAGTACCTGCTTTGGTATTGGGGAGATTGCCGCGTTAGATAAATACGTATACTTCTCTGTAACAGGAAAGTCATCTCTAATTCTATCCCATCTAGGCATAAAATTAACTTATTCTGTTAACAATAATAAAAAGTAATAATCTTATCTTAAACTAAAGACGACCAGCTAGTAAAGGTCAATATAAAACTATATACAAGTAAAGTTATGTGGTCTGAATTTTATCGACCTCGGAAAATAGAGCAGATGATAGGAAATGAAGACGGTAGACTTAATGTTGTAAAATGGCTGTCAGGATGGGTTGTAGGTAGCAGGCCTCTTTTTCTAATTGGGCCTCCCGGGGTAGGTAAAACATCCCTTGTTCATGTTTTAGCCAGACAATTTGATTATGATCTAGTCGAGTTGAATGCAAGCGATACTAGAAACAGAGAAGAGCTGGAACGCATGATTTTACCAATGCTTACTAATACAAGCATTTTAGGAAAAAGATTGTTATTGTTTCTAGATGAAATTGATGGAATTTCTGGCAGGGAAGACACAGGTGGAATCGAGTCCATTGTAAATCTGATGAAAGAGCCCACTATTCCTGTGATCATGGCTGCAAATAAACGTGACGCCAAGTTCAAAGAATTGACCAAGGTATCAAAGGTAATAGAATTCGATCCGGTTCCGCCTAGGTTGCTTATGCTATTTTTAGAACAGGTTATAAAAAAAGAAAAAAAGATAAAAAAATTAGACCCAGAAGAAAAAATTTCAATAGTAAATAACAGCCACGGTGATATCCGTTCATTATTAAACATCGCCCAGTCAAAATATGCCGGGTATGATGTTACCACGCAAGATAACTTTGAAATTGACATTGCTGATGCTATTAATGGCTTCTTTTCTTCGGATGCGCCTCAGAAGGCAAGAGATTTTTTGTCAAGCGCCGATGCGTCTTATCAAGATCCTCGCTTTGGAATGTCTCCGGAAGAAAGACGTAAGGATAAACTAAATGCTCTGTATTCTAGCACCATGTCTTATTCTTCTCGACTTGATATTGCCAGCCTTTCCTCTATTCTTGATATTCTCTCTAAAGCCGACATCATAGTCGGACGAGTTGGAGAAAATAGGCAATGGAGTCTGCTCAAGTATATTGACAATATCATTGCATATGGCTTATTTCCTACGACGCATAACAAGGGAATAAAATACAATCAATATTCGATGAGCTGGCCGGTGATGGGTCCCATTTTTAGCCGCGGCCGATCTATGAAGGGCTTGTTATCAGAAATGGCAGATATAACACACACTTCAAAAAGTGTGTTCGGGGCAGAGTACTTTCCTTATTTGATACAGATCATGATTGATAGTAAAATGGACCCACGCGAATTTGCGGAACTATCAAATTTAGATGAAAAAAGTGGAGAGGTCATAGCAAAAGAAATAGATAGAATAAAGAAAAAGGGGACAAGACATCGCTAATGATTAGTGTCAATCAAAAAATTCATTTTAATTTTAAAATGCAAATGGGTGCATTGGGCCGGTTGCTGATTCTCCAGCAAGGATTCCTTCATACTTTTAGCGTATCAAATATTTTGTGCTACTATTGTCCATATCCTGCTTGGTACTATAATATTTACCTGTTATGTTATCATGTAGAGTACCAGAACATCACATAAGGGCATGTGCAAAACAGATTAGATCCAGCAAGGTCAACACGAACACCATCACTGTTAATTTGATCTATGTAATGGATTTACACACGCATGGTATAGAAGATGAGATAATTTAGAGCAATAATGTTAGATCGGTAGCCGCCTAATCAATAGATCTATTGCGTAATTGGGACATTAAAGCTATATCCATACAGCATGTATCCAAGCTATATTGATGTCTTATGCTAGGTTATCTAAGAAACCTTTGTTATTTAGATCGTTTACAAGGCTTGAAATATTAGAATTTGATATACTTAGGACTGCTTTTGTTTTGCAACCCATTGTTCGTAGAGTTTGATTAATTCGTCAACGTCTCCTTCTTTTTCAGAATATGTGATTATGAAGCCAAATTTCCTGTTTTTGCTGTCATGTCCCCTTGCGAAATAGCCCCAAAAAATATCTGGAAGCCTACCAAAGCTCTGTCTATTATTGGCAACGGAGATTAGATTATTAACTATAGTTTCGACGACTTTTACTGCGTCAGTAGACTCTATCATATCTTAACATAGTCGCTTGTAAGACTTTTAGTTCTTTCACATATCTCTAATTAGTCCAACCCTTATAGAGTAATATTCAGTGTTAGACAGGGAAACCAGAAAAATATTAATTTTCATAAGATGCTTCCTGAAAAACTATTATTACATCCTTTTTTGTGTATATTTAGTATCTTTGCTACGTCTTCGGTAATTGTTTCCGCAAGTCTATTCTTTTTGGTTTTGGCTTGTTCTATCCGAGATAATATCAGCTACTTCATCTGTTTTATTATTATTATTATTATTATTGCTTGCCACTTTTTCATTCGGATTTGTTTTTACTCGGTGCTTTTGATATGTTAGTCATCGACTTTTTTGCCAGTCTTTGATGGTATCGGAGCGATTCGTTCTAGGGATTTGTAAATCATTGCTACGAATATCATAATAGCTGCCAGTACAAGCCAACCTGTTAATCCGATGAAATGGCTTAGAAGTATTTTAGATATAGGAGCAGAAGCCCAGGATGAGTGTGTCAATGTAAAAATCCCTATTGCACGAATAACTAGGGCTGTAATAATTAGGATTATAGGAATTGAGTTGAAGTCGGTAAAATGGATGACCCTTCCAATTATTGGAGGCAACATAAGTGGCAAATACAACGCAATGGTAGTTCCGATAAATCCAATACCAATAATATGGATAGCCAGATCGTAAAAGGCAAAAGTTTCAGAAAATATTCCAAACAAAACGGCGATAGCAATACCAATATACAAAAATAGAAATGATAGTTTAACGTATCTGACTGTGAATTTATAGCGCGCCTTCTTCTCTCCTTGTATAAGACGCAATATTGCTGCGTTATTATATCCTCCGAATGCGTAAACTGTTGCTCCAAAAAACAAGGCTGAAGATAATAATATAATATTAAAAAATATTTGAAATAGTATGCTATCCGCGTAAATGACAGATGCTATTCCTAATACCAGGCTTGCAGAATTAAGACAAAATGAAACAATGCCGCATATTTTTCTTGGTCTTATGAAACCAAGAAATGACGGCAAAGTTTTGTATTCAATACCATAGATCATAAATATTGGAAAAAGAAGCCAGACCTCGATGCTAGCCAGTGAGTGGTTAAAATCATAAGCAGCGAATTGAATTGCACTTGCAAATACAAGGGTAATCGCAGACAAGGTGACAAAGTAATCTGAGAGTCTTAATAACTTTGGTTTAACTCTCACTGTCAAGAGAATGACTATGACAAATAGTATGACACCAAATAATCTCAGAAGATTACTCGAAGTTCGCAAGTCCATTGTTAGGTTCAACTGCGAGACTACTGATAGCGCAACAGAAGCGACTATTATGAAGAAAGACGAGTAGGCGAGCTTTATAGAGGGAAGAGGAATATTTCTAAACCTTGGAATGATCATGTAACCTATTCCCATAATAAGCAGTGTTATAAAACCATCAATTTGAAAGATCTTGTGAAGATGAAAAAAGGTTGCAAAATCTTCAGGTAACTCTATTCCAAACAATGACATCATCCATAAGGAGCCAATAAATGAACCTAGAACCAGCATAATTACAGCTGAGATTATGAAGGGTTTGCTTACACGGCTGTAATTGACGTGATTTGACATTGCATCATATAGGTTTAAAGATAAAGACTGATAAATAAGTTAACGTGTTTTTATTGATATTTGTGGAAAATATGCATAATGACAGATTCGTAGAGAATTATTGCAAGCAGTATTGAATCAAGCTGTGTAATAATATTCTAATGGTATGATCACCCTAAGATTTCCTTTTTCAAAAGGATTCCCAGCGTCATAGATGCCATTGTCATGCCATTAAATCCCTCAGGAGATCTCATTTTTTAGTGGCTGGGTTTTAGATAGTAGTTACAATTCTGACCCTATCTTCTAGAGCAGATCGAGTCATCTTATGGTTGGACATTACTTAGGGGATTGTTAAGGATAATGTATATGTTGGGTAAGGATAATATAAGATATTCGCTATGATACTAGCGGATAGTACTGCATAACGAAGGATAGTGGTTAATAGTGGAAAAACCACGCTCAGGCGATCAGGTCATTATGGGTATTGTATTACCATGCCAAAATTTTCAGTTTCTCATCTAGAAAAGCTTTTTTACTCATATGCTTGCCGAGCTTGACATTGATGGCATCATGTAAGCCGTTTATGAAATAGGACAATCTTTGCGGCATTCATCGCAGTGCAGAACATAACATGGTCTCAAAATCCATCCAAGCAAGCTCTTCTTCCACTCATAGCAGGTTCTGAATGATGTTGGCAGATACGGAATAGAAAAATACGGAAAGGGAAAATTGCAATGGCCCTGTGGTATCCAGACTGGCGAAACACCGGGACTTATGTTGGGTTTAGCTGGTATAGGCCATTTTTATCTTCGGCTGCATGACACGAAATATTCGTCTAGCCTTAATCTGCCTTAATCATGTTATATACTGATAGGCATTGAAAGCATATGCGTGCTGGGAAGAATGTCAAGAATTTGAGTAACAACTAGAAAGCTAAATTTGTTAATGGTATACTAGCATTAAAAACAAAACAAACCCGGGATTGTTGAGTACGAGCGCGCTAAACTAAAATACCTTGGCTATACCCCAAAGCAGGAATTGAGGCTGGACTTTAGTTTCATAGTTCTAATACTATAGCCATCAAAGGTCGTTGATAGTAGCTACCAAGGAACTGTGACAGTATCACTCGGGTTTTTCGACGGCGTACCATCGAACGGCACAAGGAAATAGTCGCTGGTGAGGGTCTTCTTTTTATTATCGATGCTGATACGAAGAAATCCGGGCTCCTGGTCGTTATAAGCCATCAATCTCAGATCCGGGCGGGTTGTTTGATAGCCCGGAGGCAATTGCTGCCCGCTTTCGTCTAATTCAATCTTGTGAAGCAGATTATAGGTGTTGGCATATCCTCCTGCTCCAGCGACGATATAAGGCAAACCCTTTTTCGTTTCCACCTTTCGTTCAAAGCGTTGGTAAGAGTGCACATGTCCTGACAGCACGATTGTGGGTACTCGTCCTGTATTTTGTATGACCCGGTCCAACGCAATTCCGATGTCCGGGTAGCCTCCATGAGCTTTATCAAGAGAGTAAGGAGGATGATGAACTGCGACGATTAGAGCCTTATCTACAGGAGCGACTCGAACCTGCTGCTCGAACCATTGTAGTTGCTCGCTGGTCCCTCTAGCGTCAAGTGTGCCGTCCACATTTGAATACAATCCTACGACGGTTGCAAATGGTGTATTGAGCGTCCAGTACACGTAAGGTTGCGTCATGGTTGGACGGTAAGGGCTTTCATGCTTGCTCGTTGTATCACAAAAGTTCCGCGTGAAACCATATAGCGAAGGCTCGGTGTCCACAGGATCTCCCGGACGAACATGTGTGTCACCATCATGATTGCCTGGAATAGCAAAGATTGAAGCATGATAATTTTGGTATGGTTCGTAAAACTGACTATTATATAGGGAGATCTCGCCATTAAAGTATACAACATCTCCTAGGTTGTAATAAAACGCCGGCACTAGTTTCTCGTGATGCTTGGTATCTGAAATCTGTTGATCCATTGCATCTGAAATTGCTCGTTCTACATCGTCGCCATGGATGCCTCCGGTATCACCCACTGCGTGAAAGACAAGAGAGTCTGTGTCTACTGCAGCCTTTGCTTCCTCAGGCAGTATTAAATCCAAATCAAGACTCAAGTTTACGAGGTTGGTGGACGGCGGCGAAATGAACCGTGGATATGGTTTAGGAGGTGATACTGGATCCCCCTGGGGGCGTTTGGCCTTGCCCGGTTTCTGACGCCCTTGGTCGTGGCCAATATGCGGGTGTATTGGTGTTGTCCTTAGAACATTAGAATGAATCATGCCAAAAAACACTACAAACATACTTATAAGAAGTTCTCAAATGATACCTACAATTGTAGAGAATTTATGAAATTGGCATTATTTGATTACGATTTTTTATGATAGTATGATAACAAATATGCTACCGTACATTTAATGTCATTATACATCGGCCATGCGTTGCCCGACTATTATAGCTTGAGATTTTGGCCCGGATCACAAGGAAGCTGCAAATTGATTCTGTTTTCTGACCAAATACGTCAATTTTCTTTGTTTTTTGCTGCTGTTACTGTTCGATGATCAGATCCTGTGGGTGTGATACTATTTCACTTATAATTCCTCCTCGCTCCTCAAGCCATGATTGGGGTTCTTAGAATTTGTAATGGCTGTCCCATAGCTCACATATAGACCGTATGATGACCGAACAAGTTATCTATTCTTATATGACCGTCGTATTAGGTTATGATAATTTTCGGTGATCATGATGCAATATAACCGTCCCATCAACTCTAGAGTTCAAACTAATGCTAATTACAACTGCATTTATCAATAGAAAAGAAGGAATAGAAAGTTCTCAGACATCTTACAATTTCATATAGAAGTGCATATGTCACCTGCCTGCTTGGCTAGTTTTTTGGCTTGGGTATTGTTATATTTAGATTGTCTTCTCGAGACAATGTATTGTCATGATCTGGGTCTATGTCAGGTAGTGCACCTTTTGGTTTATTAATTTGTGCAAGAGCTGTTTTCGCTCGTCGGCTATGGGTAGCAATTGAACCAGTAGATAGGATATTTCTCGAAATATGCTATCAGTAGAAGTAAGAAGGTGCTTAGCTGAACGATTGTTTATTCATGAATTATCAACAATGTATGATATGTATGATACATACATCAAATATCTTGCAAGAAAGCCAATCCAACATATTGGTCGCCAATTTGCCAATTCGAGATAAACAAGAAGACATAAAAACAAATGGAGAATGCTGTTTTTTAATCATGTTATTGGTTTACGCAGTGAAGCTACAGTACAAGAGAGAAGCTCCATAGTTAAGAAGAAGAAGACTGCAAAGTATGTACACTAAAAATTAGTTATGAAATACTATTACAGACCAAGTGGTTGGTGTAGCAGGAAGGGTTACTTCAGCATTATTGCGTACCAGAAACCTTACCTTGCCATCCAAGGTAATACCTGCTTAAAAAGACATTGCATCAAACAGGCCATTATTTGGGGTTGCAACTACATTGTCGCCAGCTGCTGTTCCTGGAACAGAGCAATCTGCAAGTCCATCAGCATGAGGGTTGACTGAACCAAAATTAATATTGCATGTAGCAAAAATGAGCTTGCTAGCAAAAAAGCTAATGGCTGTCAAAACAACGGGAATTGCTGCTTTAATCATATTATTGTAATTGACAACCTTTATAGCCCCTCCTTTATCTCTTGTACAAATTCCGTTGGTAACAGGTGAAACCAGGGAAGAATATGGATATCAGGAAAAAGCTTTAGATAAGCACGGTTTCCTCATGGAATTGCAATAGATTGCAACTTAATTTGAAAACCGAGGGTTCATGTGCTATACCCAGTATCACAACAGCCAGATGTACCAAAAGCTACATCACAATGATCTTCTACCATTGATGTAAACCGCAATGGATATGATTATGATCTAGGAAGTAATAAATCCGGAAGAGGTATTGAATACGATAGGAACTTAACGGAAACAGACCACCTGAATATTGCATAAATGAAGGCTGGGAAAGAAAAAGAACACCATCAACAAAACAACCGAAATAATGTGGATGAAGTTGACAACGCTCATCATGTCCTATTGGCATAACCAGTTGTAAAATACAAAGATATTTCTTTGATTCTTTTCAAGCATACACAGCGGATCAACTTACTGCATGGCTGTTAATATGATGTAGGCGATGTAGATTTCTCAAACATATATTCTTATAACCCTATAATAAACACAGCATTGGATGAATAATATGCTAAAATTCGTAATTATTGCAGCTTCATGTTTAGTTGCCGCATCGTTGCTCACTATATTCATTGGGATTTTCACAAGGTAAAAGTGGGAAATCCTTTATCTTTTGTTTTGATCTCTGCTAAATCCTCAAAATCACAAGGTACAAGTTTTTAGGATATATGGGTATATTAAATAGTTAAGATAACGATATAATACGAGCGAAAACCAAACTCAATCGATAGCACAGAGATAAACTAACCTTTTATAGTTATCTCTGGCTATTTGAAGCAGGGTTTTCCATAATGTACAAAAAAACAATTTTGTCCACGACTTTAGGATTTTTCATTATGCAATTTTTGTTCCCATATATTCAAGGACAATCGCAAATACACAATTATAGAACTATTATAATATTTACTGGTCCAATTCGATTGAGTGTTGGACAGAGCTATTGGACAAGACTTCATATTCCTCAGAACGCTACAAGCGCATATTTGAAAGGCTATGTTAGCTCATCTGGAAGCATAGTTAATACTGTGACTCTGAAATTATATGAGGCAGAAAAATGTCCACCTCCTGACTTAAAAGGTTATATAGACTTTAATAAATGCAGTCCACCTCTGTTATCAGGCGACTATTTGCAAGCAGAACAAATTCTAAAATATATTAGTCATGCTGGGAACTTTTATCTGGTTTTTAAAAATAATTCTCCACTATTTGACAAGACTATATCTGGAAATCTCCGAATAGAATACTTGGGATAAATAACGATTATAAAGAGGTGGTCTGGCACGCAATGATTTATTGTTTCTTTTATGAGTGTTAAAACAGAATTCTGTCTTACACCTTAGACAGCAGATCTGCACGACCTTACTCTATATAGAAAATAAAAACATGATATAAAATAAAAATATGAAACAATACATTATTTATGATGATGGTAAGTTGGAGCTATATTGTTATCTGTAATAATTGTGGGTACATATCTAATGAAAAGTTATCAAAGGAAATGGCAAAGAAACTTTCATTAACGCACTTGAATAGAGACCGCAACTGTACTCGTGGGCATATTAAATTGATGAAAGTAAGAACATAAACAAGTCATACTTATGTCGAGAACTGTCATAAGACTATATGGTGTAAGAGCCAAAGCCACCTTGCTGATGATGACGAGCAGGATAAAAATCACAATACAATAGATCAAAACCAAACCTAGATGCGAGTGATTGGATGGGAATGATGATGATCTGAAGGATAGGAGAAAAAGAAGGGGTGGCCATATCTCAAAGGCGGCTTCAATAGAGTCTTGACATTGTTGCCTCAAGGAATAAAACTGTGTTTTTAAGCTCTAGTTTGCAAGATAAATCCCTCAGAATTTAGATTCAGCCTGGATAGACCAAAAGAATATTTGCATGACGCTCGTCTGCCCAAAAAGTCTATGGGAATTAAATCTTTGGTTTATGCTTATATAGCCCAGGTTGAAGAGCAGGCACTCTAGATTATTTAATGATAAATACTTATTCTCTTATTCCTTCAAGATTTGAAACAACCTGCCATAGCATTGTTCTAATGTGCGACTTCATTGCCTTGTCTTGCGTCATTCTATCTAACATGCTAATGGCATTTGCTGCCCTCACAGATAGGCTAAACTTTTGATCGTCAGCGTTTAATATATCGAGTAATTCATTTATCCTGCTTTTTATAATCTTGTTAATTTCACGAAAGTGGTTCTGATTAATATTTTCAAGTGTCATTATTGCGGATGCTAAATTATCCTGGTTACTCTTGTGTTGTAATAAATCCTTTTCTTTCTTTGTTCTTCTCCTTCTTGGTGTTTCAGCAGCATAAGATCTTTTTTCATTATCTGCCATTGTGACTTTTATTACTTTATGGTTATTGAATATATCAATTATGTGAATCTATCAATACTATATATACAATAGTTGTAGCATTCAAGGCCAAACAGGTTTTTACGAGTGTGATATTAAGCTCTAGCAGACAGGCGTTGGAGAGGTAGAAAGGGAGCGCAAAAAATGGAAAAAGTATAGTAGTATTCTATAACATTGTTATTGTCGGTAGACAGGCAAGTTAGATGTTTATATCATATAACACTGGAGATCAATCGTTTTTTTCCACCAATCCAGCAGCTATTTCTATATCATATGCGCTATTATATCTAACTCCATCTTCTAGGTTGTTTTGGACAGCTTCGAATACGTCGTTAATCCTATTTCCCATCGCCGGAGATTTTCTATTTATATGATTTTTTATATCGTCTTTAGTTGCTGGGAACTGTAAACCCTCAAGTAGGTTTGCCATTTTTGATGCTGTCTTTGTGTTGGTTGCCTCATTGCTAGGTGGCTCCCCTGTAAGGTCTCCTGCTCTTTCTAATGCTGAACTTATTCCTGATTCATTACTGTCAGTGTAGTTTCGATCGTCTGGTGTATGGGACATGTTTTATTTTCACCTATCGTGATCTATAATGGTTCGAATTTGTGATAAGCATTACAGTATAAGATTCTAGATCTCTCGTAGAAATGTAGATCGTATATACTTTATAGTGGATTTGTTATCATATGAGCACTTCATAGAATTGACTGCATTAGTTCGAGGTATTCAATGTTCTTGTAAACAAAAATTTGGAAGCCAAGGAATATTGGCTCTGCTGCTTGTTAATGCCATTGAGATGGCTCGGCACGATCAACAAATCATCTATCACTCATTATGTTTCCATATCTTTATTTGATATTTTCATCTCTAGGGTAATCTTATCCCCTTCCTTTATACCAAGTTCTTCGTATTCACAAGTATTCATCTTAAATATGGTAGATTCTAAAGGATTATTCCGACCACTACCAAATGCTCCCTCAATAGCATCGGATATCTTCTTTGGCAAATTCTTCAAATCCTCTAAGGAGGTAATAGGTATGGCTGCCATTCCAAAGGGTTTTTCTGGGAATCCCTGTTGTCTTCGAGAAGAGGTAAAGTTTCGCTTAGGATCCGTCAATACAAGATATAGATACGGACCACCCTCTTGGGGCGTCTCAATTTTTGAAACAATAAACTCCTTCTTCACAATATACATTGTTATAATTACACAAATATAGACCTAATTATTCAGATGTGACTTTTTCCCATCCTAAAGTTAATGCCGTTGAGAACCCATAAGTCTGTGTTTTGATTGGTGATGGTAAAAATTTAGTAAACTGATGGCAATATCTGTTCTATAACCATAGGATCGAGCAAATAGCACGATTGTCTACCACTCCTTTCCTACCCAAATGATGAGAACGAATATAATTTTAGAAAAAGACGACTATTAATTTTTTAAATAGTATCAGATATTGTATGTTGGCTTGGACAGAAGAGAAGAGCTTTAAAGATTATTATGTTGTTGTACCGTCCCAAATTATAGATATTGTACGCTAAACCTAATGATGATCTCGTTATATTATCTCTTGTTTATCTTCGATTTTATTTAAACTTCCATACAGGCGGTAGATGCCACCTGTGTTGTTACTGAAGTAATCCCAAACCTCTGGGCTTATTTTCAGAGGTATAAATGTATGCTTTTGCTTGTCATCCAATAAATCAAATACCAATTGACCTATTACAATCTGGTCTGGTCTTGCAAATGCAGTCATTTTAGCTGTTATATTTATTGTATATCCTAGAATGTCAAAATGTGGATCTTTCAAAACGACCTTTCCGTCTAGTGTATGAGTATCCCACCCAAACTGAACTACTGCATTTTCGCCGACATCTATCCCAATTCTTACACTTAGTTCAGGATAGTCGTACTGGTTTAGAATAGGATTTATTCCAAGGCAAATCACTTTGATCATAGAACATGCGCACTGGATAGCGTTCATACAACGTAGATACAAGTTATCTGGCGATGATAAATCTACTACAAAAAATGCTAAAATTGCATCACCAATATACTTGAGAGTATATCCTCCATATGCTGATATAATCATAGACATTTCTTGAGTAAATGACTGAATTATTGTTGCAAGTCTGCTTACAGGAAGCGTCATAGATAGTTTGGTGGAATCGACAAGATCGACATATAGAATTACAAAAGTCATCTTAGACTCTGCATATTCCTTCAGAGCATTTTGTGTCTCTTCCATTGATATATC
Source organism: Nitrososphaeraceae archaeon (assembly GCA_019246625.1). Classification (GTDB taxonomy): domain Archaea; phylum Thermoproteota; class Nitrososphaeria; order Nitrososphaerales; family Nitrososphaeraceae; genus Nitrososphaera_A. The sequence goes on from JAFAQB010000189.1 coordinate 20,443, forward strand.
AAAATCAGACTTTACCTTCAAGGCTTTCCAAGTACTTGATTGGGCATGTTGTATAGCATAGTCGATATTAACAAATTTGTCTAGGTGTGATCTACTTATTAGAGGAAGATCTTTCACGGACATCGTTGACAGGATCCTAAATAAGTTTGTTGCATTACTTTGTAAGGCTGTTTAATCATGTCATCAGTCTTAGTGGCGAGTGTTTTGGATATGTGGCTAAAAAGATATTTAATTTTGAAATTGTATGATGCGAGAATCTAACAAAAAAAGAAAGAATAAAAAAATGTCAAATAGGTTACTTTTTTTCCTCTTGTGCTTCTTTTATGGATTCTATTATCTTTGAATTTATATCGTCAGTGTTCAAATTTTCTTTCAGATAATCAGTAAAGTCTCCAGGAGTAACTATACCAAGAGGTCTGTTTACATCCTCATCTTCTACAACAAGTAAATGTCTTACCTTGTTCTGTATCATTATGTCTGCAGCTACTTCAACTGATGATATAGCATCAATAGTAACTAATGGAGAAGATGTTATCTCTTGTACTGCAGTATGTTTACTGCTCGCATCATTAACACATACCTTTCTTACCAAGTCTCGTTCGGTCACTATTCCTAGGGGTTTGCTATTGTTATTGTTATCAATTACTAGTAATGAGCTCACATTCTTATCTCTCATCTTCTTTGCTGCTTCTTGTGCTGAACTTGATGTTACAATAGTTTCAAGCTTTTTAGTCATTATTTCTCCTACTGATTTTGTTGTTGTCGTCATATAATGATGCGTACTACTTGATACAAGATATTAACTTACGTGCAGATTGAATCACAAACACCATAAAAAGTAGAGTATAGAAGCTTTAACAAATTAAAAGTTATATGCGACTACGATGTGGAGGCAGTCCTAACAAATTTGTAGCCTGATGTCTCTAATCTAATTTTTATTTTTTCTTTTGTTATAAGGAATGGATCAAAATCCACTACTACACTGTGTCTGTAATATAATCGACCTTGGAGTTGTACTTGTCAGAAAAAAGAATTTGATGTATAGCTTCAAAATGTTAAGATGAGCTGCAATAATATCCCGGTCATTATCCACTAGCTGGAGTCTCATCGTCAAATACGTATCCCAAAAACTTGCTGATGTTGTTGGTAACGTCATAGTATGTTCTATTGCGATCCGCCTTCCCTTTTTGTATAAGAAATAACGCGCCGCTACCATGCTGGAATAGCAGGCCCTGTTTCCTGAGCGAGTTTAACTTTTCAGCAACTTCTCTTACAGTCTTCGTAAGCTTCCTGCCATCTGGCATAGATAAGTTGATGGATATATTCTCCTCATTTGTCTCTTCTATTATCTTTTTAAAATCCATCATGCATAGTTATTATAATCTGAGGTAGTTTGATATTTAAAGATCAAGCCTTAGCTTTAAAGATAATTGTGGGGAACAGGATGATTTGAAATTACTGATTTTAAACTAAGAGGAATGGCTCATACAAGCTAAAATGTTAAGAATGTGAGCCAGACACGCTTGTTTTTGTTGCTGTTATTGCAATTGTTGCAGGAGTTACAGTTGAAAGTAGCATACCATTATTTTGTATTTTGTGTATTTTGTTTCTCTATCTCCCTTACAAGTCTTCTCAATAGAGCATGTGCATTTTTATAGCTCTGCAGATTGGCCTTCATAATATCAATTCAGACTTTGAAATTAACCTCCTTCGATCAGAGGTTGTTTCTGCCACACTTTTACAAAAAGATAACACCTACTCTTACTACTACTAACAAATTTAGTCCATTGTTAATATTTTAGATTGTTTTGAATTGGTGTTGGTATATATCCTTTTTATTTTGATAATAGAAAGAATATAATTAATCTACTACACAAAGGTATGTTAGCTGGTATTTGATCTATTCACTTTTTCTGATGAATTCCAGCTCCAGATTGACTGTCTTGGAGAGGAATCCGTCATCTCTTGCCAGCATTTCACGCAATAGTTGCCGCAATCATTCCATATCTCTACTTCAGCATTTTTACATTTGCTGCAAATACATATTGACTTTGACTTTAACTTTGAGTCTGATTTGCCTACGCCTTCCATTACTATCTGGTACTATCAAAGAGGAACTTTTGTTATTTATATTGTGCTACCATCTTATCAAATCTAATGTGACCTTTTTTTCTATCTTTCTTACCTAAGATAGTAGATTAAGTAGAAACAATAAATCAATAAAAATCCAACTAAATCACTTCAAAAATTAAGTTAGCTCTCCCGTATCAGCCTAAAATTATATTGTCTGTTTATGCGGTCTTTTAAATTGCCTAGAAGATCTCTCCCTTTTAAACATTTATGTGAAGTTAAGTGTATGCTATTAATCTGAATGTCATTTATTGTTATCTAATAGTGGATCTGCCAACAAGAATATCATTATCCGTACATTACATCTTCTGCTCTTGGATTTTGTCCTTGTTGCACTTCAGCCGAAGGCTGTCGTTGCTGTTGCTGCTCAACGAACGACTGAATCATCTTTTCCATTCTCTTCTTTAGACTTGCTCCTTGCCTCCTAAGTTGCAGCGTGTCTATTTTCAAGCTCTCTTTGTCAGTTGTTTTGCCAAGTGTTTCTATTAGAACGGCTGCTCCCTCTGGGTCGGGAATTCCTCGGGGCGCAGGTATAATTAAAGCTTTAGAAGCAATGCCATTTGATAAACAGGACGATAATATTCCTCCAGCTATTCCACCTATAAAGGCCGTAGTTGAATAAACGCTGCCACCAGTATTCTGAGCACCTTGTCCACCTTCTTCTTCTTCTTCTTCTGTAGCTGCTTTGTCTGCCAAGCTATTTTTATTATTATTATCATTTTTATTATTATTACTATCGTCGATAAGACTTGAGTCATCTGCTTGTCTGCCATCGCTTGAGAGAACAATTGGAGTTCTTTTTGGATCCGGCAAACCTTCTATAGCAATGCCATCCAATACCATAACTTCTCTGACATTGTTATGGAGGGCCCATTTCATAACTGTATCTAAAACTGAATGCATACCCTGAATTATTATGGGAGCTTCACACACAAGGACGCAAACATCGCCTTCCTGGTTTGAATATAATCGAAATGGATGTCTTAATTTTCCTTCAGAATAAATCACGCCTGGCACTATGAACTCAGATTCAACACATGCTATTTGGTTCATGTGAAGCTTGTTGATAATATAGCTAGTGCTTATCGATCCTACTAAACCTGCTCCCGGAAAGCCAGCAATAAGGGTGGGATAATTTAATTTTTTCTTTCCCTGGATAACTCTTGATATTGGTTTAACTCGAGTCCGCCCTTCTGCAGTACCATTGTCTATGTCAATATGAGCGACATGTGATTTTTCTTTTTTTGTTAATTGTAATCTTTTTGATTTATGATCGTTCTTTGCCAATATTGCATTCTATTGTCAGGTAATACACATAAAGATTGCCACAAATCTTTATGGTTTGACTGTTGTCACAGAGTAGGCATTTCGGTGGGACATAAAACTGTACAATATTATTCTAGATCTTGTTATCTAAACAGCCTTCATTTTTCTGAAAGAGAGCATTCCAATTGTTCCTATACCCATAACAAACATAAATAAAATACCGGTATCTGCTAAAAATGGATTTTCTCCCGCAATTCCAAGCATAGTGCTTCTTAGGGCGTCTACTGCATAAGTGGCAGGATCTATCGTAGTTAGAATGGAAAGCCATAGTGGAATATTATTTAGTGGAAACAATGCTCCACTTAAAAAGTAAAGAGGAAATACTACAAAGCTTATTATTAACTGAAACCCTTCTAGGCTTTCCATATAGCTTCCAATAGCAAGACCTAGAGAAGTTAGTGTAAATGAAAGAAATAAAATTATAACAACAATCAGCATTAATGATACTGGCGTATAATGGATCCCAAGTGCTAGTCCAATTGCTAATAGTATAGCAGCCTGCAGTAATGAAGTTGTCATACCTCCGAATGTTTTTCCTATGAAAATTGTCGACCTGCTAACAGGAGCAACCATTACACTTTTAAGAAAATCAAACTTTCTGTCCCAAATTATGTAAGAGCCAAAAAATACGGATGAGAATATAATAGACATACTAACAATGCCTGGGAATATGAATTGTTGATAGCCTACGCCGGCCGCTCCCCACTCTGCATGACCCATCACATGATTAGTAGATGGATTCGTTGCAACAGAGCCAAATCCTGTTCCAATAACAAATAGCCATAGTAAAGGAGTAAATGTAGATGCTACGAGCCTACTTTTTTCTCTCAAAAAGACTTTGAATTCTCTAAGCCAAATAGCATATAATTTGCCTAGTTCTTTCTCCAAATTAATATTATTTATTTTCATATTGAGCATATCGTTCCATAAAGCCCCCTTCGGCATGATCTTCCTGCTGTTGTGACGTAATCTCCCTTCCCGTAAATTTGAGGAAAACATCATTAAGGGTGGGACTTCGAAAGCCTACGGATTTCACACTATTATTGTGAGAGCCGCTGCTATTATCATTATCAATTGCCTTGAGAATAACAGGTAAATTGCTGCTCGCGTCATCAACATAAATCACAAGATTTCCTTCTTTATCGTTCAATTCTACTTTATGCACAAAGTTATATCGTTTTAAAATACTTTCTACAGTATCTTTTGTTCCCACTCCTTTATTTTTTAATTCTATTTCTATTATCTCTCCCCCAAGACTTTCTTTTAATCCCGATGGCGAATCAAGTGCAATAATTTTTCCTTTGTCTATAATACCAATTCTGTTACAAAGAAAATCTGCCTCTTCCATATAGTGGGTCGTCAATATCAACGTGATTTTCTCATCTTTGACTAATTTATCAATATACTTCCACATTATTTCTCGGCTAGTTGGATCCAAACCCAGCGTTGGTTCGTCTAAGAAAATGACTTTTGGTTTATGAAGTAATCCGCGGGCAATTTCTAATCGTCTACGCATTCCTCCAGAATATTTCTTCACCTGGTGATCCTTTCTATCTGTGAGCCCCACCAGCTCTAGAACATCTTTAATTCTCTTTTCTCTAATATGCGCCGGAACAGCATATAAAAGTGAATGTAACTTGAGATTTTCGTAGCCGCTTAGCATGTCATCACTACTTGGTGCCTGAAATACAATCCCTATGCTAGACCTGACTTTGGAAGATTCCTTTACTATATCATATCCGTTTATATTTGCTGTGCCAGAGGTAGGCTTTACCAACGTTGCAAGAATATGTATCAATGTCGTCTTACCCGCACCATTTGGACCTAGGAGTCCGAACACCTCGTTATCATAAATTTCAAGGTTAACCCTATCTATGGCAGTTAAATTTTCATATTTCTTAACAAGGTTATTAATGCTTATCAAAACTCAGTTTTAGCTCGGCTTTATTTAGTTGTTTATAGAGATTTATATTATTTGATCTAAACGTTATTGACTCCATTACCGATGCGATTCAGAATGTTAAAATGGCTTGGACACTCAAATATGTTTTTCAATTCTAAATTTATAGGTTCATGAATAAATAAACAAACAAACTATATTTGGCACCGGTTTTTATTCTCTCGCAAAAGTGCCAGAGTTATACACGCTATATCAAGTAAGTATAACTTCATATAGCTAACAAGCTCAAAACGAGGTACCGATATATCTATTGACTGATACCAAGATATGTATGGACTGTGGTAAACAATTTACTCCTAAATCAAGTGAAAGTGATGTGCCTTTAAAAGTCTGTGAAGATTGCAATATTCTTATAAAAAGGCGGTTTTGGGTTTCGATGAAAATAGCAAATGCCCGAGATCAAATTGATAAAAAAAGGAATGATGGAAAGCATTAGCACCCTACACTGATATAGTAGCTAGGTATATCAGGATTAATAATTCTAAATGCTCCACTTTTATTTAATCTCGCCTATGAAGCAGCCTGGGTAATGCGATTGGCCACTTTAGGATCTGCATCAAACAAGAGCTGGTTGTGCATTGATTATTTCTCCAAATTGTGTTTTCTCTCCATCTACGATTCTATGTAATATCTCTATGGCCGCTTGTTTATGCAAGTATTCATTGTTATTCCCGCATCTATATGAGTATGTACATCTGGGACAGCCGCTTTCGCTCTCGCAGCTGCACTCGGACACTATTCTTAATGCCCTTATTACTGCCTTGTCAAATTTGTCATATAATGCTCTGCTAGCGCCATTACCACCTATACTTCCATCGTAAATAAAAATTAAACCTGAAGATGCAAGGGATATTCCACCAAGATCTTGTGATGCCCCACCAGTTATCATTGAGCTTCCCTCTATTATGGCATGCTCAGAAGCATGATATCCACTCATTTCCACATACTGGTCATCAATCACGGCCTTCAAAATATCTTTAGGTTGGGGAGATTTGAAAACTAATCCTTTTGTAACGAATTCAAATTCTATTGCTGTATCAAGAAGCACTTTTGTTCCCTGCAAAGCCTCCTTACCAATTTCAATATTTGAATATCCCGATACTTTTTTTTGAATTTTTAAAGAACAATACATAACTTGTAAACCGTGTGATTTCTTTTCTTCATAGGTGCCCAGAATGGTTGGCCACTCGCTGACTGATGCCTTTGTATAATAAGGATAGTCATTTGGAATAGATTTTAATTCAGCATAAGCTATGGGCAGTTGTACTCGCTTTTTTTGATCTTTGCCAAGAAAGTGCAGTTTTTTGACCTGATATCTTCTGCCTGCCAAGAAGTATATTGCATCATTGTGTAGTTCCTCTATAGCTTGAGGCATTTGACGTTCACCAATCACTTTTCCATTATAAGTTATCTCAACTTTATTCGCTATTCCTCTAATGCTAAAGTCCCTGAGAACATCCATTGCATTCTTAAAATTAGGTATAAACTTTCCTTTTGTGAGTGAAACTAATTCTTTCGATACAAGTCTATCAATAGTCTTTGACCGAGAAGACGATTCGGTTATAGAAAGCGGCTTATCACAGCACATTGCAAGAGCCTGATATTCTTCTACAAAGAGATTAGTAGGGTCAGTATATGCAATTTGTTGATCTTCAAGATAATCGTCCGGATTCAGTTTGTAATACTGACTTATAGGATCATTTCCAAGTACGAGAAATGCATAGCCCTCCTGACCGCTCCGTGCTGCTCTTCCCAATCTTTGGGTCAGTCTATCAATGGGCACGACATCGGATATAATAGCGTCTACATCTCCTATATCTATACCAAGCTCTAGCGTAGGAGTGGCAGAAATTGCCAATAATTTACCATTCTTGAATGAGTCTTCTACTGATTTGCGCTCTGTTGCTAACAGGCCAGCTCTGTGAACTCTTGTCTTTATTCCCTGCTTGGTTGAATAGAATGCCAAAAGCTCTGAACCCAAATGCGATTTATTAAAGGCAATTGTCTTGTGATTTGTCGTAGTTGCTTGTCTTAGTAAATCCAGCATTAAAGACCTTTGCGAGCGGAAGGAAGGGAACAAAACAACAAAGTTAATTTTGCCTTTTCTACCTTTCCCTACTATAACCTTCATCTCTCTTCCGAACAATGACTGACAGAAATCTTGTGCATTTGGCAGAGTAGCTGAAGCGGCAATTATCTGGAGTTTGATGTTGTTGTTATTTGTGGATGTAAGCAGCCTCTCAAGTCTTTTTATAATATGATGGATATTAGCTCCAAAAATACCAGAATAAACATGGACCTCATCAACAACCAAAAATTTTGCAGATCTAATTAGACGAGAAAACTTTGTTCTGTTAAGCATATGATAATGAATTACATCGAAATTTGTGATGATGATTTCAGGAGGTAAGTTATTTACTACTATTGAATCTTTTTCAGCTTTTGTCGTATCGCCATCAAATACATTTACGGTTATGCCTAATGCTTCTGCGAGATGTCTTATCTTTGGCAATTGATCCCTAGCGAGGGCTTTTGTTGGATATACAAAAACAGCAAAGACTTTTCCCTTACCATTCAGTTCAGGTCGCATGGGTGAAAAGTAGGAAATTGCTTCAGAAATTTTTTGCAGTATAGGAATGCTGAATGCCTCCGTCTTACCTGAACCAGTTGGTGCGACAATAACAACATCTTGTCCAAGTAATACTTTTTTAATTGATTCCTCTTGAAATTGGTAAAGCTTTTTAATATTCCTTGCATGTAGAGCTTTGATAAGGCTGTCTTCTATCGGAAGAACCTCCGGTTCATTGCCCTTTTCGATTTCACGTTCGTTCATTACCCTGAAGTCAACTACATAATCTTTTTTAGAATATAATATTGCCTTAAGTAATTTATCTTCCTGTGCATGGTTGTGGGTAATCAAAGAATCTATCTCAGAGGCCGGCCGCAAAAGTCTTTCCTGTTCAAGCAATAATTCCAGATCTTGTGCCTTGACAGCCCCACCGTTGTCATAGAGATCAAGAAACCCTAGATATGCTTCATCTTGATTGCCCCCTGATGGAACAACACCACAGATATTACATTTGGAGCACATAAACATCAGCCGCCCGTTGTATATTTTGCTAACGTCAACAGAATGTAGAGAACCACAATCTGGACATCTATAATGCGACACATACTCAACAAGCCTTGCCTTGATATATCTCTTCTGGGATTAGACATAAGTAGTAAGACATAACCCCTGTTTACACATCCGAAGAACAGACTGCTAATCTTAAAAAAATCCACGGGATTAAATTCTTAATACTTTATGATATGTACACATTTATTGACAAACCATAATTGAAACAACAAAAGATTAGAGACAAATAAGCAAACAAGAAGAAGAAGCAGTACTGGAATATTTTTTAGTATTCATATTGGTCAGATAAAAAATAGAAGGATAAATAAAGAGCTGCATACTACAAAATAGTTCACTAAGCATATATCATCATCGCGGTTTGTTTTGTTTTCTTCTCTTAACCTTCCCATACTTTTTGCTACCTGATCTAAATGCACTATAAGAATGAGTTTTGTTCTTTTCCTTATGTATAACATCCTTTTGCATTACATGCTTTGATATAGAATCATATTATATACTATCGGCTAGAGTGAGGTTACAATAGGAATTATATTCTGTACCTAAAATTGCTGTAAAAGACGAATGTATCGTTAAGAGGCTTGTATTTCATCAGCAATGATGTTAATTGGTTCATCTGCTGTTATTACTTCTACCACTCTTCACAATAATAACATTCACCCTACAAATGCTTCGTAGATAACAACAACTGTAAATATCAATTAAACCATTTTCATTTTGTAAATCCTGCTCATGTTTCTGTCTCTATTGTAAGAGGATAGTACCATCTATTACGCGTTAATGTTAGTAATAATGTGTTTATTACATTTCCCTTAATGATTTAGGGATACCTTGCTTAGCCAAACAACAATACGAGAGACCAATTCTAGAGGTTAGAAGTTTTATGTATTATTATTTCAGGGCTCGAATCTCATAACAAATGTGTCGCGGGTTAGTTTGTATCCCAATTTTTCATAAAAAGTCCTGGTCCTTTCAGAACAATACAACAATACCTTTTTGCAATTTTCTACTGATATAGCGTCGGTAGTAGCATATTTTATAAGTTGGGATCCAATACCTAATCCTTCATATCCTTTCCTAACTGATACATCTTCTATGTAGCCAACTCGCATTCCTTTATTGATAAACTTTGGTTCTACAAGTAATGTAGTTGTTCCGATTATTTTATTATTCCCAGGGTCTTGTGCAACAAATATCTTATGTAAAGGGTTTGATTTTATATTCTGTAATATCTCTTTGGCATATTCTTTGCTATCTATATTTGTCGCAATTAAATTATCCAAGACTTCTAAAAACCCTTTATCTATATCATTAAATTCTATTTGACGTATAATTACCAAATGCGTAAATGTCTTGACGACGGGATATTAAAATTTTGACTAGGCTCCAAACGGCAAACTTTACAATTCTTGTTTTCTTCTTGCTGTCAGCTAACCTTGGCAAGACCATGTAGTATTATAGTACCCAAAGATAAATATAGAGATCTAGTTGAATATCTCCAGCTGCGACATATACAATAACAACAACATATTAATGTTAATTTCCAACGAATTATGCAGATAATAATAGAGGTAAAAAGCTATCTTTGCCAGAAAGTAATCTAATTAATATGTCAATATGGTTAGGAGAGTTGATTGTTGCTAGCTGGGCTCTTTCTTATGGTGCTGAAAAATTATCTCTCAAATACGGTGCTAAGTTTGTTGGCAGAACAGTTTTAAGTATAGCTACAACACTTCCAGAAATTGTAATAGTGCTTTATGCTGCTGCTGCCGGAGATTATAGCATCGCTCTTGGTGCCGGACTAGGGAGCAACCTGTTAATGATGACGCTTGGTTTGTCAATCATGTTAATTATTGCTACAACGTCACTCTCAAAAGCACCTTTGAGAGGCATCGATGTAAGCACCTTTAAATTAGACAAGATCTTTCTAATTATGACAGCTATTTTAAGTGCTGTATTATTCATCGACGGATACAATTATCTTGATGGGTTCATATTTGCTGGGATGTTTACTGCATATTTTGTAATGGCATTTCGAGAAATGAACGCAGAAAAAAAGAAACAACAATCAAAACTTTTATCCCGTTCAAACCGATTTAAAGAGATCAATTATGCAAACCTGAACAAGGAAATTTACAATAAAGAAATGGCAATAAAAGGTGAACCAAAACTTGACTTGATGGAGGTCAAAGAAGATCTTGTTCAGATACCAAAAGGTTTTAAACAGATGTTCAAAGCGATATTAATTTTCGTGGCTGGAACGGCAGGAATTTTAATAGGGGCAGAGCCATTTATACATTCACTAGAAGGTGTTTCAATTGATATCGGCATATCGACGGTTGTCCTGGCAGTAGTAATTAGTCCGATTGCAGGAGAAATGCCGGAAAAGATATCACTTATGATTTTAGCTAGGAAGGGTGCTCATGGAACCTCTGTAGCTATATCAAACGTTCTTGGTTCCAAAATATTAAATAATACACTTCTGCTTGCAGTCGCTGTCTTGGGAGCAATGCTTCATGGTGGCTTCTTTTCTGTAATTGGAACCAGTAGGATGCTTTCTTATCAGATTATTCTTGTTACCGTCGTAACTGTTGTTACATCAATAATATTGTTTAAAAGAGAAGTAGGCTTCAGAATGGGAATAATGTTATCAGCGCTATATATTATTAGTTTGAGTATTCAGTTTTTTATACCTCGTTAAACATAAGAAATTAAATTCAGCGAAAACAATAAAAGGCACACCCATAATTTTAATTAAAATTATTTAAGATATATATTAGATAACTAAAATATTCTTCCAATGAATAGGACTTGTGATCAAATCGACAAATGGCGCGATTCATGGATGCAAACCCAAGCAAAAGCTATACATTAAATTTTATCTGTCCGAAAACCAAGGAATTTTTGCTGTGAAAATATCGTAAATCTATTTTTTCATAATACCATACAGTCATTCTCCCTCCTTAGGTGCTTAAGCCTCGCTAGATTTTTTGATCACATGTTCTACTATCTTGCACTAAACGAGTGCTATCATTTTTCCAATATGTATATACATTAAACGGAGAAAGGTATAAAACAAGTCAGGATATCATTCAATTATGTCTGATAACAAAACCTCTGTAAGCGAAGGCTTCTCATCGCCGTCCATCAATCAAGTTTTTAGCTTTAAATACACAGAATCAGGTGGGTTAACTGCGCGTTACTTATTAATATCGTATGATTCAAAGACAAATATCCTTGCTTCCTCTACTGATATTACAGGTTCTAATATAACTGAAAAACCAATCGATGATACAGACAAGAATGAATTGAAAGATACAATCGTAGAAAATGAATTCTTTAAAACTAAGACTGATTACCCTCCCGAAAAAGAAGATCCAAGTCTGGCTTCATATAATCTTACAATTACAATAGGAGACAAGACTCATGCAACAGCATGGACGAACGCATCCAAAGATTTGCAAGGAGGCATAACTAGGATTGTTGATCAAATTAAAAAATTAGTCGCAAAAGAGAAAGTCATCTAGTACATGCAGTTAGCCAAAGGAAAATCAAAGCTATTGGATTAGAATCGAAAGATTTCTGACTGAAGACAAGTATTTAATTGTCCTGCAATTTCATAACGATCAGTCATTTAAATGCTGCAAAACGACTCGAGCAAATGCAGTAGGAATACGTATGTATAGATGACATCAATAGCGTTCATTTGCCATTTTATGTGATAATTTACAAAATTTTTAAGAGAAAATGCAAAAGACTTTTCTATGTTATTCGAGATGATGTAAGAAGGTCGTTAATCAAATCCTATATTCCTGCTCCCGGGTCTCTGTGAACCCTGTGGATAATGCTCTTTTTTGGTTTTCATTGTGATTTTGCAGATCTTATTTTCGAAATTTTTATTTTATACTTTCGATATATTCCTTATCTCTTTTGTTCTATCATCATAATCAACACTTGTGATCTGTCACCTTCTGGATACGATGAAAGGTAATTGAAAAAATTACGGCATTCATTATATGTAATAAGGTTTATATGAATTTGTCAAATAGAAAAGCATGGTTATTGATTTATCTCTGCCTCATCATATTTTCAACGGAATATTTATGTTATGTCTTTTTTTTCTGGCTTTGATTGGAGCATGGATATACCTATTTGTTATATCGATTAGATCTTATTTCTTAACCCCTTCGATTTGCGCTAAAAGATATGTCACATCTGAAAGTAATAGTACATCAGAAAATTCGTATCCTTTTGTAAGCATCATCGTGCCCGCTAGAAATGAGCAGAATAATATCGAAAGATGTTTGCTCTCTCTGCTATCACAAAATTATCCTAACTTTGAAGTAATTGTAATTGATGATAATTCAACAGACGATACACTTAGGATAATCAAACAGATCAGAAATCAAATAAGGACAGGCCCTCTAAAGGATAGATTTGAAATCATAACATTGTCTGAAAAACCGAAGGATTGGGGTGGGAAAACGTGGGCGTGTGAGCGAGGATATTTACGAAGCCGAGGAGATATACTTTTGTTTACCGATGCTGATACTTACTATAATAATCAAAGCATCCTTTCCTTGGCTGTCTCTTATATGAAAAAGGAATCCCTAGATGTGCTAACTGGAAATCCTCATACTGAACTTCCAGATTTTTGGTCAAAGGTTTCTATGCCTTTGTGGAACCATTTCACAATAATATCAGGAGCAGACACGGCCGCAGTCAATAATCCTAGATCAAATATGGCATATCTTGTGGGAAGTTTTTTTATGATCTACAAATCAGCATTGGAGAAAGTAGAAGGATTCAGCAGAATCCGTAACGCTATACATGAAGATGTGGCACTGGGAAAGTGCATCAAGAGAGCAGGATATAATATCAAAATTGTGAAGTTAGGTGTCTTAGTATCAGCACTTTGGTCTAGGGATCTTCCAACCCTTTGGCATGGAATAGCGAGAACGCTTGCCCCCATGAGCAAATTTCTGGTGATCACAAATTTTATTGTTATATTTTTTATGGCTTTAATTCCGTTTCTGATTTTGCCATACACTCTATCAATTTCTCTGGCAGATCATCCAATCAATTTGATGTTATTGCTATTAAACGTCGCATGTTGTCTTATAATAATAGTCGGAACAGCACTGAAAAACATCAGAAAGTACAAAATATCACCTATGTATTCTATATTAATATTAATAGGAGCAGTACTTATAATGGCTGCTTACATTGTTAATATGACTTCATTACTGAGACCATCTAAAACAAAATTACTCTCGTGGAGAGGAAGAAAGCTAGCGTACAAAAGAAAAAAAAGAGCACCAGAGCATAAAAATACATTCTAATAAAGTATGTTTGAAGCTGGTTACGGAATAATATTAGCGTGCTCATTTCATCATAATAGTGTAGGTCGAAACAATCTTTCATTTGTAAATGGACGGATTTAGTATTAGCTCTCTTGTTACTAAATAGGATATCACTGCAGAAAGTCATTACATTCGCATTCTCCGGCAAACTCCAGATTAGACATTATAACATGTTTTCCTAAGATATAATATTCATGTCAGTACTTGTCGTCTTAGTTTTAGGACCTTGCTGTTTATTGGGATTACCATTTATTCAACATGCTTATCTAAACCTATATAGATAAAAGATAATCAACTCGTAATAATATCTCCTATTACATCTGAGGGGTAATGGCCCCAACATATACTCTCGACGTACATACAAGTGTTGTTCGGTAGCAAATTCAAGGATATTATAAGATTCTTGGTAGAACCCCTGAATAATGCAAGAGATACAGCTGCACCGGCAGATAATATCAAGGCGTGACCGGAAGGAAAAGTATATTCAGAATCTGCTGCGATCAAAAAGTCTGATTTGGATATTGATGGTCGTGATCTTGCAAGGATATTTTTTGCTAATAAACGCAACGGTACGAGAATAAGCATCGATATTACAATCACTAATGTGGTCCTCTTGCCTCTTAAACCACCAAATCCATACAATAGTATTATCGCTATCGGCCAAAATTCTTCTCTCCAATATTTGGTCAACCAGATCATCATTTGATCGAGCCAGAGAATGTGAGTTGTTAACCTAAGAAGCTGACGAATCAGCTTTAACTATAGGAGATTTGTCATTAGCCGCATCAAAATTCTCTTTTGGAAGGACCAATATAGCAATTAACGTAAATAGAGTAAGAGATATTTATTCAAGAGTATTTCATCGACCCAAACGGCGATGACTTTAAAAGTTGTTTATAAATGATTTGCATAATTACATTGTTATATACACACCAAGTTTCAACCCTTATTTATGGAATGTATCAAGAAAAAGATGACGAAAGATGTCAAAACCCAACTGGCCAAGCCAGTATTTACATGTATTAGATTGGTCAATTCACAGATTTACTAATAACTACACGGCATGTATTTCTGGTTTTAGATATGGTTTCTTGCTATTGTTCTATAACATACCATTTCTCGGATCGTTACCAAATTTAGTGTTGATTGTAAAAATGCAACAGTGTAATAGAAAGCATCTGGGATTCTACAACTACTATGACGGACATGGGCTAGTACTTACTTACCAATATCACTTTAATAGGTCTAGCTGAATAATAAACAAATGCCCATAATCAACAACATATATCGTCATTTTACCATAGTCAACAATATATATTAGAACAAACCTTCATCCGTGTTGTTGGAGAAGCTTCAACGTGATATGTGTAGTAAAACTAAAAACGAAATCCGATATATATTAGTAATAGCCTTAATGCCATTAATACTGGCCGCTGCATCGGTGTCTTCAATCCCAATGCATTCGTCATACGCCCAGAACGACACTTCTTCTTTTGGTCAGGTAACAAGTGTATATGTTAACGGTAAAAACTACCCAATTAAATACAGCATTACTACAGGCAAGCTTTTGGGAGTTGTTCAGGATAAAGATAAGACTACGCTGATAGTTGTCGTCTCAACTCCATCTGATAAAGGAACCTTGAATATTGAAATTCCACGGAATATACTAGATGCAAAAGGCCAATCTAACGCGGATGCCAAATATACAGTACATATTGACGGTAAAGATGCAACTTTTAGAGAAACAACAAATAACAAGGTTGCAAGGACCTTGGCAATCGACTTTAACAAGGATGCCCGCCTTATAGAAATTATAGGTACCCAGGCATCGCCCCAATAAATCTTATTAGGAGATCAGAGTTATGGTTTCACAGTGCATGACATGAGAGTATATAATATATCCATGTATACAATTTTAGATCTAATTATCGCTTGAGTTATATCGTAGTATGGCAGACCCAAGGACAAAAAACACAGCTATGACTAAATATCGGTTCAAGGAAAGGAATTTATGCCCTGCACAGAGAAAATAAACTTTCTAATACGAGAAATTGAACTAGCGGACCTACAAAAGGGCTTTTTTCAATCTCTTTCAAACTTGACTGGGCTGGGCAGAATTGTCGAAGACAATGGAAGAGCGGAGAAAATTTTATCCGAAATAAAATCCTGTCCATTTCATAGAATTTTCGTCGCCGAGAAAGATGATGGCCAAATCATAGGCTCCACTACTTTATTGATCGAACAGAAGTTTATTCATGATGGAGGAAAAGTTGGTCATATTGAAGACGTTACTGTAAATAAGAATTATGAAGGAAAGGGTGTTGGTTCAGCATTGGTACGTAAGGCTATGGGTTTTGCTAAACAAAAAAATTGCTACAAAGTTATCCTTGTTTGTTCTGAGAAGAATATCCAATTTTACAAAGGAATAGGATTTAAGGAACATGAGATTTCAATGAGATATGATACAACGTGATTATCATATTAGATAAAGTGAATGATGCAAATAATAAACTATTCTCTATAACGGGCGGCAAATGTATAGGAATCCTTCTCTTCTAAGTCTTTTTGGAACTGCTGTCTTATCAACTTGCCGTAAACCGACAGATCACGAGCAAGCATTGTCAAACGCTTTGATAATATCGCATTGATTATTTCACCTTTTGAATTGAAATCTTGTTCTCCATTGATTGAAACACCATATGGCATGCTCCATCCGTAGCATTGTCTTACAGCCGTACGCATCTGATCCATGACAGTTAGGCCTTTCTCATGAGAGGTACAAACATAGCCAAATGTTTTCCCAGCAAACTCTTCCCAGAAGTAGTCGAGAAAATTCTTTATTGTTCCAGACATTGAGCCATGGTAATCAGGAGAGGCTAGTATAAAAGCATCTGCCCATTTTACAGCATCAGAAGCTATTTGGATGCTGTTATTATCGACCGATTCATTTGTCTCTAGATTTGGATTATACAAAGGCAATGTAATTTCCCTCAAGTCCAAAATTTGTGTCTGCGATCCGTATTTCTCCTTCGCAATTCGCAATAGAATTCTTAGTGTATGAGTACTGTGTGAATTCTTACGCAGGCTACCTGCCACACCCAAGACTTTGGTACTGCCTGTTTGTTTATTACTCAAGTCTGTTGACGACCTATTCACTTCTGTTTCCGCCTCTGATCAATTGATGAGGTATTTAGGTAGTTCATTAACCAAAAGTTCTGATATAATGTCGTTCAGCACAAACAGCGTTCGTGAACCAGTTAAATGAAATGTATAATTGTTTCCACTTGTTCCCAAATATAGATCGTTCAATGGTCATTTTTCAATTTATGTGTTGTGCAATCTAAACTAATCTCGAAAGTGGAATGCAGAATATGAAACGAACGTATCTCTGCATATAGAATGTATTTCTCATTCTAATAGGAATGAACAAGCGTAAAAAGTTATTCGTTTGTTGTTTATGTTACAACTAGATCCTCTATGTTTGACCATTATTATCGTACCTGTTGAGTTGTGATTTTTGCTGTAGCGTTACGTTGGTGTTAAATGGTTATTATTACCATTGATTTATATTACCTTTATGTTCATGTACGCCAGTTAAAGAAATGGGCTCAAAGACTAACTCAAATGAAATTTATGATACACTTAGGGAAAACCTTGTCAAAGTAGTAGATGAAATGGCAAAGATTCAACCACAGTTTTCCCAATCTATCTCTAACTTACAGATTGATTATATTCAGACTGCGAAGAATATTATTCAAAACACAATATCTACTCAAAAGCAATTTATATCGAGCTGGAATATTCCTGCAGATCAACCATATACTGAGCAAATCGCTAGACAATCAACTGAGGTAACTAATAATACAATCAAGGCAGTGGGTATCAACAACCAGCTTGCAATCAATGCATTAGATGCAGCAAGGGAGAATCTCAAAATTTACAATCGTACAATTGATGCTGTAACAGATTTTAACAGCAATATTGTAAAAGCTTGGGAGTCATTTTTCTCAGTACAACAGTATAACTTCAGTAAATAATTAATTTTTTGTTATTGCCGATCAGGTCCGATTCAACTTGAGTATCTGTTTGAAGGTATACGTAAAAAGTTAGCCAAATTTAGACTGGTAGTTATTGCAATGTATGCGATATTACCTGCAATATGACAATGGAGACAATAGATAGTATCGGGTAGAAAATTATACAAATTATCGTTTTGTTCTTCTAGATCTGTCCTTATTGTGTTATTTTACAGTTCTCAGATTCTCTTCATCTTAATATAATATAAACTTCTATGCACTATGACATAACTGCGTCCTTATAATCACAAATATCGTTGCAATTCCATCCAAGTAAATATTTCAAATCAGTTGTGGATTTACAGCAACGCTTTTTAATATCACATTTAAACGAAGCGTACTTATTATTCTATTTGAATTTCCATCTATTGAAAAGAGTTCGGTTCTCCTCTTTTTTATAAAATCCATATTCGAATATTATCCATAGCCTTATGATTTGTGTGCTCTTGATTTTCTATGTGTTACCTGTAGCCATGTTAAAATGATATTACAACGACGATATCTACAACCGGTTAATAGAAAAACATCGATAGATGTGATAGGAATTATTCATTTTAAAGTCTGGAAAGGATGCAACAATTCTTTTCTATTTTCCAGAAAAAAGCACATTACTGCCATATAACATTGCTACTGCAGCGAGAATTAATGCAATCCATATTCCTGACTTTTGACGATAATTAAGTGACATTGCATCATAAGGATAGTCTGGTCTTCCAGGATTCCCT
>JAFAQB010000190.1 GCA_019246625.1 Nitrososphaeraceae archaeon
TATGTAAGTAATTCTTAAATCAACGATTGAATATTTGCTGAGTGATTATTTAAAATGCAATATCAAAATACAAAAACATCTTTAAAATTTACTGACAAAACGGTTGTAATAACAGGAAGCGGAACAGGCATAGGCCAAGCAATCGCCAAGAAATTTGCTCTTAATGGTGCCAATATTATTATCATGGGCAGGAGGAAGGAACCTCTTGAGCAAACATCTGAGATCTTGAATGATGTCATAAGAGAGGTAGGATCTTCAGGTAAAGTACGAACTTTTTCAGGAATAGATGTATCCGACGAGATAGGAATTAATAAGATGTTCAAAGATATTAAACAGGAATTTGGTAAAGTTCATATCGTCGTAAATAATGCAGGGGTTTCAGGTCCAGTAAAGACATTTACAAATGCAAATTTTAGAGAATTCAGAGATTGCGTTGCTATTCACCTCACAGGTACTTTCTGGACTTCAATTCAGAGTCTGCAGACAATGGAACCAGGAGGAGAGATAATTACAATTACGACGTTCTTTACTGAAGAAAATCGTTATGAACAAAGACCGTACCGGTTTAGAACTCCTTATACTGCTGCACAAGGAGCGAAGAACAGGCTTGTAGAAGCATTAGCATGGGAACTAGTGGAAAAAGGGATTCGGTCGATCGCGACGAACCCTGGTCCTGTTCACTCAGATAGAATTTACAAAACAGTCTATCCAAAGGCTGCGGCCGAATTTTTAAGAATTGGTGGTTATCCAGAACTCACATCGGTGGAGATTGAAAAAATAGCAAACAAAATACTTCCTTTGCTAGGCGAACCTGACAACATCATTTCAGATGGAATAAACCAGGTTGCTACTGACATAGCAAAATTCAATAATAATGAATCTACATTGGAGGTTGAAAGACTATACAAAATAGTTTCTGGATTACTTATAAAAATCCAAGAAATTGCAGAGAAAGTACAAAACAATACAAGCAAGATGATTGTCGATGGAGCATTCCTTACACAGGATGAAGTTGCTGAGATGGTTTTTAGTTTGTGCGATGAAAAGATTAGCAAACTAATCAATGGTAGAGTTATTCCAAATGATCGTGTATTTTATCCAGTCAAACCGATTATAGCAACATCTATAGAAGCTAATGAACCAATAGAAGTAAAGGGCAAAGTCATTGTTATAACAAGTAGCTCTTCAACAAAAAAGGACCTTGATCGTGTTCGGAAAATTGCATCAGCATTACATTCAAAAGGAGTTAAACATATAATAATATTAACTGATAACCAATCTGCCTCATTGCAATTCAAAGACTTTCACAATGATTTCATAAACCTCTCAAATGAGGAAGTTTTAAATGAAATTTTCAACTCGGTAAGAACGAATTTTGGCGGCATAGATGCAGTAGTACATTTTACAGGTGATTATGATTATAATCTACCTTTTTCGTCACTTGAAAGACAGCAGTGGGATTTATTAGTGGATAATTTCGTCAATACGCCTGCTTTGATTACAAGGGAAGCGGTAAAGGCAATGGCTCCAAGAGGAGCAGAAGAAGAACCTATTAGATTTAAGGGATCTAAAGGATTAGTTATAATAGTAGGACCAGACGCACCAATTGGCAAGAAGATCACAGGTACTATTAGAGCAAGATCAGAGGTTTTTAGAGGAGCATTACGGCCATACACTGCTACTGTCAACCAAGAACTCAGAGATGTTCTTGGCTCTGATATTCGGCTTTATCTTATCCTTGCAGGAAATGTAGACGGCGCCCATCCAAATAATGACAGATTGGAAGACTTTATTCTACAATTAATATCAGGGCCAGCTTCAAAAAGAAATGGAACAATATTATATGTAGATGAGGCAACATGACGAGATCTATAGAATATATCTTATTCATGGGATATTCTACTAATTGCAGATACAATTGGGGTAGCTGTCACAACGACTTTAGTCTGTAGTCGAATATTATTATCCTAGTCAATTTTCTTTTGAAATTATGTCAAACCTTTGTTGTACTTCTATTTTAGCACCTTCCAGAATTTCCCTTAATGGATATAGAGTCGCCAGACCGCGACTGTAAGAGCAGAACCAAGATTATAAATAATAACCACAGTGCATATAAATACGAAATATAGGTTCTGAAGATGAAGATTTTGCTTGGAATTATATTATATACTTGAGGTAATTCTGAAAGCAGATACATCCAAGCAAACAATCATTCAACTTTAACTCATCACATAGCAGAGCTTCTAGTTTCTTGACCTATGGCAATGCTAAATATGGATTTATTTATCCTTAAACATCCCTCTCCCTGATTTATGAATGATATAAACCGAATATATTTTGATTATCTTCCCTTTACTTATTTGCAGAAATTAGGTCGCCACGGGAAATTCAGTTGCTAGTGGAACTGGATTTCAAGTCAATGCATATAATTGAAAACCTCATCTAAGGTCATTGCGAAAGGCTTCTTGGCAGTAAGTTTGAATCTTGTTGAATTTCCCTTGGCTCCAACTTGTTGGATATATCCCAGTTTACCAAATATTGCAAGTGCAACCTTACCACGCTGTCTATTATTTCCGCATGCCACTCGATCCTTATCTTGAAGATCCTGTAATATGAAAGTACCATCCTTACTTTCGATTGCTATAATATCAACAGCACGCCAAAGTTTCGAAATATAAGATTCAGATTCATTCAATGAGCCCATATAGATAGTCTTAGGAGTCCCTATGGATTTGGTTATAAGTTGAGCTGCAAAATTCATCCTGTCTGTCTTTTTAATGTATATATTGTAAATATTTTGCTTTTTGAATCTTCTTTTATCTTTGTTGTCAAACCAGAATGTATATCCTTCAGGTTCTGGGATATATGGCTGCACCAAAGTATTTCCGTTATCCTCCTTTGATTCTGAATTAATTATTTGTTGAGCATCATATAATTTGTCAAAATTAACAAGAACTTTTTTTTCACGGCCAGATTCCAATGATAAAATTATACCTTCGTCTCTAAGAGACCTCAAGGCAAGGTCAAGATTTGTATCATAATGTCTACCAGCTTCCTGAAATAGCTGTTCTTCTAATACAACATTGTGAACACCTTCACCGATAAGTTGTTGTAATAGCCACTTGCGCCATTCACCAGTTGAGGTCACGCTAAAGGATATGCTATTTGTCAGAGTATTTAAATATACGCCACTTATGACGTTTTTCTACAATAATTAGATGGTAAAAACGTCAATTTTGACATGTTTATATAGATCTATATTATCAATATAATCGTATGGAGGAAATCTCCACTCGACAAGAAATATCATATAACAAGAACAGACCATTAGAGAGCATATTCCAGAATACATCTGCAAGGATTCTAGATTTCCTCATCCTAAATAGGAAATTTGATTATTCTGCACCAGAGATCAGTAAAATAACACAAATTCCCTTAAGGACAATTCAAAGGGTATTACCACATTTAGTTGAAAAGGAGCTGATAAAGGAAACAGGCAAAATAGGAAATACTAAAATGTACATGCTAAACACAGACTCAGAGCTAACTGAGTTACTAAGACAATATGTTATAACTACAATAAACATGAATATTGATGATGCAAGAAAGCAACGTCAACAGCATACGTCCAATAATAATTTGGTAGAACATAACGAAAACCTTGTTGCTAGGTAATATAAGAAATACTGCGCAAACGACGAAGGTAATGTTATAATTAATAATATTCGTGGATTGACTAGAACAATATAGATAATATTATAAAACACTAAAATTGCCATTTTGTTTTTCTAAAATATATCTTGTGAAATAAATATCAAAATATTTGTGAAAACCATAGTTTTGACCTTAGATCTAGGAACATTAAAGGAGGTTTATTGAAGAATAGCAGAAATACATACTCAAATTAGATTAGCAGATACGCCAGCAGATTCTTTTAGTTCTTTAGATAATTCGCGATAGCCATTGCGGTCTATTATAACAGCATTAATACTATCACCAGTACCTGCGTTTCTTCTAATCGCGGCGGCTATTGCACGTATTGCTATCTTGTAAGCATCATTTACACTTAATCCTTCTTTGTATTCAGATTCAAGGTAACCATAAGCTACTGGAGAGCCACTGCCTGTAGAGATGAACTTTTCACTTGTAATTGAACCAAACAAATCAATATTGTAGATTTGTCCTCCTTCTTTATTATCATATCCTGCAACAATAACCTGTACATAGTATGGAAAGTATCGCTGGTTGAATAATACGTTGGAGCAGAGTCTTGAAGCTGACTTTACTGGCATCAATTCTTTATTCGATATTCGATATATGTTTGCATTATATCGCATAATATCAACTAGGTTCTGGGCATCAGCTACGCCACCTGCAATTGTCATACCTAGATGTCTATCAACTTTCTGAATTTTCATCACATGCCTGTCGGCAATAAAAAAACCAGCGCTTGCTCTTGTATCGGCAGCTAGTGCCACACCATCGCTGCAGGTCAACGCACAGGTAGTAGTTCCTTTCTTGATCTGCTCTGCAATATATTCAGAGTATCGATTATCCTCAGGATGCATACTTGCATACCAGAATCAATACTAAATTTAAGCATTGCCAATAAGGGTTTTTAAGACATATGGTTTTATATTTATGTTATAAGTTAATTGAAACAAGCACTAGTATGCCCAAGACAATATTCGAGAAGATTTGGGATAATCATATAGTTTACTTTAAAAAAGAAGGTTCTAATGATGGACCCTCATTACTATACATAGATCGTCACCTATTACACGAAGTCACTTCCCCACAAGCATTTGATGCACTTCGATTAAATGGGAGAAGAGTCAGGCGCCCGGATCTAACATTTGCAACTATGGATCATAACGTACCAACAAGCAATAGATCTCTTCCGATTGTTGATCAAATTTCTCGTACACAGATTCAGGCATTAGCACAAAATTGCAAAGAATTTGGTATTACTCTTTTTGACTTTAATAACCCAAATCAAGGTATTGTCCATGTTATTGGACCCGAGATGGGCATAACTCTTCCTGGGACAACTATTGTTTGTGGAGATAGCCATACTTCCACCCATGGTGCCCTTGGCGCGCTTGCATTTGGTATCGGTACCAGTGAGGTGGAACATGTTCTGGCTACTCAGTGCTTGTGGATGTACAAACCAAAGACCTTTGCAATTACTATCACCGGCAAATGCAAAAATCAACATGCAATTACTGCTAAAGACATTATACTTTCGATAATCAAGAGGATTGGAACTGCAGGCGGTACCGGAACAATCATAGAATACAAAGGCGAGATGATTACCGATCTTTCTGTTGAACAGAGGATGACTATTTGCAATATGTCTATTGAAGCTGGTGCTAGAGCAGGATTAATTGTTCCCGACCAAAAAGCTTTTGATTACATCAGGGGGAGAACATATACCCCAAAGGGCGAACAGTTTGAAAAGATGGTTGACTATTGGCGCGAGAATTTGATAACTGATACTAATGCAAAATTTGAAAGAGATATCACTTTGAATGTCAATGATCTTGTACCACAGGTCAGCTGGGGGACTAACCCCTCAATGGTAATAGATGTTACTGATACAATTCCTTATCCTGATGATTTTGCAAATGGAAATGAAAATGAAAGGAAGGCAGCATTACGGGCTTTAGAATACATGGCACTCAAACCAGCTACTCCGATTACAGACGTCCAAATCGATCGAGTATTCATTGGTTCATGTACCAATTCTAGATTAGAAGATCTATTGGAAGCATCACTTGTTGTAAAAGGAAGAAAGGTATCGTGCAAAGTTAGAGCAATGGTAGTACCTGGTTCCCAAAAAGTAAAAATTGAAGCAGAGAAATTAGGATTGGACAAAGTTTTCAAAGATGCTGGCTTTGAATGGAGGGAATCTGGATGTAGTATGTGTCTTGGAATGAATTCTGATATCCTTGCGCCTGGCGAGCGTTGCGCCAGCACTTCAAATCGTAACTTTGAGGGACGTCAAGGAAGTGGTGGAAGAACGCATCTTGTAAGTCCTGTTATGGCAGCAGCCGCAGCAATAGAAGGACATTTTGTTGATGTAAGAAAATGGTTATAACAACAAGGTGACAACGAGTTGGAACCCTTTAAAGTTATCAAAAGTAAAGTGACTCCACTAGACATATCTAATGTAGACACTGATCAAATAATTCCAAAACAGTTCCTTAAACTGATTCAGAGGACTGGTTTTGGCAAGTATTTATTTTATGATTGGCGCTTTGATAGAGATGGAAATCCAAAACATAAGTTTGTATTAAACGATCCAAAATATACAGGCCGACAGATCTTGCTTGCACGTGATAATTTTGGTAGTGGAAGTTCCAGAGAACATGCTGTTTGGGCTATTCAAGATTATGGATTCAAAGCAATAGTTGCACAATCATTTGCTGACATTTTCTATATTAATTGCTTCAAGGTTGGACTTTTGCCAGTTAGTTTAAGCAGTGAAGAAATTGAGTATTTATTTAGAAATACCGATCTGGATGTTGAGATTGACCTGTTTAACCAGCAGGTCACTATCGGCACCATAATTACAAATTTTAAAATATATGAATATAGGAAAAAGACCTTGCTGCAAGGTTTAGATGAAATAGACGTTACTTTACAGTTAGAGTCCATAATTGTTGAATACGAAAAGAAAAATAAAGCGATAGTCCCATACACTGACAAGCCATAATAGATATGTACAATATAGAAAAGTTCCACAGGCATTTTCAGCTACTATTTGTTTAGTTAATATAGTTGTTCGCCATAACATATCAAAGGTAGAATGTCAATGCAAAGCCTTTCCTTGATGGCGTTTATTTCATAGTAAGATTAACAAATCTTAATCAATGGCATACTCTTAATTTAGCTAAGTCCATTATAATCTAAAACTCGTTCCAATCTTAATAGGTATGCGATAAATAAATTAATAAATGAATATTCATACTCCTGGGATAATATGCGAAGTTCAAGGAATTATACATCAGATTGTATTGAATTTTTGTCCAACTAGGAATTTAAGTAATATCATAGTTTAATGCGACTATAATAATCCTATTAGAATTGGACTATCGAAGTAAGCTGATGATGTCAAGCTCAGCAGATCCTTACGATCTATATATCAACAAATTCATACATATCCAGTATTTTATGTGTTAACAACAACAAGGCTCTGTTAACAGATACAGGAGAACCACATATTACACATTGTGATATTATGTTTATCATGCGATATATTATCATACATAATATAACTTAATTCTATAATAATGAAGTTTTGATTCATTATAGGTCAAAAATTTCTTTTTAACCGTAGAAAAGTAATCTTTATCAAAGACAATAGTTTTATAATAATTTTTATACCTTTATAAAAACAGGAGAGTTTAAAGTTAAGGCCAATAGATAGGAGTAATCGATAGTAAGTTTGTTATTATTGATATGTTCTAATGCAAAATATTAATAGGTTTGGATTTTCTCATTGAACGTGATTGAGTATCACAAGAAAAATCAGAATAGATATCGAGATGGAGGTAGAAATTCCCTTTGACATTGTTGATAATGAAGATAGATTTACAAGAGTAAAGGAAGGAATTTTAAAAAGTATGTCCAAAGGACTTTATGAAGAAGGAGTAGCCTTTAAAATCAGGAAGACTAGTTTTGGGTTACAAGACAATCGCTCTGAAGCGTCATAATTTCTTGGTGATGAGAAGTAAAAGTACCAGCATTTAGAAAAGATATCCACATATTCTCAAACGAGTATTCTGCTTTAACATTTCTCGAGTTTTTCAGCATCTCTGTATCTATGTTATTCACGACTTTTACAAAAGGCTATATGATCAATTTATTTACAGGTTAAATATGAAATCAGAGCAATTCTCTACAAATATTTTGAATCTAGACTCTGCAATTAGATTTGCTGGAATAGTGGAAAAATCGGGGCATCTATATGCAGGAAATACTAGGACAGGCATAAAGGAACATCTTAAGGGAAGAGACCCAGAATTGAGTTTGGCCCAATCCGCATATATTGTTGACTTGAGAAGAATGTTTACTTCAGAACTAGGTAATTTGAGATATGTAATATATACTTACGATAAAGTAAAGATGATAAGTATACCAGTCAAGGATCATGTACTCGTGTTTTCAGCAGATGACAGAGCTAATACTGATAATCTAATAGACAAAGTCTCACAATATATTGAATCAGTTGAATCAGAATTATCACTATATCCACCATCCAATATAATAAACAATGAAAAGAGAGAGATAGTAAGAAATCTTCATATATCTGGAATTCCAGAGAATATGATTGCAGATCAACTCGACCTTGACATCAACACAGTCAAGATGTTAATTAAGGAAATAAGCAGTCAGTAATATTCGTTCTTATTTCAAATACAAGATATAACCTTATAATTTCTTCAATTTCGCATTTTTTACCCATATATTTGCATATCAGGGCTTGCCTGTTCGTTTCTAACCTTAAATTTTTTTATTAGTTCGGCTTCCTTCAGAATTCAGAAGAGAAGGAGTATCACATGATGCACCAGGGATTACTACTGATTGTTCATGAGACTGCAGCGACTGCTCGAAAATCTATAGCATCCTTTACTTTAAGCAATAAAACAATCACTTAGTCATTAAAGTTGGAACATAATTACATCCTTCGTTTTAAAAGGGCATCATTAAACAGCAATCCAATATGTTATAGTATCGAATTCTTCGACTATTTTCGTTATAGAAAAACAGGTGTAAACTAGAATGTGTTTGTTGCAGATTTGGATAGTAAAATGATTCTTCAGAGAATGGTTTAGTAATAGGGAATCTGAAAGACGTGTACTATGCATATTATTCATGAGCCCACTAACAAAATGCATCTATTATTTTGTCAAAGTTGGCTTTATTCTGGTTCCACTTATAAGTTTTTAAGACCCCGATATTTTTTTCCTTCTTAGCACATCCTAACATTTCATTCACTCTATTTGAAATAAGTCCTCTGCTTATGAATAATGATTGAGCAGCAGCAGTTACGTTGCGTGATTTTCTTTGAGTACTAGAGCTTTCAAAGTCAATAATATTGGCAGTATTTAATTTTGAGATAACTACGTGGTGATTTATACAACTCAGTTCTCCATGATCCATATGTACTTTGTCCAATTTATAACATTGCTCTAAGATAGAGATAGCAACTTTACGAACTTCATCTGATGTAATATCCTGCTGCTTCACCCAGTCAACTATACTCAAACCGTCAATAAACTCCATAGAGATCAAATTTTTGGAGAATCTGAAGAGTTTGGGTCCGACGTCAACAGAATTTGCGATTTTATGCATAGATACCTCTCGTTTCATTGTCTCCCTATTTGCGTCAGTCCTTCTTATTTTAAGAGCACAGATTTTGCCTTTGGTCTTAACTTTCAGAACAATGCTCACGCTTCCCTTACCTGCAATAGCTATGTTGCCAATTTTCGTCGATCCTGTAGGTAAAACATGTGTAATCCCAAGCGAACATATTTCATTTAAGCGATTAGCATATTGTAGAACATTAAAGAGTGGATATGAAATTATAATGGCAAGTTCAGGTGAATATATATCAAGTTCGTTCAAAGATAATGGATTCTGTTGTGATAATCTTGGTAATGGCATCCTTTATTAATCCCTTTATTTTTCTTTTGTCTCCTGTATAAATTTGAAGAGTGGTTTGGATATCTATTATTAATCCCTTTGTAATTCCTGTACTTTCAATTCTTCCGGATAAAAGTAATTTCACATAATCTGTTGCATTTTTTGTTCTTCTCTCAATTAAACTTTTAACCCTCGTTTCTTTGTCAATCCACATCAATAGAGACTCTCTGCTATTCTTTGATATGAATCTAGCAGTGGCATCTTTCCTAAAGATTTCTGGACCGACCCTTTCAGCATATGATGATAATGTAAGCGATTCTAATAAAAATATAAAGGCAGCTAATTTTTTTTCATCTGTTGTGCATATATTTCGAATTACTTTAAAGCCTGCAAGATTTAGCTGCCTTGAAATTGCATTAAGACTTCTTTTTAGCTGACCCCAAATTACATCAGGACTACGCTCTGAATAACAGAATTCAATTATGAGTAAATTTGGATAAAGTCGCTTATTGGAAAAATTAGCATGTTTTTTATCTTTCTTTTCGAAAAAGTTTAGTGATGGTTTTTCTAAGAACGCTCTTGCTGCTAACAGAAACTTACCAACACTCTCTGCGGAGATTGCAGTACCTAGATTTCTTCTAGGGTCTATAGGATCAACTATAATAATATGGCTTTGAAAAGTTTTTATAATATCTTCATCTGCTTTGTCAACAGAAATTACGTTTCTTTCGTCTTCTCTTATATTGATATTTGAAAATGCATGTAATACTGACTCAAAAGAACCATACTTTAGAATCAAAATTTCTGCGACATAACCACTAAAACCACTTGTAGCGATTTCAGCACCATATATTCCAAAAGATTTTAAAAATTTCTTTAACAGCCTCACTTGATTTCTTTTCTCCTCATCTAAATGATTCTTTATATATTCTGTGTGAAATGGAGATCTATCAGCTGCACTTTTCCATTTGCCTTGTTCTACATTGTAACACGGAACAACGTTGACACGATTTCCTTTAACTAATGCTTCGACATACGGATGATCAGAATAACGTAGACGGGTCTTGTACATTTTCAATGACTCCAATCCTATTTGTTTACCTAGTTGCTCAAACTCTTCATTGCTGATTGAAGCATCGAGTTTTATGAAAATATCTATGTCTGCATCGTTCTTCAGCCATGTTCCTTTCGCAAACGATCCACCAAAAACTATTTCTATTATTTTTGGAGAACTGTATTTAGTAACAAGGTTCTTTGCTTTGCATGCTACCATTGTCAACTTTTTTATTTCCGAAGGCGATGGTTGACACAATTGCATTGCTTTAGAAAGAATGATATTCGATATATCCGTCATATGGCATACACTGTAAATACATCATGATAAACTGAGCCAGCTGGTGTTAGATGACTTTTTTTTAGATGTATATTGCTAATAACGTCAGAACCGAAAGTCTTGTGATTATACTTTGAGATTATAGTATTTAGTTTTAAGTGCTTCCTTTTTATTCGAAATATCGTCATATGTGGCGTGAATGGTTTAGATTTGAACCCCATCTCTGCCATTTTTGATATTACTAACTCAGCAAGGCTAACGAGATCTTTTCCCCCTTTCTCATCCACTCCAATCCAAATCACTCTAGCAAAATCTGAGCTTGGAAACCCTCCCAGACCAGTATAAGTTACTTTAATTGACTTAAATTGTAATTCCAACAATTTAGCTTTGATTTTGTCAATAGTATCCAAGTCAACTGTGCTGAGAAAAATAAGTGTAAAATGAAAATTCTGTTTTTCAACAGGCTTGACCTCACGTGGACTCCATTTGGTACTTTGTAATAACTCTTGCTGCAGGTTTTCAATACCATTTTTGTTAGATACATCTACAGCAATAAACGCTCGTACTCTATTCAATTACTCCAGATCTATTGCAATATGCTTATAATATTTTAGAATCATAGAGTATCATATATGAATATACTAATACAGATAATAACAGCACGAATGTCTGCAATCAAATGCACTTTCTAATTATTTTTATATTGCTTTGATTTGTTTTAATGATGCAACGTAGCTTGCAGGTGACGTAATATATACCAAAAACAAAACAAGCGGCTTATCATCTGTCTGACAGGTATGCCTGGTGCAGGTAAATCCACCGTCGCAAATTCACTCAAGGAAAGAGGATTTCTAGTAATAACAATGGGTGACATCGTAAGAGAGGAAGCCAGACAACAAAATTTAGAGATGACCGATGAGAATTTAGGCAATTTAATGTTAAAATTGCGCAATGATTTGGGTCCAGGAGCAATTGCCCATTTAATTCTAAAAAATGTTGAAAAAGAGATTGTGGATGGTGACATTAGTGGCAATATAGTTATTGACGGTATCAGAAGTATTGCGGAAGTTGAAGTATTAAAGACCATAGGACATGTTAAATTACTTGCAATCCATGCAGCAACAACTACAAGGTTTGGGCATTTGAAAGAAAGAGCCAGATCTGATGCTCCAATGATCAGAGACAATTTTATAATTCGTGATAAACGTGAATTAACAGTAGGCATCAGTGAAGCAATCGCTTTGGCTGACGAAACTTTGTCTAACAACAATTTAACGATTGAAGAATTAAAAGAAAAAGCTTTTGAAATAATTCGAAAATGGATTATTGAAATCAATAATAATAGTAATAGTAATAATAGTAATATGCGTAAGTTACAAAGAAGGAACTAATGAGAAAATTTCCTGTGATATCTAAAATTGAATTGAAAATTGAGACCCTTGTTAATCCTTCTGAATCTCGTGATAAGGTAATTACCGCTATTACCAATGTTATTGACAAATGTTCCCCGGAGATCAGTTACAACAGCAGAGTTGTTGCCAGATCCAATAGAGCCGATTCATTGAATATCATTTATCAGCAAATTAGATCTAGATCGGCAGCCGGAGTTTTAAGGAGAATGTTAACATATAACCGAATCACAAATACTACCTGGTTCTTATTGAATAAGCAGGCCGCAGCTGTTGGAATTGTAGCGGTAATTGAAGAGGAAAATGAGTCCCCACTAGGTCCATTAAGGATCACTATAGTTTGTGATGAACTGGATCTGCTTATCGACTGGCTGGCTCCTATTTACATTACTGATTATTAAGGAAGAGGATTATTTGAGGTTTATATATTAGCTCATATAAAATTTAGTAACATAAGAAGGTGAGGCACTTAAGTTAACACGACCCTCTGAAGCCCAGTAGCTATTATATAACTGAGATTTTTAAAATAGCACCAATATCTCGAGACATTCTTGCTCCTAGCATATGCAGTAGATTCTCTTGTTGGTTATATTATATGATACAAGTCCTATAACAAGGAAGCAATATAAGTATTACAACAGTAGCTTTAAGAACTGCAACAATAAGACAGAATCTTTCGGCCTTAAGATTACCAGTTATAGGTCTAATAATAGAATATTTTAGTGTTCATACTTTCTCAATTTCAAGATTGATTAATGGTTCTTTTGAATTTGTGTATACTGAAAAATCAGCTAATTGTGCACACTTAAGGCATATAAGATTGTTTATTTTAATATAGCTTTACTTAACCAATAAGATAGTATGACAAAGCATATTTTGATAAGACTTATAACATAATGCATATCATGTTTAGGAAATATTACCATTTGGTTATTCAATTATGACATTGCAATTTAACGCAATTTTATAAATCTATTTTGCAATGAACTTTAGCAGTGGCTGGGTTAAAGAAAGTAGATCAAACACTTCAGAGAAGATAAAGGAAAACCTGAGAACACAACAACCGCTCAAACCACGGATTGAATTTGCAAAAAATAAAATCAATACACAAAATCATAAACTAAACATTACTTTAGAGAATTTAAGGGGAAAAGAGAAACTTCTCTTTAATCAGGTTGTATCAAATTTGCAAAAACATGATGTGGAACAAGTTAAGATGATGTCGAACGAACTAGCACAGATTAAGAGGACCACCAAGATGATTTCACATTTAAAGATGACTACAGAACAGATACAGCTAAGATTGCAATCAACAGTAGATATTGGAGATGTAATGGCTTCCATAGTCCCAGCAGTTGGAGTATTGACAAGAATAAAATCTGACATGTCAGGTGTAATGCCAGAAGCAGATATAGAATTAGGAGAAGTTAATAGAGTTCTCAGCGACACCTTGATAAATACAGGAAGCATAGATAATAATGCATTATTTGCATTTGACGCTAACGCCGAAGATGCAGATAGGATATTATCTGAGGCAGGTGCAGTTGCCGAACAGAGAATGAACGAGAACTTTCCTGATGTTCCAAGTGAATCATCACTCAGCAATGCTTCGAGATCATCCACGGGCGAACATTCACAATAGTATGGTCTTTAACTATAGATTTAGCATGCAACCCTTATAACAGTTTGTCAGCAGAATCTGATAGGACATTTGCTATGCATAACCTTCTGTTTAAATCAACTAGATCTATCTTATGTATTTATTATTCTGCTGATAAATCCCAGTAGTTAGCATCTTTAAATTCTTCTTTGGGTTTGCCTAGAGATTTCCATTCTCTAAATGATTTTGAATATAGCTTGACATTCTTTACTCCAGCCAATTTTAGTGCATAGTACGTTAAGCCAGATAATGTTCCAACACTGCCACAATACGTGATGACTTCAGAATCAGAAGTAATTCCCCTATTGTAGATAAACCTTTTTATTTCTTCTGGCTTGCGTAATATACTACTACTATTATTGATGGATCCTACCATAGTATATGGAATATTTTTAGCACCAGGAATATGCTCAGTCAAAAAATTCAATCGCTCTCTAGAATCTACCAATATTTTATTAGGCTGTTCCTTTACCATCTCTACGTAAGGTGCATCCGCATGAATATCATAATTTATGTTTAGAGAATGCTGTGTCTTTGGAAATGTATTGATGTTCTTATCCGTTTCCAGCCCTAAATTTTTCCAATGACTAAATGTTACTTCCAGCAGTGCAGTATTCGTATGACCAACATACTGAAAGGTCCACGCGACTCGAGCCGCTAACGCACCGAATGTGTCATCATAAATGACAGTTGGCATTTTATCTGATATCCCTAGGCTCTCCAGAATATCTACTACTCCTTCTGGCGTATCTTTTTCTAATAGCACCGCAAGTGGCAGCGAAACTGCCGTTGGAATGTGTTCTTGTTGGTAATCTTCCGCTTTACGGACATCTACTACTCGAACCAATTTTTTTTTTATCAATGTTCTCAAAGTGTCAATAGTACAGATAATGGAGAGCAAATTATCATTATTGCTATCATCTACATTTTTATCCTCCAGTTTAACTTTCAAGCGGCACATTCTCCTCTGGCAGTTTTTGCATTAAATTTAATATCAGTGCCATAATCTCTATATAATTCTGGCTCTTGTTCTACTGGAGGTAGATGCGTAAATGAAGTAAGCGCTGTTTTGATATTTTCAATACTCTTCATATTGCCTGTTCCTTCTCCCCTTACAATTTTATTAATCCACTGCTTCAGTGTTTCGGTATTAGACTTCTCTTGTTTGTATATTTCAACTATCCTGCAAATTGTATCTATGACACGCTTTGCTGGTACACGCATTATTGCCTTGCCTAATTCCCCTTGTTCTTCTGCGCTTCCACCAAATAGCATTGTATATGTTGGAGCCATTGCAGTTCCGATTCTTGACGCACCGCCAAAGAATCCAATTGTAGCAATTTCATGTTGCCCACACGAATTTGGACAACCGCTGATCTTGATCGTCGAATCTCTAAGATCATCATCAGTGTCGAACCCTAATTCCAAGAATTTATGCTGCACCTCTTTTGCTAGTCTGTGAGAGTTTGTAATTGCTAGATTGCATGAGGTAGTTCCAGAACATCCAACTGCTGATGCAATTGTTAATGCCCCAGGGTTTGCCAGACCAACAGATGCTAGCCTGTTGTAAAATTCATTTAAGTCATTCTCCTTTACAAAACGGATCGCCAAGTTCTGTTGTGGCGTGTTTCTAGCAGCACTTTCTACAGAGAAGTCGCGAATCGTTCCTGCTAATACTCTAAGTTGATTTGCTGTAATATCACCTGCTCCGAGTGTTACAAATACTGTAAAATAGCCCCAGTGTTTTTGCGGGACAACATTAGTATGCAGCCATCTTTCATAAGATGGGCTTTCTGTAGTAGTAACTTGTTCCTTTAAAATGGGCAGTTTCACCATTGTATGTTCTGTTTTTGGTAATTGTTCAGTTTCTTCTGCCCCGATATCGAAAAGTTTTGCTGTAGAGGCTGCGGTCGTCATCTGAACAATCGAGCGCTCCTTGAGTACCATCTTTTGGAATTTATCCCATCCCATTTCATGAACTAAATAGCGCATTCTGTTTCTAGCCATATTTTCACGGTTACCATGCCTATCAAATAGCCGAATAGTAGCCATGCTTGTTGAAAGCAGTTTATTCTCTGGTGTAAAGTCTTCTAACAAATGACCTATAAATGAGGCTGCACCAAGACCTCCGCCAAGATAAATCTTGAAGCCTCTTTCTCCATCCATGATCACTGGTATCAAACCGATATCTGCAATTCTTACTAATCCGTGCTTATTGCAACAACCAAAATTAATTTTAAACTTTCGTGGAAGGTTCTGACACATCGGATTTCTAATAAAAAATCGTGCAATTGCTTTGGCATAGGCAGTAGCATCAAACGCTTCTTCTGGACAGACACCAGCAAAATGGCTGCACATTACATTTCTAACTGTATTGCCGCAGGCTTCTCTCGTGGTGAGACCTACTTCAGCTAGGCCTCTCATCACCTCGCTAACGTCTTCCAACTGTACCCAGTGAAGTTGAATGTTCTGGCGAGTAGAGACATGGGCTGAGCCGATCGAGAAAGCCTCAGACAAATTTGCAATCTTCTCAAGTTGTTCTGGACTAATTTCACCACTTGGAATTTTGATTCTAACCATACTATAATTCATCTGCAGTCTAGAACCATAGGCACCATGCTGCAGCCTAAAACGGCGAAAGTCATCTTCAGATAACTTGCCTTGCCTGAAAAGTTTAACCTTCTGAGCAAAAGAATCCGATTCCTCCTCTCTACTCCATTTATAGTTAGATTTTGAAAATAAAACATTCTTCTGCTTAGAACTAATGTTAGTACTAGTCTTGTTCTTCAATACTATCTATTCCGGAAAATGAAACCATATATCTTTTGTGGAAACAGGATATATTGGTACCCTAATAGGAAAATAGCGGCAAAAATTACTTTGAATACGAATCAATTATGTGATACTACTAAGCATAATTATTTATTTTATAGCACAGATACAAGTAAACTTTATCACTTCTTTAATTTATTGTTAAATCTAATACAACGTCAGGAAGGCCTACTTTCAAATTGTCATTTTTATGACGAGTAGACTCTTGGTTTGATATTATAAGTCCTATAAATAAATGACATCTAAAGAATAATATCCTGATAGTGATGATAGTTCAGGACCCATCTATGTTCTTCCAAGATGGCGTTCATTTTTTGATTTTAAATTGGAGTTTTGATTTTAGTCATCTACCCAAAAGTGTCACCGATATCAGTTAAAACATTCTTCTGAATCAATTTTTCTTTTTCTTTCACTATAGATTACCTTGCGCAACCATTACAAACGCAAGAGATACAAATTGGTAAGTGTATATATTTTAAGTGACTAGAGAAAAGGCCATTCAGGCATACGGGATTTACACATATTCTTAAATTTAAATTGTTCTTGATCATCGGTGATAGTTTTTTAGAGATAAATCAGATAAGTATATGACTAACCGTCTGTAAATCAGTAATAACTATTTACCAGGTAGTTACTACCAGTGAAGGAATCACATTCACATATGCTGATAAACTGAATTTGAATTTTAGAGATAAAATTATGATGGATGGATGCGTAGGCACATAGGTTATAATCGATGTATGAATTAGAACTCACATGATAGAGCAGCTGTACTACTACTATTGTTATTTTTTGGTAGATATTAAGTTATACTTTAAATTCACTGAAACTTGCAGTATTATCCTGGCTATATTTAGGTGTGAGGAAAAAATCTGGAGGTAATTTGGAAATAAGTATAATATAAACTTGGACGTCATATTGTTTAATGGTTAATACTTCGAAGGAGGATTGATTACATCCAATGGTAGTAGAAACAAGTGTATTAATTTCTGCATTTGCAGGATTAGGTTCATTTTTGTCACCATGTGTTCTTCCAATATTGCCTGGCTTTATATCGTATCTTTCAGGAACAGCTGCAAATGAAGCCAAGAATTCAGAAACAACTGGGATTACAACTGCAAATGATGGTGGACAGTCTTTGACTATTAAGAGAGCGACTAGACTTAACGTTTTCCTCAATACTGTTTACTTTGTTCTTGGTTTTTCACTAGTATTTTCAGTATTGGGGGTGGTTCTGAATAGTGTGCTTGCGACTTATGGAAATGGATTTCAACACTTACTTACATCAATTGGTGGAATTGTAATAGTTGCATTTGGTGTATACTTGATTTTATCTACGAAACTGCGAACCTTAAACTTTGAAAAGAAGATGACAAGATTGCCAAGATTTAAGACAAGCTATGTTACTTCATTAGTCTTTGGAGCTGCATTTGCAGCAGGCTGGACTCCATGTGTTGGACCAATTCTGGGAAGCACATTTGCACTAGCAGCTAGTCATCCAGCAGCAGCTTATAATTCACTGTTAGCATACTCTTTGGGATTAGGTATACCATTTCTAATTACAGGTGCTTTCTTTTCACGAGCTACTGGTCTAATCAGAAGGATGGTAAAGCATCTAAAATACTTTAACCTCGCAATGGGTGGAATACTGATTGTCGTTGGTATATTACTATTTACAAATCAGTTGATTCTACTATCTAATTTTCCACTTGTCAATCAGTTGATTAACCTTGAGCGATGAATTTAGAGGTATAGATGAAAAGAATAGAGGGTGATTTGAATAGTGAATAGAGATAATTTTAGTGCGCTACTGATGGCAATTGCTGTAGTCTCTGTAATTATCGGCTTTGCAATATATTTTAACAGCCCTAATGTTAACAAGGCATCGTCATCATCAGCTGCACAGCAACAAGTAGAAAAATTTGTTTCAGCAGCAACTGTACAAAATGGTACAATAACTACGATAAAGCTTGATAAAGCTCAGTTTCAGCATATTGACAAATCACAATTTATAAAGGCACCTGAATTTGCCCAAATTGCCGGTTACATTAATACACCTAATAATAGCCCTTTGACACTTTCATCTTTGAGAGGAAAAGTTGTACTGGTAGACTTTTGGACATACAGCTGCATTAACTGCATACGTACCCTACCCCATATCAATGATTGGTATCAGAAATACGCTGACAAGGGCTTGGTCATAGTTGGAGTTCACTCGCCTGAATTTGAGTTTGAAAAGAACTACGACAATGTAAAGGCTGCTGTGCAAAGATTGGGAATAACTTATCCTGTATTGCTAGATAGTGCCCATGGAACTTGGGATGCATATGGAAACCAGTATTGGCCAAGGGATTACTTAATCGATGCCGATGGATACATAAGGCATGATCATATAGGAGAGGGTGGTTATGATCAGACAGAAAAGGCAATTCAGTCATTGCTAGCTGAACGGGCAGCTCTTATGGGTGCAAAAGAGATTAGTTTCAGTACAAAACCAACAGTAATTAAGCCAGGAAGTTTGCAATCTGTAGATCTAACAAAAGGCACAACGCCAGAAATATACTTAGGATATGATAAAGCAAGAGCACCACTTGGAAATCCTGAAGGCTTCAAACCAGATCAGATAGTTTCATATTCGATCCCATCAAATACCAATTTCGAACCTGATATTGTATATCTTCAAGGCAATTGGAAAAACAACTCTGACGATATAGAATTGCAAAGCGATACTGGACGTGTTGTGTTAATTTATTATGCAAAGTCTGTGAACATAGTGGCAGGAGGAAAAGGTGGAGGTGTTGTATCTAATGATGGGGGAGGAGGAGCACTAGCAACATCAAGCAAGTCATTAGGAGTGGATTTATCACAAGATGGTAGTTTTAGAATTGACGGTCAAAGATTGTATAATTTATCAATGCACAATGACTATAACCCCCATTCTATTATAATAGATATTATAGGTAAAGGATTTCAATTGTACACATTTACATTCGGGTAGTCTCTTATGACTATTTTTTGATGAATATAATTTTATGCTGATTGTTTACCCATATTAAACTAACAATATAAAATCTATTTAAGCAGCGATGATCAAGAAGATATAGATCACGGATCCTTTAGAAAAAGTTATCATCATCAAAGACGCTAGAAAAGACAAAAATCGTCTTGCTATAAGCAAGCTGTTGTTTAAGGGATCTCTTCGACTTGGATTTGGCTGGCATGAAGCTGGAAAAATAATGCATTGTACCAACGATTTATTTATAAACTTTAGATATTTGTGAGGGATATGAACCCATTTTCTTTCTCTGCTGCAACCATCGTCTTATCTACTAGATGATTTATGATGATAATGATGATAGCTGGCTTTAGTACTGGTAAACCACCTGCACAAGTAAGTACTTGGACAGTTGGGAGAAAGTCACATATTTGACTGCTGGATAGATAAGTATATCCACTTAGATGGCAGATTTGTGGTACTAGGGCATGACCAATTATTTTCCTACACTGAGCAAAGGAACCTATATCAAAGAAGATGGCATTGTACCCTCATGCCATATCAAGAGCTCTCAAACAATAGTAAAAACCGACAACAGGAGTTGTGATAGATGTGATACTTACAAAAAATAGATGAACTTGTCATCAAAATTATTTGCTATTAGTATATCGGCTAAACTATTATCTTTGATGTAGAGAGATGATGAATGTTAATAATGGTAATAATTATCGTCTACTTTGTGTACGTATGACATTTCTTTGATAATGGCAAGTGACCTAAATATATTATTGTCAATAACACAATCTTCACATATAGGGATATTTTTTGAGCCTGTTGGTTTTTGACACAACAAGCACAAATGGCCTTTTCCTTTATCTGTTAATATTACTTCTCTTATTGTAGTATCGCTAGTTCTCATACCTTGACATACAATATAATATATACGTGATACAGTATATAACCCCAATAACCGAGTTTTCTTCGTTATTGTATCAGCTTTTTCATACTTAATAATAGCTTATAATATTTAACAATAATAATTTACTTCATTAATTGGATGCGGCGCGCCTATTTTGATTCGCTTCTGGATATGGAATATTGAAGAGCATTAGATAGAAGATATAAGAACAAAAGGAGACTGCTGCTTAATCACATTGTTGGCTTACCAATAAAGGACGGAGTTGAAAAGCTAATCTTTGATTATAAGAAATTGCTATATGATGTCTTACTGATAATGAGAATTATAATAACCAATCAAGTTAGAACTTTAAACAAAAAAAACATCTATGGTGTGGTTAAAGCTACAGGATTGGGAGTTACCCAGTTCTTTCTTGGCTAACAACATAAAATTCAAAATGGATAGATGATTCCCTTGATTATATGATTTAAGTTGCGTGGGCCCCCTTCCAATGCAATGTCGATATCTTATTTCCCTGTATTTTCCTTCTTAGCCTTTAAGACCTTTATGAGTCATGTAAAAAGACTCGGTTGGATTTTCATTTGCATCCATTCTTTTCTATTTTCCAGAAAAAAGCACATTACTGCCATATAACATTGCTACTGCAGCGAGAATTAATGCAATCCATATTCCTGACTTTTGACGATAATTAAGTGACATTGCATCATAAGGATAGTCTGGTCTTCCAGGATTCCCT
>JAFAQB010000229.1 GCA_019246625.1 Nitrososphaeraceae archaeon
GGTTTCCATTAGTTATAGGTGGTGACTGTCCAATTCTTCTTGGATGTTTGGCAGCAGCAAAGGAGATTCATGGAAGTAGTGCAGGCTTGTTCTTTGTAGATGGCCATGAAGATGCTTATCCACCACGTAAATCTCCAACTGGCGAAGCTGCAGATATGGAACTTGGGTTTGCACTTGGCATGAATTGTGGAAACTTACCATCAAACATAATTGACAATAGTAGTTGGCCATCATTACCCTTAGTTGATGCTAGCAACGTTTGCATCTTAGGTCCTTTACATCAGTACAAAAAGTCTTAATAATTACATGATATACCACTGTCTACTGCTTGTCTCTTAGGTCCTTAGGATATCTGAAGGATTTCAGGGATTATTTTAAGAGTACGTTAGAAGGGGAGCCCGATATTAAGAAGATAGCAATTGATACACTGACTTCTTTATCATCATCTAAATTACCTGATGTGCAATCACAAATTTCTTCGTTTGGAATCGGCTTTGGACTTTCGATCTTAGGACGTTATCTCTATTCTAAGAAAAAGGAATCACATAAAGCTCGAATAGTGGCCAAAATTTTGGGCGCACCTGTCGAGGATATGAGTACAGGTAATATCTTACAAAAAATGAAAGACGATAGTGAATATCGTAATACTACTATACGGAAAACGTGATCAAGACTTCATCTATAGATCAATTTGCTGCAAGTGTTAATCTTAGTCCTGGTGAAGCATGGGAAGTATATAGGCAGATAAAAGATCTAGTAATTGATTCAGAGGTAATGGGAATGATATCTAGTCTTCATAGATATGATTATGTTTACTGGAGAAGCGAGTATCCGATTAATTTATTTATGTCACAACTACAAGGTAATTTACTAAAAAAACTCTGAATATTCAAAATATGGGACTAACCACATTCTTCTAAGCCAACTATGATTCAGTACACAACTTTCTTGTTATACAAGGAGTTAAGTCAAATACACTTCTGCTTTCTTTCATTTTCTTGTCTAACTGGATTTGTAGTGCAGCATAGAGGAATTAAGATTTCAAGTGTTCCCTTCTTTGTTATTAATTTCCTGAGCTTGGCTGTCTCTTTCATAAGTATATCTGCATCATAACCATTGAAATCGCATGGTTGTTCACTCTGTATTAAAGGTAATCTTGTTGCTGCAGTGGCATCATCATTATATCCTTCTCATCCTTTTCCAATTGTTTCCATCACTTAGTTTCCTTAATTTCTCTTGACAACTTAAATAGTTTCCTTTCTAAACTATAGGATATGCAAGAACAGCAACTTAAAGAAAAAATAAGAGAAAGATACGGCAAGATGGCACTAAGCGGTAACTCTAGTTGTTGCTGTTGCTCCCCAGAAGAGAAATGTGGCGAAAATGGTTCGCCCATGCAATCTGCAGCAGCTGTTGGTTATGATATCAAAGATATAGATTCTATTCCTAAAGCTTCTGTACTTGGAGTAGGATGTGGCACACCGACAAAGTTTGCGGGAATCAGAGAAGGGGAAGTAGTCGTAGATTTAGGTTCTGGTGTTGGAATAGACGTATTCCTATCAGCCAACAAGGTTGGAAGATCAGGTAAAGTAATTGGGGTCGATATGACTGATGAAATGTTAGAAAAGGCAAGGAAAAATGCAAAGGACAACTGCTATACAAACGTAGAGTTTGTGAAGGGAGATATAGAGAGGAGAATTCCTGTTGAAGATAATACTGCAGATCTTGTTATAAGCAATTGCGTTATCAATTTAACTTCTGATAAAGTAGCCACGTTCAAAGAGATTTACAGGATATTGAAGAAGGACGGCGGAAGAATGTTAATATCAGACTTGGTTACTGACAGAGAAATAAGCAAAGACTCGATTAACCCAGACAAATGGTGCAGTTGTATTGATGGTGTATTAACAAAGAAAAACTATCTGGACACTATAAGAAAAGCAGGATTCCGAAGTATCAAAGTATTAGAAGAAAAACCATACATTGACGATCAAGCAGATGATAAAAGAACAAGAATGACTAGCATATTAGTGAAAGCTGTTAAAGATTGTAGTAGTACAGGCAATGAATGAAATTGGCATTAATATCAGCAAACAAAAGTAAAAGGTACTCACAGAAGACATGATAAGAAACGCTGCTATTAGAGTAAATATGGGATGTATGGAAAAAGAAGCATGTCCTGCATTATTCATTCATCATAACTTAGTAGAATGGAATATAGAAGATCCGAAAGGAAAGCCATTAGAGAAGGTAAGGAAAATCAGAGACGATATAGAACAAAGGGTAAGGCAACTTGCAGCAGATCTTGTTAAAAATACTCAACAGCCTAAGCTCTGATCAAAGGAAATTTGTAACCGAAGTTATTGGCACATTTATTGTAGTTGTATTTGCTACTGGATCAGTAGTTATAGACGCTAAAGTGAATGGGGTATTGGGAGTTCCGTTTATTGCCTTTGCT
>JAFAQB010000421.1 GCA_019246625.1 Nitrososphaeraceae archaeon
TAAAATTACTGCAGCAGTGGCTGAATATACATCCACTAAAACATCTTAGTTCTTATCCGATATGGATAAGTGAGGCTACAAACTACAAAAATAATCCATTAGGACTTAGAGGAGCCGAGAAAATAATTGAAGAGGCATTGCCAAAACCTGGCTTGACTAACAAACTTGCCAGATTATACATACTCCGACATTCGAGAGCTACTCACCTTGAGCCAATACGATGCTTGGCCTCAGCAAGAACACCCTGGGAGCAAAAGATTGCGTCAGTACAGTTCCTATTTAGTGTTAGATTTGCTGCATGACTGCGAAATCAGCTTTTCACTTGGAAGGGGGAACACCGGATTTGAATCTGTTGTACGGATCCTTTGTCCCTCGTGAACTATCCCCCTCAATACTAAGTGACTTGACAGAACCAGTTTCGCAAAAGTAGATGAACCCTTCTACCAGCAAAGCTCAATGGGAGTAACGAATG
Source organism: Nitrososphaeraceae archaeon (assembly GCA_019246625.1). Taxonomy (GTDB): domain Archaea; phylum Thermoproteota; class Nitrososphaeria; order Nitrososphaerales; family Nitrososphaeraceae; genus Nitrososphaera_A. The sequence goes on from JAFAQB010000421.1 coordinate 473, forward strand.
TCCAGCGTATAACCGAAGGAATGTGTAAACAGTGTACATGGGAAAGAATAAAACTAAAGTGCAAAATATGCGGTGAACCTATTGGAAAAGGATATCCTAGATTACTAGCCCATACTGCAGCACACTATACTCCTGCTGGACTGCTATACAATGAAGATATTGAAGAGATATTATTTTGATAAACTTTTAAATCTCAAAGACTACTACCAGTAAAATGATTTCTGACTCGTATCTAACTTTAAATCCTACTAAGCAAATAGGATTAGTGATATTATGTAGCTGTGACGGAAGGATGCTCTTTTACAGGGGAGCTGGCTAAATTTTGTAACACTATCTTTGCCACAGTAAACGTAGCCCTGATTACAAATGCTAATCTTTCTGGCGTTGCTCATGAAAATGTAGTGTAGACAGATGGTATATGGAAACTCACAATTGTAGTGGAAAGAGGTGAAGAAAAGAGTTTGAACAGTAGTAATAGCAGCAGAAAAGATCATTCTGGATATAAATCGACTGCTCATGAATCTACCAAAAAATGTTTGTCTATAGAATCATGTCGTAGCTAGCTCTCAAAATCAGTTTATGCTTTGTTCAACGGATGATTCAATTATTTGAGCTAGTAGTCGATAGAAATGTATTCATTATCTTACCGATTTCAGCCGGATATTGATCCACTATTGCATGGCCAGCATTTTTGATCTGTACAAGCCATGCTCCTGGAATGATTTCTGCAATCTTTAAAGAATTAACATGCGGCTGGTACCAATTATCCTCAGTTCCAGTTATGACCAACGTGGGCTTGTCTAATTTCGCAAGCACACCACAAGCACCACTCCAGTTTGGATTGTCCTCCCAATGCTTTCCTACGTTATTCTGATCATTCGCTACCTCAGGGGGAAGCCCAGGCTTCAGTTGTTGCAAGGATGTTAAATTTTCTGGAATTTGACTTGATTCAGGATGCAGTCTTATCCATCACGGTCCTAATGAAGCAACATTAAGCGCTTGCATCTCCTCGTGGGAAGCAGGAATATGATTTAGAGATTGGTTTACAATTTCGGATTGCAATTTTATAAACTCAGGTGGTTTAGGTGTATGATCTTTTCCGCCACATGATGAACCAATAAGTACAAGACTGTTAACCTTATCTGGATGCATCATTGTAACCTGTTGTGCTATATATGATCCAAGAGAATATCCCATAACACCTGCTTTCGGTATTTTCAGAACATCCATCAAACCGGTTATATCGTTTGCTAGTGTTGATGGTGTGTATGGTTTGGAACCAATTGTTGTATTTCCAATTCCACGAGGATCAAACACAATTACTGTGTAATTTGAAGTAAGAGTTTTTAGAAGGGATGGGTCCCAGGCATTCATACCATCAGAACCGCCAGGGATAAGCAATATAGGGTCACCTATACCAAAGACCTTGTACGCAACATCAATATCTCCCACATGGATCTTTTTTGCTGGGATATCCTGTATATTTACCGAATTATTAGTATTGGAATTCACTTGGTTTGGAGCTGATTGACCATATACTACTTTAGTAAAGCCGAAATAGCCATAGTTATTGATTGATGAGCTTATGATAACAAGAGTAGATATTACAGCAATAAGGACCAGATGATCTTTCTGAATAAGTCTGTGACTTGGCACGAATCCTGTATTCACTGAGTACCCACCGGTGTAGAGCAAACAAATAGACTCGCCTTGGAAAAAACAGCAAAACCTGTAGCCGTTGATATGGTTTCTATTATCACAGCAACTGACCACATACATAATATATACTTTTTGCTTCTTCCGTTGCAATAAAGTATACCATCTTTCCATTTACATATCCTTTTGATAAAGGAATAGATACAGAAGAAGGGTTTGATTGAGACCTGGCAGTATTGTTGTTGGTATTATTGCTACTGACATTGCTTGTCCTCGAGATAAGGCCTGATGCAGTGATAGTTGTGATCCTAGCGTCTAGTTATTGTAAAGATTGCTTATAAAAGACCATATGTTTTAGTAGCCTTAAATGTTATTTTCATATTACGGAAAGATATCAACACCTATTGTTGGCCTGTTTGGTCAGACCAAAAATGTCCGTGATCACAGATGGTATGTAACTCCAGTTATATTGTGATCTTTATGCTAACAGACCTATTTGATCATATTATTAGATCTTCTAGTTTCGGAACAATTCTTTTAAGGAGGTTGTATCTCTCTTACACTAAAATCTTTAATGTCTACGTCAGTTGCCTCATCCCATCTAAATATGGCTAGAGGTCCACCCCACGTTATAATTTGATCAGGATCTCCTCCACATTGTTCACCTGCATCTCCCCATCCGCCTGAATCAGTAAATTGATATACTTTCTGCCAGTTATTGTCACTGTTTGGATCTATCCAAATCTCCAATCTTACAACAGTATTGCCATCCTGTCGTTGTATATTATACATTGCTGCTTTAAAGCCTATGAATATACCTATACTGGGAGGTGTTGATGAAGGATAGTAATCAGTAGATACAATATCAGCATGCCCTTGTTCTTTTTCCCATCTAACATCACCAGTATTCCAGAGTATGTGCGCATTATATGAAGTGCCATAGCAAACATCAGGAGATGTATCTCCAGTATGTCTTGCACCTCTTGCCTCCCATGTCCATCCACCTTTGTTAATAGCAAAACTTGATCCTGTTGTTGCTAATAATTTAACATATCCAGTCATCTCTAT
>JAFAQB010000004.1 GCA_019246625.1 Nitrososphaeraceae archaeon
AGTATAATTGCGTATGCCATTAAGGGCTTCACCTTTACCGTATAAAGCAATTTCATTATTTGGATCTATAGCTAATGCTTTGTCATAGAACTGAATAGCTTGAGTATAATTACCTAATCTATTAAGAGCAGCAGCTTTATTGATTAATGTGGAAACACCAGCAGCAGTTATACCAGTAGCTGCTCCATGTTGCTGTGCATATATATCAAAAATAGATGATGTATAAAGTGAGAACAAAACTACAGAAATTGTTATCAATGAGAACTTTATCGTTATAGTCAAGCTAAATTAATTAACCGTTAGCTCTAAGCTTATTTATTTATGTTTTGACAAGCATACACTGTAGGACATTAATGCAAAATAAGAACCATTAATTGTAGGACTAGCAGAATTTCTCCATTGTTTTGCGAGTAGGTGTGTCTTTGTTCTTGGTGTGGAAATTTAGGATTGATTAAGAATTAATTACAAATAACACATAGCATATATTAAATAATATAACTATATTATGAGCGCTTGTTTATCCTTCTAGGACCAAAAGAAAAAATTGAGAAATATTCAAGACCACGGTTTTGTTCGAATTCAATAATAATACTGCTAATCGTATTCGTAGTTATATTACCACTTCTTAGTATAACTTCACTATTGCTACTTCTATTTAATAATAATACAGCTGACGCACAAAATGTAATGGCAGTAACAACAACCATCCCTCCTGTTAATAGGAATGTTAATAATAATATGTCTGAAGTTTCTTATTTCACGCGTTGGAACGATCCTACAGAAAACGCTTTTACTGTATTGATCCCTAAAGGTTGGACTGTTCATCCATACCTGGGTTCCAATAGTGGAGTCATTCGAAGCCTTAATGGATTGAATAATGCAGACTTTATATTCAACGTGACAGACCCGGCTGCTAGAGACCAAATATTCTTTGCAAATTCAGGTATTTACTATGTGGAACCTAATCCAGCATCAGGATTAAATGAAGGCTCCGTCTATCCTGGTTCAAATTCGAATACGCCTAATGTATATTACTATCGAAATGCAGTAGACTATGTTAAAGAATTCGTTTTGCCATTCCTACAGACAAAATATCCTGATGCTCAGATCCTTACTATCAAGAATATATCTTCTTCTCGTCCACTACAACAACAAGAACAAAATTCTCCCGCTGCTGCTAATCTGACAACAGCAGCAAGTGCGCTTTTTTCCTATACTAGTAATGGTGGTGAACAATACTTGGCGGGCGTCGATGTTATAACAGGAGGAAGAGGTGTTTGGTATGCAACAGTTTTAGGAACCTCAGCTATAAAGAGTCAATTTCACAATGTTTCCAATTTAGCTCAAATGGTTTTGATGTCGCCAAGGATAAATAAAGAATGGGCCATAGCCGAAATTCATGGTATAGAAGCAAGAACAAATATTATCTTAAACGAACAAGAAGCCATAGCAAATATCATCAATCAACACAAACCATCAGGATTGGATCCGAAATTAAGCCAAGCATGGTCTGATACGATACTTGGTAGTAGCGACTGGGTAAGTAAGACAGGTGATACCTATAATTTACCTAATGACTTTCAACATTATTGGGTTGATCCATCACAAAATATAGCTGCATCCAATACCAATACAAGTCCAGGTCCTGAATTTACACCGTTATCTCCCGCTAACGGCAGCAGACAATGACGATATTATATTTTAAATATCATAACGGATGTGAAAGTTAGTTAGTTAGACTACCCAGTTTAGTATTGAAAATAGTTAGGTATCTGAGCAAGAGTCCATATCTTATTTTAGAAAACCTTGATCATCTAATCGAAAAATCTAAGGCTTATATAAATGAAAACTCAAAACGATAAACACGTACAATGTACAATATTTATAATCATGCAAAATCCACAAAGAATGGATTTTTTATATCATCCAAACGCTTTAGCAAAATAACAACTGTAATACTTTTAGTCTTAGGAATAATAATATCTCCGTATTTGTTGTTGTTTTCTCATCCAGCAATAGCAGAAACTAATACTACTAAGAATGTAATAGCACTATCATCCTCATCACCACCACCATCGTCAAGCAACACTTTCTCAGATTATGTTGATGCTGTGTTTGGATATAGATTACAGTATCCTTCGAATTGGTTCCATACTTTCCTTTTTGGACAACCAGCGTTCGTCCTTCGCTCAGTGGGCTTTTCTCCTAATCTAGTAGTGACAGTTATACCGGTACAGCAGGAAAATAAAAGCACAGCACAAATAATCGCAGAAACAGCTAAACAGAATCCTACTAATACATTAAAACGAAACTTTACAAATTTTCAACTTTTAAGTAATAGCATAACTACTTTAGGTGGTCAACCAGCTAATAGAATTGTATATACCTGGAATCTTTTTGGCAATACAATAGAACAAATAGCTGTCTCAACAGTGTATAATAATAAACGATATTCTCTTGTCTTTAGTGCAACGCCTTCTCAAATGCCTAATTATGTCTCAATAGCTCAGAGGATTTTTGATTCCTTCAAATTGAAATAAAACCTGCGTGGCATATTGCAACCTTAAAGCGAGATAACTTGAGATTCCAAGAGATTCCAAAAAATAAAGAGTATCTAACTAGAACGTATTAATCCCTTTATTTTCTGCTGTAGCTCAGGGGTCATGTCTTCTGGTTTCATATTATGCTCATTTCTAGCATGTTCTCCAGCCTTTTGCATAATTTCATCCTCCGAATCTCCTTTAATCACAGCAGCACAGTCAAATCCTGCATCCCTACATGTAAGAGTTTTCATATTCTACCTATAAGGGATCCTCTATACTTATAAGAGCTATGGTTACGATTCATTTGAACTCTTAAAATCATAAGCCTCAATACATGAACACCCCAGTATATGCAGCACTATAGAAGATGGATGCATACATTAACAAAAAGAATAATAATTATCCAATTTATGACAGGATATCAGATCATTATAATTTGCAAGCCTATGCTTATTCTTGTACTAGCCCTGGTACGCTTCCATATTGAAAACTTGTGGCGTACTTTTACCCATTTTCTTCTTTCTTTGTACTCTACTATGCCATCTTAGTTTTGTGGTCTAGTTACTACCAGCTTTATTCAAATCTTCATAAAGTCTTTTTGCTAGAGTCTTTTCTAGCATAATTGATGAAGACTGTGGCCATGCTCATAGCTTAACCCAAAATATCCAAGTATTTTTCTAGTATTAGTTGGCAGACTTCGATCCAAATTAGATAAATTGGTGATGGATGTGCCTGAAGTGTTTTCCCCTTAGTTTAATTTCAGTATCTTAAACAGTTAGTACTACTTTACCTCTTGGATGTACATCTCTGCTCCTAATGGTTATTTGGCTACAAGTACTGGCTCAGTGCCATCTCCAGAGATTAATCCTGTGGTCATACAAACAATCAAAGAGCTCAGTATAGATACAGCAAACAAAAATATAAACTAACCACAAAAGATATGATAAAAGATACCTATCAGAGTAATATATGGTGCATGGATAGCGATTCATTTAAAACCTAATAGAATCGGGAACAATCGGCAATTATGGCAATTAACATTGGAGATTTTCCCCAAATAACTCTTTCTTAATTGCTATCTTAAATATGTAATAAGAATAGCAGTAGACAACGATAGACTCTTAGATAACGATTCTAAATCGTACAATGACATATTATTAGATGCACTTAGGTTGGCATCGAAGTTTTATCATTTTGAAGATA
>JAFAQB010000051.1 GCA_019246625.1 Nitrososphaeraceae archaeon
AATATCTTTGATTATTTTTTGTCTTGTATTTAAAGTGATAGTCCAACTAGGCTATGTAGAAAACATCGCAATAATAACAAGGTTAGTTAGCCTATGCATGTTGTAAGATATGCATCTTAATGATAACTCTTTATTCTATGTTCTTACTAACCTTGATGTAATCTGTTCTTCACCAAACAACCGTTTTATTACAGAAATTATGGTTTGATCTTTATTTATTTGACGGTACAATATTTTGGAGTAACCGCGCTTCATCTGTTTTCTATACTTTTCATGCGTTCTAAATATTGGTACATGTTCATATCTGGCTGGTATTATTATACAAAATGCATACAGATGCTCTCTAATTAGAACATGATTATCCTCACTCACTATCGTAACCTAGCTACAGTTACTGATATTGGTAGAAGAACTTCTAATGTTCTTATGACTAGAGGTTGAAAATCTATATTATCGTGTCTTGTAGGAGCTCGTCTTATTTTGAGAGTACATATAATTTGAGAAAGTAAGTAAATCTGCACTTGATGATAACTTGAGATACTTACTTATTTCGTAGTTTGATCTTATCTGTATAATATTGTGAAGCATTGGATACTTTGAATCCTGATGAATCTATGCTGATGAATAACCTATTGACATAGTTCAGTAGCAATACAAACGAGGAAATTATCTTAGCTAGTATAGTGTATAGTACCACTTATCCTAGCAGCAAACTTTTGAAGAATAGTATAATGCATTATATGGGGCAGCTTGAGAAACATTCGGAGATAATAAGCTTCCATCAACTAACCATTCTACAAACATGCGATAACTTTTGTTTTCATATTGTCTTAACACAGGTAAAACAACGTGCTGTCATACTGTGAATATATGATTATTCTTCCTATGTAGGAACAATGGTATCCTGGATTTATTCAGAATACGGAACATTGTATTATTATTAGCCAGTCTAACATATCTTGATTCTTTCAATAGGTATATTATATTATCCTCTTACAAAGCTTTGCTGCGATGATAGAAAAGATGGTTTCTACAGAGCCGTCCAACTAGTCATAGATTTTAAGCATACCAAGTTAGACATATCTATTGTAATATCACAAGATCGACTATTATATACTGCTCTAAGACTTTTTACTATCAGGGCGCTTACTTAAAATCTATTTTTACAACAAATATGGGCTTTACGAACTTTTTAAGAGTTTATTTTGTGATATAGACATACAAATTATTAGCATAAAAAGAGGAGCATGAGCAAGACTTATACACATATTATGCAGTTATCCTTAACGCATTACTAGTGTGGGGTCGTAGCGAAGCCTGGCATCGCAACGGGCTCCAGGTCTAACAAACAGGGCTAGTTCCTAAAGAAGAAACCCGTGGATCAAGGGTTCAATTGGCTATGGTCAAAAGCCTTGTCAGAATAAATCCCTTCGGCCCCACTTATTTCTATACTTTAACTTTCAGTAGCATTTGTTCGTAACAAACAGATCTACTATCGATCATTGCTCACAAGAGCTATTTGTCCATGTGTTTCTAGGTTTATCAAATACGTGTACTTCGATATTTTATCATATTAATCAAAGGTTAGCTTTACTTGTTGTATATATTTTTCAAGAGCCTTTTTATGAACGTCGTTGAAGGTCTCCTACCTTTTTTATCCATTTGAAAACTTTCGCGTCTATTTTATTCAAAAAGTAAGAATTACAATTTCCTAGATAATATTATTTCTATCAGAATATGTTTGAGATTATCGTTCTAAATATTTGAGATAAGTCTCTAACTCATCCACAAAAGAGCAAATGCAACGAATACATAATCATTGTAGCATTCATTCATTCTTGAGTGTCACCTAGGTGATATTAACAGTATAGCACCACACACTTTTAATGTTGCAAGAAACCTCTAAAAATTCTTGAATTTATTTATTATGATGGATCATTTGTTTATAAATATTGTATTTGACTATATACATGCTGTTGTTAAGATAGAATTTTGTACAAAGTTATATTTGTCTAAAGATAAGAACTGCTTAAATCAATCAAGTTAAAAGATCAAAAATACGGGTCTCAGTCATTGACATCTTTTCTTGTAGCTTTATCATGATACCATGTGCCGAATCTAATTATTGCTACCCCTATCGCGATAGTAAGTAGAGCGGCTACCAGCGTAACTGGTTCGACTATGAACTTGAGGGGTTTGGGTGCGGTTGATGAAAATTCACATTTTTTGCTAGAGTTTTGGCATTCTTTTAAAATGGGAAATGCAAGCAAAACTATTATAAAAAATATAAGCAACGCAACTCCTATGGTTGAGAAGATAGCTCCTGACTTTACTATTGCCTGTGACCTTAGGTACATATACATAAATTCTACTAAGTTTCATTTGTTCTTTATGATAATAATGAAAGCTGGCCGATGTCCAAAGTTGCAAAATGATAATAACTATCTCGTGATACTCTATTAAAGCGTTCATTATAGTAATTGTAGGCCAGACCCTTGTATGTATGACGGTCCCAAAGATCATGGATTGTATCAAAATATTCTTTTCTCTTTTTTCCTTTTATCCTTATAAGTTCATGCGAGAGCACATGTGAAACCTTTGCACAATTTGTATCAGCAAAGAATTTTGCGTGGTGGATCCCGGAAGTACTGGGTTCAGGTCTTTTCCAGTAAATCATACCAAAATTCTCTGATGAATACCCGTCCGTATGACAATCTGTCCAGAATGGCCTAAAATAGGCTAAATAGAAATGATAAGTTGTTCTTCCCCTCTGATTATGGTCTCTTACAAGGTAATTTACAGACATTCTATCAAATACTTTTCCAGGAATCACAGGCAATATGTCAGCATCGACAGTAAAATCTATATGAAAATAACGTTTAATCCACCAATGATAGAACCTGGACATTGAATAAACGTAATCCCAATCCTCTTTCTGTCTTTGTCGCCATTCTTCATTCCTGGCTACATAAATGAAGAAAAGCTTGTTAGTTGGCAATTCCAAAATTTAACTGTAATATCTAATAAAAACCATACATTGACAACCGGCAATTATGCTAGATTTATTCATCTTACAATTATTGACAGAGACTTTAATGAACAGATTGATTGCTAGCTGTCATGGTTTGAATATAATAGCAAGCTATTACAAATCGTTAAGTGAAGTCATATTCTTAAAATAGATGTTAATAATTCTATTTAATGTTGTCTTAAGTTATCGATAAGTTCCTACATTTGGAAATAATAAAATTGGACTAGTGTCGTATGCGTCGTCTAGAAAAGTCGGGGCTCATTGTCACTAACATAAAAAAATTGTACAATCTATAAAGGATACTCTTGGTCCGCATATTAAAAGTGAGTACAAAGACTAGATGGAATCTTCAGCACTGGTACAGTTTTAGCTTTGCATCAAGTCAAGAAGAAGGATAAATTAAAATCTGGTCCAAATGTGCTAATAGGGTTTACGGATCCTGATAGTCACTTAATATCAATAGCTGATTTGAAGCAAGATCTAGAGGGATTTGATCTATCGGATTGATCGGCGCACAGTAAAAATTTTGCAAATGATCTATGTAGTTAAACACAAGCATGTCTAATCTTTTCAAATTACATTCGAAGCATTAATTAATTTCGAGGGATATGTCACGCCAATGGAGGGATGAAAAGTGTCAGCCGGAGATGATTTAACACGCATTGCGAAAGGTGAGATTCTCTCAGATGGTTGGAGTAGAAAGGTTTACTCTGTTGACGCTAGCCATTATGTTGTAATACCGTCAGTCATTGTATGTCCACAAGATCAGTATGATATAGAAGACATATGCAAGTACTGTTTTTCAAAAAATATTCCAATAACAGCGAGGGGAGCAGGAACTAGTCTCCTTGGTCAGTCTTTATCTGATAACATTGTTATTGATTGTACAAAACATATGAACAAGGTTATTGAAATTGGAGATGATTATGTCATAGTTCAGCCTGGAGTCGTCAAGGGTGTTCTAGATATGGAATTAAAAAGCAAAGGAAAATTTTTACCCCCGGATCCTGCAAGTAGCAATTATTGTACTATTGGAGGGATGATTGCAAATAACTCCAGTGGAGCTCATTGTCTTGGTTATGGTAATACAATAGATTTTCTGCAAGAAATCCATGTCGTTTACTCCGATGGCAATTCTGGATCACTTTGCAACATGAGTAATAGCGTTGCTAATAAAAAATTCAACAATGCTGCCAATGAGAGACTAATGAAAAATCTCTTTAACTTGTTATCATCTTATTCGGATACAATTCAAAAGCAGTATCCAAAAGTAACCAAGAATTCATGTGGTTATAGACTTGATGCAGTAATAAATGACGAAGGTTTTTCTCCACAAAAGATATTTGCTGCCTCTGAAGGGACATTAGGGATCGTGACCTGTGCAAAAATGAGAATTATGGACATTCCATTATATCGCCATTTAATAGTATTAGGTTTTGAAGATTTGTTGTCTGCATTGTATGTTGTTCCACTTATTTTACAATTTTTTCCTATCGCACTTGAAATGCTTGATCATACTGTCTTTTCTGGCGCAGAGAATAAGCAAAAACTTTCAGATGATAAATCTATAGGCTGTCTCTTGTTCGTAGAATTCGCAGGAGATAAGATGACCTATGTAGAAAGAAATGTCGACTTATTTAAGAGCAAATTATCTGATCGATGTAATATTATTGAAAGTGCAACCGATGAACAAAGCATGATACGAATATGGCGGGCCAGAAAAAGTGCATTAAATCATGTCATGAAGTTAACATTTGGAAGAAGAAAACCAATTGGCTTGATAGAAGATACTGTTGTCAACCCAAATTTGTTGCATGATTACGCACAATATTTGCAGCAGAAATATATTCAGGATAAATTAGATTTTGTTATGTACGGTCATGTTGGAGACGGCAATCTACATACCAGGCCGCTAATTGATATGGATTCTAAGTCTGAAATAGAATTAATAGAACGTCTTGCTCACGAAGTTTTCAACAAAGTCATCAGAGCAGGTGGAACGATTACAGGAGAACATGGCGATGGCCTAGCTAGAGTAAAGTATATCAAGTATATGTATGGGAATAAGATCTTTTCGCTTTTTAGAGAGATTAAAACATTATTTGATCCCAAATTCATTATGAATCCCGGTAAGAAGGTTATTCAATCGACAAGTTAATTATTGTCAAGTATCATTCATTAATGATCTTCGGGCATAAGTCGGTGTCCATACTTTTGCCATTCCCTTGCAAATCTCCGTTCTCTCTTCATGAATCTTTTTCTAGGTATGCAAAATAAGTTTGCCGTTATTGCAAAGATTAACAGTTTACAACTTGTATTAATTGTTTTCTTGTTGTATCAGTATAATCTCTCCACTTTGACACATGGGATAATTTTTATTGTATATATATTTCAATATCAAAGCTTATGCAACAAGCTTACAAGTGTGCTATAGGATGTTATTATTATTATTGGAAGAGATCCATTTCGTGCATAATACTAATAACGTGTAGGCCTAATAGTAGCTATGATTTCTATATTGCTTTTTTGCGATTCTTATATTCCTCTTTGTTTAGCGTATTCAATTTCTTGTGAATCAAGGAGCCATATTGAATTGCCTTTTTCGGTTTCATTGCAGCGTCTTTTGGAACTCCTACCAAAAGTGCACTTTCTCTCAAAATGTGTTTTCGAATAAAATCATCAGATCTCCTAATCTTTTGATCAATAGGAATATCTCTTGCATATGAAATAAATTTCTGGGACAGAAATGGTTGTTTTATATTGACTCCGATCTCAGTTGTTATCATTTGTATCTCTTGCATAAGAACAAGTTCATCTGCAATTCTTTGATCCATTAATTCATTTATACTTGTTTTACCTTGTTGATAAATCAACCTATATCTATCGTAACCACAAAATAATTCATCGCAACCATTTCCCGTTAGAATTAATCCTAGCCCATTTCTGATGGCAAGGCTGGCAATATAGAAAAATGCAAGGCAATTTTCAATGTGAGAGACATTTTTACAATTGATTTTTGTTTTCACATAATTGAAATCCTTACAAAAGTGTTTTTCATTTAATTCATGTATCTTATGTGACAAACCCATCTTCGATGCAATCATTTTTGAGAATTCAATATCATGAGATCCTGGAAATCCTATAGTTAATAACATGACTTTTCTTCCTAAGTCTTTACATATTTTTGCGAGCAATGCACTATCTACGCCTCCAGAGAAAGCAACTGCCAGTGAAACTTCATTACTTATAGATTCCTCTACTGCATCAAAAAGCGCTTTTCTTAAAGAGTACATAATTATCAGTCAAAGAATATCATACTAGTTATTAGTTATAATCAATGCTTAATCTATGAACTTGAACTTGAACTTGCTCTTGCGTTATATGATCAAGGGAATATGATGTTATTCTGCCTATATCACAACATCATTATTTTCGTTCGTTATAATTCAATCTATAAGTGTCATACCTCAAGGTTTTTCTGACATAATGAACCCAATACAAGTTTCAATATCTGTTTTACAGGCGTGATCTTGACTGGCAGATGTTTTACAAAATTCTCGCATATGCAATCACATCGAGTATTTTGAGATTTGGTGGAATCAAAAAAGGCTGTTAAATGCGCATTTACTACAGTTAAAAAGCCTGGGATGCGAAGGTTTTTCTATTCGACATGAATTGTTACATATTATCGTTTACCAACCAATTATGCCAAAAATTTATTAAATATTATTAGATATTATAAAAAATTAGCGGAACTTAACTGCTAACTAAACTGATCTATTGCCCATGATCAATTAAATTAACTAACGAATCCAACTTTAAGATCTTTTAGATTAATATGGTAGAATGGACTATAACATAATCTTGTCAAACCAAAACAGGAATTCTGATGCCTACAATATCAATAGTAAGACAATAATAGAGAAGCAAAAAAAAGATACTAAAGTAATAAAAGCTGTAGAAGAATTACAAAAAGAACAACGCGAATCAGAACAACTTAGCATAGATCCAGAACAGGTGTTGGAAGAGAAAGAAAAGAGACAACCACAGTCCATGGAAGAATAAAGCTCCAACTATGTTTGTATCCTATTCTCATTCATATTCGATCGTTTGATTTGTGATTTGATAATCAATCTGGTTTTCTGCTACTTAACGAGGCTGATAGTTTAAAGAATTAACCTAAATATCACAATGTCAAAGTATCAGTTGCATTGACAATAAAAACTAACAGGAAAAGATGTGCAAGATAATGTAATAAGCATAAATGAAACGATAATGAATAAACATTCAGGCAAATATAATTAGCGAAATTTGTAAAGATATATGGAATTGAGAATTCCAAAATAACCCATTTTGACATAATAAACAATTAACAAATATGGTTATAAAAAAGGCCAAGGTTTGCTTTATTATCACGATTATCACGCATGACCATATTTTGATGTAAGGGAATTATTTTCAACGAAGTAAACTGTTGTATTAAAAATCCTATTGAGATTAAGAAGTGCTTAAATGAATAAAGTCAATATTTTAGCTTGCATCCAACATCATTTTATTTACTCTTTTTATCAACTCTTCATTCTCAATTGGCTTTCGAATAAATTGATTATTTTCATTAAATATGTCTGTATACACCCCATAATACATTTCACCAGCTGTTAGAAAACATACTTTCACTTTATTATCTATCTTTTTTATTTCTCGGTATAATTCAAAGCCATTCATACCTGGCATTTTAATATCTAAGATTAATAGATCGTAATACCTTTTTCTAAAGTTCTCTAATGCTACAAGAGGATCGTCAAATGCATCAACCACGAATCCTCTATCTTCCAAAACCATCTTCAAAGATAAATTTACATCTGGCTCATCATCTACTATAAAAATTTTCTTCATAAATGATCTACTTGTCTTATGTCCGGCTGGGGGAATAGTCCCAAATGTTGCTTCTGTTCTTTGTTTAAGGGCATAATGAATGTAAAAATATCTCCTCTTCTTTCATTACCGTTGTTAGAGGTTTTACCATTCTCAGCCCAGATTATAACACCCTGAGCATGCATGGTAGCTTTGGAAATGAATAATCCCAATCCTGTACCTCCTGTTTTTGAAAATATCACTGTGAATATTTCAGCGTCTATACCAATACCTATCTCCTTTATTCTAATAATAATCTGATTATCCGAGCTGGTTCTTTGATAGCTCGCTGAATCTGGTGATGATGATGTCAAAGAGTCAATTCAGAATTATTATCAAATTGTAAGTATAAAATAGTAACGGAAATTAATATAACCTATAAGATCGCAGTCTATATCTTTGACACCCATTCACTATGCAATCCCTAGTATTGAATTCATTCGTGGAGGATCAGCTATCCGAGAAGAAAAATAACATATTTCATATTTCTTAATAATGATATCTGACAACTAAACTACAGAATCCCATCGTGAGTCGCTATTTACGGCAAACCTGATATCATCAGTAGATCTCATCGTATAATTCTAATTATAGCTATAATATTCCAATGGATGTGCTTGCCTGAACAGAAAATGGAATCAGCTTATTTATATGACGGCAAGAGAATAACGCGATGGTGGAGAAACAAACCAAAACAGCTAATAAGAGAAAAAAAGAGATGCAATGCAGTTACCTCTTTTTAGAAATCTATTACTCG
>JAFAQB010000093.1 GCA_019246625.1 Nitrososphaeraceae archaeon
TCATCATCTTTCTCCTATGTCTGTTTCCATGATTGGTCATACCGATAGAGCAAATCATCAATACGAGATAGGCAGCTTTTGGAATGCTGCTATGAGTGGAAATTTGCCAGAAGTAAGTTTCCTTAAAGCTGCTACCTATCAGGATGCACATCCAATAGACTCTGATCCTGTAGATGAGCAGAATTTTCTAGTTAATACTATTAATAAGTTGCAGAGATTACCAGAATGGAGCACTATGGCAATCATAATAACATACGATGATTCAGGTGGTTGGTATGACCATGTAATGCCTCCTATAATCAGTCAATCTAATGATCATGCTAATGATGCTCTTCTTGGTAATGCTGGCCTATGTGGTCATGTTGCTGCTGCTCCTAATGGTACCTACCAAGATCGCTGTGGATATGGACCTAGGTTGCCTTTATTAATAATCTCGCCATATTCAAAAGTAAATTTTGTTGACCATCCTATCACTGACCAATCATCTATCCTACATTTTATAGAAGATAATTGGCATCTTGGAAGAATTGGCAATCAATCGTTTGATACGAAAGCTGGCTCAATTATGAATATGTTTAATTTTATCAAAACCAGTGCAGGCGGTCAACACTATGCACAGAAGCTTTTCTTAAATCCCATAACTGGTATGCTTAATTCTAACGCCTTGAACAAGTAACTTTTTTAGATTAGTTTGGCAAAACAGGAGCAGCAACAGCCTGAAACTACTGGAAACCCTAGCCCTTCAGAATCAAGTTCATCATCACCATCATCTAATAGCAAAGCAGTTACCAGTTCCTCATCATCACAAGCCAATGAACAATTATCAACACAGAAAAAATAGACGAGGGGTATGACAAGAAATATCTGTATACAACGCTAACAGAAAATGAAATACTTCCAAGCAAAGATGTTGACCCATTCTCTACATCTATGAGATCCTATACCCATGATTAATAATAAGTAGTATTTGATAGTGAAGAGTTGCGCAGAACTATATGCCATTGAAGTATAGTACTGGTACGGCCTCTGTATAGTACTGGAAACTCCTATTAACATCAATTTGTTTAGCTATTTATGAGTAAAAGTCTATATAGTGAGCTAGAGCACAATACTCGCGCATTTCTAGATAGTTTGAAACAAAAGGGAGGGCCGCCAATCTATACTTTGTCACCATCTGATGCTCGTGCTGTATTATCTGGACTTCAGGCTAGCATTACAGTCAAAAAACTTCCATCTGATATTGAGAATCGAAACATCCCTGATGGCCCTAATGGCAAAGATATACCTATCACAATAGTCCGACCTCCAAATAGAAGCAATGAAACTCTACCTGTTGTAATGTTCTTCCATGGCGGTGGCTGGATTCTTGGTGGATTTGATACTCATGAGAGATTGGTAAGAGAACTTGCTAACAATGCAAATGCTGCCGTTGTCTTTGTCAACTATACTCCCTCGCCAGAAGCAAAATATCCTATTTCTCTGGAACAGGCATACGCTGCCGCAAAATGGGTTTCAGAAAATGGTCAGACCATCCATGTAGACTCTTCGCGGCTAGCAGTCGTTGGAGATAGTGTAGGTGGCAATATGGCAGCTGCTTTTACTTTACTTGCCAAACAAAGAGGAGGTCCTAAGATTAATTTCCAAGTGCTTTTTTATCCAGTTACTGATGCTAGTTTTAATACATCTTCTTATATAGAGTATCAAGAGGGCTATTGGCTTACGCGTGAGGCTATGAAGTGGTTCTGGGATAATTACACATCAGATAAGACAAATCGCAAAGATCCAACTGTTTCTCCGCTACAGGCCTCAATAGATCAGCTCAAGGGATTGCCACCAGCCCTTGTAATCAACGGAGAGAACGATGTACTATGCGACGAAGGAGAAGCATATGCTCGGAAATTATTAGAGGCAGATGTCCGGGTTACAGCAGTTAGATATCATGGTACTATTCACGACTTTGTAATGCTAAATGCAATTACTGATGATCCAGCACCAAGGGCGGCGATCGAACAAGCTTCTCATATGCTAAAAAAGGTGTTGTCGTCTTAAGAACAGAATTAGCAGTAATGGCATAAGAAGAACGAGAATGCTTATCGAAAAGCCAAAGAATGTTTATTTGCCTTATGCTTCTATATTGTAAGCAAAGAAATTGCTATCGAAAAATACAAGTCTAGCGGGAAAGGTATTCCATTTAATGATCTAAGAAATAGCTTTCCAATCAGGAAACTGCAGGCTCAACGAAGCTTGAGGCATTTTCATGCAAAAGGCATTCTTTTTACGGCTGAAGATGTCATTAACCAGGGAATATACCTCATAGAGAATACAAGCCCACAGCAGTATTTTCCTGCTTGTATTAAAGCTGACATCATACAAGATCTAAAAAACAGAAAGAGTGTACTAGTTGAACCCACGGGGGTCAACCTCTCAAAAAATAGTCATTGTTCTTCTTCCAAACATAGTCTTTCGAATATTCTCGAATATCAGAAGGTGCAGTCATTTCTCGAAGTACTAACACAGCTTCCATTTGCAGCTCCATACATACACAAACTACAACTAAGGCTGTCTATCGATAAACAATATTACAAGGAATTATCACAGAATGAAGGTCATATAAACAGGGCTAAACGCCACGAAGAAATTATCGGAAGAAGGCATGTTAGCTATATTTTCTCGCCAAATGGCACAGTTGAAATATCTGTTAAAAGCAGTGATACTCCATTTAAGCTTGAAACTGAGGAAGATGAGAATGTTATCTTCTCTTTTCTTGGTCAGGTTAGAGATAGGCTGCTATACTATGTTAGTGACATAAGAGAGCGGCATATTCCACCTATATTGGAGTGGACTCTAAAAGCATGTGATCTGAATAAAGATGTAAAAATACAAGATAACTGTCAGATAACACTACCAGATATTCAGCTAAAATATGCAGATAGGGTATTTCGACTATATGTAAAG
>JAFAQB010000155.1 GCA_019246625.1 Nitrososphaeraceae archaeon
ATTTGGCTATATCTGCTACCTCTTTTTGACCTGTGACTGTTAGAGGCCTATCAAAGTCTTTACTTCCAGCAGCGACTCTCTTACCGGCTTCGCCATGTCGCAAAATAAACAAATCCATTATGAAAAAAACATTATCTTGTTATATTATCTTAACTAAGATTTATACACAATTTTATATTTAATAATGAGGCAAATATATTTTGAAATAGAAAATGAAGAAGGCCTAAGATGTATTAATATATCAATACACCCAGTTTAATATTGATCTATACTTACTTTGTGCCAGAAGAAGTATCTCGATAACTGGAATAGACATCTATGTTGCGAAATCGTCTTTAAGGCAGCAGCTGAAAAACCGTTAACAAGACGGATCTGTAACAAAATAATTTGATAGGTCCCTATTAAAATTAATAGATAATTGTAGACAAAGTTACTGCATCTCATTTTACTCATGCTACTCTTAATGACGATAATCTATTATGTAAGTGACCAAATTTGGTTAAAGAAATTCTCTTTAGAGTTGGAGAGACTACCTTTGCAAAATTGAACAAATTCTTCATATTTTTTATTTCTCTCTGCAATCTCTTCATCAAGGATATGGTGTACTTTTATAGGGCGCTTAACTCTTCTTAGATACGCTATCATAATATCATCATCATGTATTGATCCTAACATGTCTTGCATCTCTTCTAGTTCAGTTATAGTTTTAGCTATTTCGTTGTTTTGATTGGGTAATATCTCTAATAAGTAGCGCAATTTTTTACAATCTTTTCTCATTTCGTGCAATTGTTGTGTTCTGTTAACATTTGTAATCACAATTGGAAAATTCAGTTCTATCCTGTCGCTAAATCTGGTTACGACTTTGTTGAATCTCTGTTGAAGCTTCTTGTTAGGGATGTGGTCTTCATCTACCTTTGGTAATGGAAGTTTTCTTAATGACAATGCAATATTTCTTGCTTTTCTAAGTTTTGCATCCCTTCTTTTTTTCAATGCTTCTGTTAATTCAGTGTATACTGGTTGTGAAGAATATTTTTCTAGTTTTCCATAAATTATATCATAATCTCTTACCTGACTATTTATTTTGAAAAGCTGTTTGCTTGCTGTGATGTAATCATACACTCTACTTTTTTCCCGAACCTTCTTTGGCAGCGACCTAAACGAAGCATCTACCTTTCTGATAGCTGTCCTAATGTCATGGATATTATCCTCATTTGAATCAGCAATATAGTCATTAACTCTCTTGTCTACCCTTTGTATATTTTCTTGAAGTTTTGTTACAAAGGATTTAGACGAAATTGGAAACGCATTCATAATATTCTTTCAAATAATATGTATATATATTATATTATCATATGTTTGCATCGTTAGGGATTGCTTGATTTTTTCGCGCTTCTTCTTCCGCCTGTGGATAAATTTAACGGCTTCTGAATTTGAATTAGATCAAAGTTATCATTATTTTTATTAATACTATTTTTATTGTTTAACTCTATAGTATAAGCTAGGACACTCCAGGAACGAGGATAAGATTCCATCTCTAAGTCCACTTGCACTTGCGACAATCTTCCCAAATCCAAGCTTTATCATCATCATATAGATAACACAGGAGCCAGCAGTAATTGTACTAGCCCTATTCTTACCTATATCACTAATTCTGGCAATCTCCTTTGGTGTCATATTATAGAATTTTCTATGAATCTTTTCAATAGATTCATAATCCAATCTACAATTGCGAATCTTTTTGCCAAGATCAAAATTTAGTTCTTGGTTACAATAATTATAATTATAATATCTAGCTATTGCTCGTAACGTACCGCCAACGCCTACAAGCTTGGCCTTCGGGCTAATATCAAGTTCCTTTTTGTCTGGAAGAGATTCGAATATGTGTTGTTTCATCTTATCATATCTTTCCCTACTAAATATATCATCCATCCTTCCATATGATAATGAAAGCCTTAACGCACCAAGAGGCAGTGATATAAATTTCTTAATTTTGAAATTTTCTGCATATACCATTTCTAAACTGCCTCCACCTAAATCAAAAAAAAGCGCTGTTGGTATGCATGTGGACTTTAGCGCTCCTAAATAAGAATATAGAGATTCTTCTTTACCAGATAACACTCTGAATTGGAAACCTGTCTCCTGATAAACTTCCTTAAGGAACTCCTGACGATTGGTCGCTTCTCTTACAGCGCTCGTCGCAACAGCTAGCACACATTCTGTTGTTTCAAAATTGATAATATCTTTGAACAATTTTAATGCATTAATGGTTCGATATATTGATTCATTATTTAGATGTCCTGCTTCATCAAGTCCCTCTCCAAGTCTGACTGTTACTCCTTCTTGACTGTATGCTGTATAAGAATTATCTTTGTCGACATTATAATTAGCTAATTTGGCAGAATTGAAACCAAGGTCTATTACCGATACTTTCAAATCTTTCTGCTGCCGTCCCAATGTATAACCAAATGGGTCTTTAATTTCATCTCTGATGCAAATTTATATAATTTTCTTATATTTTAACTTGCAATATATAGTCAATATAATTAATATTTATGTATATGCTTCAAATGCATTAAAGTGGTTCTATAGTTTAATCTATATTTTTAGAATATTTCATATGCCTTCGTTCGATGTCACTTGATCTCGCAACAAACTTGAGGCCAATAATAAATAGATATTAACCTAATACTGTGATCACATTTTGTTAATATCTTGTATAGAAAATATTTTAAAATATATATATTACTACTAAAGCAAAATGCTGAGGAAATCGTTACAAGATATATGAACAATGAACCCCATCTATGGTAGATGAGTAAGATTGACTGAAAGCGAAAACAGGCAAGCATTCAATAAGGATAAAAATATAGAAATCGGTAAAACTATCGTTTCTGACAAGTATCAAAATACTATAGACGGTTTCTGGTTGGCACTTGATTCAGATATAATAGTTAAACCCTTTGATTTTATTACTGTTGAACATCTGCATAATCATAATCGCATTAAAACTATTGGAATGATTCAAGATCTTCAAACGATTGCCTTTGCAGATAAGCCAGCAAAACATATACGTAATGATGAAGATAACATAAATGAGCACTATAACTACAATAACGTCAGGAGCAGTCATTATCCTCAAAACAAGATCATGGATGGTGATAGTGGTATTACAGTAGCAAAAGTTGCAGTCATAGCTAATTCCCAAGTAAATCAGCAGCAATTAGATTTGAGTGCTACCTCTATAGAGATGCCAGTTGGGGTAGGCAAATCAGTAAAATTTGCTAATGAAGAAGAAGTCCGATTTGCCTTAGGAATACCTGACATGAAATATCCTATTCCTGCTGGAATAATAGAAATGAGTAATGGTTTACAAATTCCTATTTCTCTTGATATATCATACATAATGGGTCCAGATACTGCACATGTAAATGCCTCAGGAATTTCTGGAAATGCTAAAACTTCCTATCTTTTATTTTTATTACACTCAGCATATCAAAAGCTCAAGCAATATTGTGAAGATTATAGCATCATAATTTTTAACACCAAATATGAAGATTTATTACATATACATAAGGAAGAAGATGATGATGACAAGAATTCTATAAAAAGTAAGGAGAAATTCTTTAGTCTTTTAAACTTGGATTTAGCTCCGTTTAATAATGTAACCTACTTCCTTCCACGAGGTAAAGATGGACACCCTAACTCGCTCTATATACCGAAAAACTCCAAGACTTTCTCGTATCAACTAGAGGATATATATGATAGACTTGAGCTTTTATTCTCAGAAATATATGATCCTCATTATAATCTGTCTTCAATCATAAATTATATCTATGAGTTTTGGCCGATTAAAAAAACAAATAATAATAAAAGCTCACAAAGAAAAAACCCATATCTTGATGCTAACTCGGCCGAGGAAGAAATACAGCAACAAGAGCAACCAGATGATCCAATACTAAAGACATGGACTGACCTTTGCAATTTCAAAGATTATCCAGAAGAAATAGTTACACATAAATCATCTCTTTTGCATTTTCAAGGACACATTCAGCGTTTTAGAAGATCAGCCTTATTTGTTGACAAACAAGTAACGAGCACATATCTAGGAAATGAAATTAAGAGAATAACATCCGGTGACGTTTTTGTAATAGACATAGCCATGCTAGCCACTTTAGAGGAACAGGCATTTGTTATAGGCGATGTTATGAAAAACATTGATGAGATTTATTCTACAAAGGCTGCTGAGAGCTCGTCAGATGACAGGCCAATGAATGGTGCTGATGGTAACATTACTAGTGATAAAAGACCAAAGTACCTATTAATTTTCATAGATGAAATTAATCGGTTTCTACCAAAATCTAGACCAGCTGGACGAACGAGTGCAGCGGCAGAACAAATAATGAAAACTGTAATTTCTGGTGGGTCAAGAGGTACAATCTTATTTTCTGCACAACAATTCAAGAGCGCATCAGATTATACATTGCATGAGAATACAGGAATGCATATTACTGGAAAAGTAGGTCTATCAGAATTATCTAATAGGCCATATGATATCATCGATCAAAATACAAAAATGAATGTTGTAAGGTTAAATCGAGGAGAACTAATTATGATTCATTCAGCCTTTAGACATCCAATTAAAGTTACATTTCCTATGAATGCATTCAAGAAGGTGAAAAAGGCGTCATCCTAATCAGAGAACTATGTCTCATATTCTCTTCACCATAGTGCTGCTGAAGGTTGATTAATAAAGAATTTAATTTTACAATCCACCATTAACTAAAAAGAGGGGACGATAGTTATCAGATTAGATAGGATTATCGCTCCAATTCCTAATTTCTATTTTCATACGTAAATAGGAATCATTGAATAAGTTGTACAGACAATCTTGAAGCATAATATATTCTGATTCAGCTCTCGTTTAACCTAAAATTATTCTCTATTATCCTTGTAGCAACGCTAGTTGAACTAGGGTCAATTTTTGTTTTGGCTAATATATTGACTCTTTGAACACCTTCTAATGGACTTTTATTCCCTTTAGTTTCGTTCAGCTTGTTAAGAGATCTGTATATAGAGTTTCGTACATCTTCCAAAAGATCTACGAGAACTTTTTCATCTACTGGCTTACCACTATCTAATTCAGTATTGTAATACTTCATCCAAGAATAAGTGCGCTGTAGACTCTGAAACAATTCAAAAGGAAGCAATGCATGTTTACCAGCAAGTACAATTGCATCCCACATGTCTGTAAAGAATGGCTTGAAGTCCTTATATTGATATGTTTCTTCTATAAAGCCAAGTCTTTTTTGCAGGTCGTCTATGATGAACATTATAATTCTGTTAGTACTTTCCTTCTCTTCCTTGATTTGTGATCTTTTATGTCCCCATTGCTCCAGGTAAATTGAGCCAACGATTATTCCAGCTAAAAGAGTATTTTCTACAATTAGCTGGTCCCAAACTATTGTCAAAGTTCATAGCCACCGTTCTAATTATTTATTGTATATACAGCTATACAAATTTAACTCAAATATATGAGCCTACATATCTCATATGAAAAATAGTTTATAATAACTCAATTTCTTGAAAAAGTTCAATAATAGTATAATAAAGCTTCAAAAGATGATTATTCCTTTCACCTTAATTATATTTATCTAATTGTCATTTTTAACAAGGAGTCCATATTGGGTAAGAGTAGAGGTTCAGCTGTATATCTTTCGACATCCAAAAATATGCTTAAAATTTGATAAGTATATTATTTGTATATAAATATATAGAGAGATTTTATGGCTGTGTTCATTTAACAAAAGGGATAGATAATAGTTCTGTAATGCATGTCAATAAACATCCTAAACCAATTGGAAATATGTAACGCACGCAATTAGAGAAATCAGTGTTAATGTGTGTTCATTTGTTAATATTAAATATTTAAACTGCCATCATAAAATAAAATTTTTGGCACGGTACTATTCTCCCCCCAGTGACAACACCTTACAAGCGTGATTTTTTCAATATTTACCACCCTCCTTCATTATATATTACTATCCGCTAGTATCTAGAAAATGATATTATATTATCCATCATTATCCTTATGCAGTATATACGTTATCCTTAATAGTCCCATCAATCTATAATATCGTGATCGTGATACCTCAAACTGTATGATCTTGACATAAACTGGTAGCAGATTATAGGAGACCTCTGATATGCATACAGTTCGCTTGCATAATGAACTAATGAAAGAAAGCTGATTATGCCCTTTTTGTAGCACATCAGGACAACTCAGATTTTCAACCAATCATAACAAGAACATCGGAAATTATTGGGGCTTGTAAAAAAAGGAAAAGAAGAAGTTATTTCTTCAATCCTGTAGAATTTTGTATTCTGGAAGAATTTAAGAAGAGCTTTTCGATATGATTTCCGCCACTACTGAAATCTAACATGTTAGTGATCGCACCAGCTCTTACATCAAATGATTGATTTCCAATCCTTCCTAAGCCCCAATTGTCTTCAATGAACCGCAAGATAGATGACGGATCAGTTAGACTATGATCAACAAAGTTTGTCTTTGCATATGGAGAGATTAGAAGCATTGGTACGTTAGGAACATATCCACATCTGTCTTGAGCTGCACAGGCAGGAACTTTACCACACAGATCTTGGGTTGCGAGAAGCCTATCGTTCTTCGGATCATTAGATTGGCTCACAATTGGGGGCATCACATGATCATACCACCCATCTGAATCATCATAAGCGATTACTACTGCAGTGTTATTCCATTCTGGTAATTGCTGTAAGCGATTTATAGTATTCACCAGGTAGTTCTGTTCATCTATCGGAACTGAATAGCCAGGAAGGGAATCACTAAATGATACATGAAAAACATAGAATTCAATTATGCCCAAGCCTCACTTAATTAATTAAATTTGCTTAGCATTATTCAATCTATTGATGTTTAAATGGTATGATACTTCAAACTATAATAATAAATAAGTTTGAAAAGAAAAATTGTAATCGCGGGTATTGTCTTTGCCATTATACTAGTAATCAGCCTGGCGAGTTTTATAGTGCCTATTACAGCCTACATGCAACTTGAATATTTCCCAAGCACTAATAAATATAGTGAAAAAAACAATGCTCTATATATAAAAGTTGCAAATCAGAATCAGAAATCCGAAACGGCTTTTGCAGAGAATACAAGTACGGGCACCAAAACTAACAATAGTACTAGCGATGTCATTAAACGTACTAGTGATATCTCAAATCTTCAACTATGGATTGACAAATTATCCAATATCAAAATCAGGTTTAACCATTTTCCTCCATACCCATTCGTAGGAAATAATATTCAATTAAGCTTCAAGGTAACAGATTTGAAAACTGACAGACCTTTAGAAATAATGCATGTCCATCTCTTCATAATAAAAAATGTAACAGCAAATTTTAACAAAACAGGAGGCGAGGTTAACAAAAATGATTTCTTAACGTTCGACAATATAGAAACCAGTAATGGTGCTTTTTCTCTAATGTTCAAATTTGAACAAGAAGGAACACATCAAATTATTGTCAAATTAAATACAAATGATGGCAGAGTTTCACTTGCGTCGTTTGGTCTGCCAGTATTAATTCAAGAATAATTACTAGTGTATGGCTTCTAGGATCGTTTTTGTCACAACACCACTCTGAGCACTCTGCGCTGCAGTTGTTGTTATAAGTTCAATTCTAGAATAACCTGCATCGGGATTATTATTATTTATATAAAGTACGTTGTTGCTCGCGTCATAGCCAAATCGATTTAGAATCAATACCTTAAATCCATTATCATGTAGATATTTCATTTCTCTAGCAAATTCGGGAACAGTAATAGTAGTAGACTGGTTGTAGTTTGTAGCGTTTACATGTAGCTCTCATGATTGCTATCTTATGCCACTGGATAGATCTTGGCACTATTACAATGAATCATTGATTGAACGTGGACGTATTCTTATGGATATTAGTTTTCTAAGATCATCTAACAAGGAAATTGGTAAGATGAATGAAGTAAAAATAGGAGCTCCATTTGAATATTCACATAGTTATATCCAATTTCTATCATTTCTTATAATTGGATTTAAGATTGCGTATAGAACTATTCAAGGAATCGTAAGAAAGAGAGATTATTATCTGATTACATCATGATTGAAGAAATGCATGCATTTTATACATATTAGAAGAAGGATTTTAAAGAGTAAACCATCTATCTGCAGGAAAACTAAATCTTGATGATGATGATGATAAGCCGATAACACTGCTGATAGTCGATGCATCAGGTCAGGTCTTACTGTGACAAAGGTGATTACATTGAAGAGAAATGGATTAGAAATAAAAAACAGTTTATCAAGCTGCATATTGCAGTCGATGCCAAATCAAAGAAGGTAGTCATTTAGAGTAACTAAAGGTAATGTTCATGATTCCAAAAAGTTGAGTCCTATGATAAGAGGATAAGAGAGACAGGTATCCGAAGAATATTATGATATTAACAAGGTGTTCGCGGATAAGGCTCATGATAATCAAAGGAGTTTTAACCTGTTAGATAACTTGAATATAGAACCTGCAATAAATATTAGAAAGAATGCATCTATTAAAACAAAAGTATGTTCATTAAGAAGAGATGAAGTCTTTCTAATCAAAAAGCTTGGGTTTGAAGGATGAAGCAGCTAAAGATGCAGGTAGAAGAAGGTGGACTGAGGAAATTGTATTCTAGTCAATCAAAAGGGTATTAGGTGAAAATCTCCTTTTCAAGAAATTCAAAGCATACAAGTTGGAAGCAGGAGGACTGAAGGTAACGGTTTACAATAAATTCATGAGCTTGTAAACTTGATTTAATTACTATGGTCTAATTTGTACGGAATGAATTAAGCTACAGTCTATGCTGATTACTAATATGATAATAACAATCACCCTGACAAGTGAAAACAGGAGTTAGGAAAAGTTGTTAGTGTGTCCCCATAGCGTTACATCTCACTGGCTTAATTGCTACTGGGGTTTCCAACAAGGCTTGACCTGTAGGCGAAATTGGTGTATTTTATGTTACATCCAACAAACAAAAAAGGTTATCCAATATAGAACATCAACACTATCAGATCTTTCAATGTCAGTTTCTTTTTGGATAATTAACGTAGATAAGGAGCAAACTATCCATCCTCGCCATAGGTAACAAAAATCCTTGGGTTTTCAAGGTTAATCATGCCAACTATGGATTTACTTTTTGCTACTTATCAGAATGTTTGAATTCTGCAATCATAGATGAGTGTTGTCGCTATGTTTCTTCTGGTATTATTAAATATTATTGAAACGAACCTTATCCTTATGATAGTTTTAATTGTTTCTACACCTATACATTCAAAATAGAAGGCAGTTAGAATGATGATATGAAAGGACCAGGGTATTAATTCTTCTGTTGCTAACTATGGTGCTACTACTACTGCCATGATGGACACCATTACCACCATGGCTGCTAGCACAACTACCATCAAATTCACGAGACGTCTTTAATTTCTTGCTAGTGCTGATTACTCTTATATAATATTGCTTAACAAGGAAGAGGAACACGAATAGGACTTCGATTCTATTTTGTAGCCTTTTATTTAGATCTATTTAGCTGTTCATAGACTCTATCCCAACATGATCACAAAGTGTTGGACATCATTCTATATAGGACAATGACTTATAGTAGTAAATACAATATGCATTGCATCTGTCGAACATCATGATAGATGTGGATGGCTCACCATCTGGATATATTGCATGGTACAATCACTATAACATGACAAGTGGGACTAGGATGCTCCGTCCTGTTGTAAAAAATGACAAGTTTGGTGTCCAGAGAATGGAGATGTTAGCAATATATTTTGCAATAGCAGATAATTGTCTTCATTTTAGAAAGATTACAAATTCCATGAAAAACAAAAATATGCGGCAGCGAAAACAAAAACAGCAGCAAAAGATTACTATAGAAATTAGAAGTGATTCAAAATCGACTATAGAACAATTACAAGGGTTATCAAAGATCCGGGATATGATATTGCAGAGAATCTTCAGAACAATCAGGAAATTTCTGAAATGGCTAACAACAACATCATCTTGTACTATATTATTCAATTATCTTGAAAGAACTAGAAATCTTGCTGGCTTGATGCTTGAGCAAATGAGAAGAAAGAAGAAGGAACAGCAGTTGATCATGCTCAATCAAGACAGTAATATGGCAAGGTATCGAAACGGATATTTGTAGACGAGTATCTATATTAGATATCTATTTTCGATTTTCCAACATGATTTGAGAAATTGTATCCCTCCATTGCAAAGAGACTGTCTTTTTAGTAAAAACAGCATCTATCATAATTTTTTAGATTATATCGATTTTCTGCCAGTGCTCTTATTTTGCATAAATCAATGTCTATGAATTAATATGTTTTTATTGAGCAGATTCGAAAGTAATTGATGTTATTGTTTCCTTTGCTACCTCATTCTCAATAATTAACTTTAATTTTAATGCAAGTCCTTGAGTTAAGTTGTCGTTATCGATTCCCATTATCATGAATTGCAAAGCTTGCTAAACTCAAAGAATAATAAGTGATATCAGAATCAGAGTTTCAACAAATGAAACAAGATTTGTTAAAGAGGACGAGAATTACTTTGCTATATGTTAGTAGTATTCTTTTCAACTTGTTCAGAGTATTGTAATTTGCTTATAATGATCAAACATAATAGACATAAAAATCGGCTGTATTCTACACAAGATTGAAGTAAGCAATCGACCTACAAATTAGAAAGAAGGAGGAGTCTATGCATATAGTATACAACAATCTTATGACATTTTTGCACTTTAAATGATACTAGAACGATATATCATTATATCAGGTTTAAGACAGTGAGCAAATTCATGCAGGTTGTCTAATTCAAGTCTACAAACATGCTTTTCTTGTCTTTCCTCTTCGTTCATGTTCAATTTTACTTTGGCTTTGGATCAGGACAAAAGTTTGTATCCAATCCACTATCGTAATATCCTTGTGACCAATTCATATCATGATTCTGATGTACTGTCGGATTATCGTCCATATCCAAATGCATCAAGCCGGTTTTTTATCATGGCAACCTATGTTAAATCCCGCATTGTATTGCGGAGTATGTGTATGAGTACAGATAGCCCTATGTAAAGCTAACTAACTCATTAGTTCATAACACACAACTACAATCTGTTTTACCACATGATTGACAAAAGCATTCATTACATGTTACACATTGAATAAGACAACTTGTTTTCTTGTCGAGTTGTATTATAGCAAAATCATGTTCATGTATGAACTTGCCTTGTATAGCAGCTTCTGCTATCACTTTGCTTTTAATAGTCGTTATTCGAGTTGGTAGCACTTCTTCTGTGGTACTGTTGCGTGGTTTTGATACAACTACCATAATAAGTATCTTATTTCTTTGACAGATTAAGCAGCCTCATCGATATATATGATAAATCATACGTTGGTTATATTAAACTTCATTGTTATTACTAGTAATAAGAGCAATGACAGAAAACCTATATAATCTAAAATTTAATAAAAACCCATTTGACATTTGCAGTAATAACCGGAACAAGACCTGAAATTATAAAGATGTTTCCTTTAATGAGATTATTCGATTTAAGAAATATTGACTATGAATTCATTCATACTGGACAGCATCATGACTATGAGATGTTTCTCAAGTTTA
>JAFAQB010000166.1 GCA_019246625.1 Nitrososphaeraceae archaeon
GTATGAAGAGCCCAGAGTTAAAGTGGTAGAGCAAGATCCATTAACAATATGTTGGAAGAATATAAGAAAAGGATTTGATAGTAGACTAACAGTGGGTAGGAGGAGGACCAAAAGTCTACAAGATCTCAAGTGTTTGCTATCGCATAAGTTTTTATGGTCCAGAAACGCTGTCAAACAATAGATAAATATCGATATTAAATCAGACATAACAACAATAATATCTGTTCCTAAAGTCGTTGGTTTTGGTCAACAATTAGTAATATTGTCTATGGTATATCCTTATCATACAATAAGAATCCAATTTATGGCTTAGAGCTCAAATTCTACCCTTAGCTAGATGGATGAATAGACCCGTAGTACTTATTTCCATATTGTCGTATTCACTAGTTGAACCATAAGGTTTAAAATGATAGTAGACGTCATAACTTTTTATCAAATCCAAGAAATTTACAAAAAAGAAACCGAGACCTGTAAATGAAATAACAGAGGACGACTTGAACTTTTTCCTAACAACTATAAAAAATGTAGATGGATATCCAAAGGTAAGAGATTTACGAAAATTACTTAGTCCAAGATTAGATCTAGTTAAGATAAACGCGATACTCAGATATTTAGAAAAATCAAAAAGGTTAGAAATTGATTTAGATGGAAATATCGTCTGGATTCGTGAGGAAAGATTTAATCATCTTCTTAGCTTTGCTGAATCAGCCAATATATCGCAAGAATTTCTTGAACATTTTTCTAAAGATACAGACACAAATGATGTATCTTAGCTATACATCTTTGAGTTTAGCCTGTCCCATACTCAATTGGTGGTAGCTTTATAAACTTCTGTTGGCACAATACTGTATAATATAGTATAAATGTAGATATGTATTTATGATATAATACTTTGGCATCCCATATATGATTACTATTTGTTATCAGATGAATGAAAAAATCATTTTCTCTTTCGGTATTTATCTTCTTAATTGTAACAATGATGCTATCCTTCTCCATAGATCATCACGGATTGTCATTGTTGGATATTCAAAAAGCAGGCGCGTTTAGATCTAGGGAAAGCAGGCATCCATCAGTACAATTATCAAATTTGCTACCTCTACCAACAATTACAGGATCAGATACTAGGATGAGTGAACCAACACCATCGCCTCTACAACAACAGCCATCAAACATTGGTAATAATGATAATGCTAATCCATTAATACAGCCCAATTCAATAAAAGGAGCAACATCAGATGAGAAAATATCAAAACAATATATAGTAGTTCTCAAACCAAGTGTATCTGTAAAGGCAGAATCAGTGGCAGCTGAAGTTAAAAGCAAAGGTGCAGATACTATCCGCATTTATAATCACGCAATTAAAGGATTTGCTATAAGGGTTCCAAATGAACATTCACTTGCTGCCATTGAAAATGATCCGGGAGTAGAGTTTGTAGAACCGGACCAAAAAATGACCATCTTTGGGCAAGTGGTGCCAACTGGTGTTGAGAGAGTAGATGGGGATCCTAGTTCTACAATATATAGATATGGAACTGGCAATGTAAATACAGGTATTGCCATTATAGATACTGGCATTGACTTAACACATCCAGATCTTAATGTATATAGAAATACAACTTTTGTACCAGGTACAATTTCAGGAAATGATGATAATGGTCATGGTACTCATGTAGCAGGAATTGCTGCTGCCAAAAATAATAATATAGGTGTAGTTGGAATAGATCCTGGTGCAAGACTATGGGCCGTCAAAGTTCTTGATAGTGCTGGATCTGGAGATATGTCCAACATCATTGCCGGAATAGATTATGTAACTCAACATGCAAATGAAATAGGTGTTGCGAATTTAAGTTTTGGATGCGAATGCCATTCAAATGCATTAGATACTGCCATACATAACTCTGTTGCAGCTGGAATAACTTATGTTGTAGCAGCTGGAAATAGTGCTTCAAATGCAATTAATTTTTCGCCAGCTAATAATCCTGATGTAATTGCAGTTTCAGCTATTGTAGATACTGATGGTAAATGCGGAGGTCTTGGTCCTTCCACACCATTTGGAAATGATGATACTTTTGCTAAATTTAGCAATTATGGTCCTGTCGTAGCTATGGCTGCACCAGGAGTAAATATTTACTCTACATATAAAGATGGTTCATATGCAACATTAAGTGGTACCAGTATGGCAGCTCCTCATGTGACTGGTGCGGCTGCTTTATACAAGGCTACTCACATAGGAGCATCGCCGTCAA
Organism: Nitrososphaeraceae archaeon; assembly: GCA_019246625.1. Lineage (GTDB taxonomy): Archaea > Thermoproteota > Nitrososphaeria > Nitrososphaerales > Nitrososphaeraceae > Nitrososphaera_A. The sequence goes on from JAFAQB010000166.1 coordinate 2,250, forward strand.
TAGTTAAGCAAGCTCTCATAAGCTCAGGTTCTACACCATCAACAGTGTGTGACGGCAAGGGTTATGGATATTTTAGTGGAGAGCCAGGTAATACACATGAACCGTTACTGGATGTAAGAACGTTACTGGATGTAAGAAATTATTAAATGCGTATGTACCAATCAGCCATCTATCCTCTACCATCTTTCTAGAATAACTTTTACATTGGTTTTATTACTTCTACAAAGCTATTTAGATGGTTAATTGGAAAGGCCCTGTTCAATTAGCGATAGATCTATAGCTTAACATATTCTACTTCTTAAAATGATAATTTTCAAAAGAAATAGAACACATAGTTAATTGGTTAATAAATCTATTTGTTGATATGCATAACAAAGACATTGTTGAGGATAGAGTAGATACTAAGTGAACAGGGCCATCGAAAATAGCTAATAATATTTATAAAACTAAAGTGACAGTAGTACAACGTTGTGGATTATCTTTTTTATAATCACAATTTATATATTATTATTCCTTATAATGACAGTTAGTTTATTATCTAGTAAGGTATTGGCTGTAAATAATACGTTAGGCTATATAGTGGTATTAAAGGACAACATATCAGCAGATCCTAAGGCTATTTCCCAGGAATATGAAAGCAAAGGCGCTATGGTGACTCATATATACGAATCAGCATTAAAAGGATTTGCAATAAAAATCCCAGAAAATGTATATCGCATTATCCTTAATGATTTAAGAAATGATTCAAGGATATCTTATTTTGAACCTGATAACAAAGTAAGTATTCAGTAATGCAACCACGAATAAGTGATGACTATAAAATCTAGGTAGCACATGACAAGAACTTTAAATAATCTAATATTGCAGCTCTAGTGGCTTTTCTTCTTTCTTCTAAATTGCTGCCAATCTTATAGTAATAGTTATAGATTCATTTCGATAAATTGGAATGCTTCACAAATACATGGCAGTACGGGAGAACCACAAGGGTGTTTTTGGTACCTGTTAAAAAATGCCTTAAGTGAACACCACAAGTCCTGAGATATAGTATATTATTATATTATTTAACCTTGTTGATAGATAATGTCTTTAATGGTGTAGATTGAGAAAACCTATTTTTAAATTTGGTATGCTGGGTATAATCTCAAGTTTGAGTAAATTAAGTTTACACTGCCATTTCTTGAGAAAATTTAACTAACTGACCACATAATGCGACAGGATAATTGAACGCATAGCAATTATATAAAAAGGTGTGTATTCCATATTCATTATAATGAATATTAAGGCTATTTACGCGGCTGGCGGAGCCATTGTTGCAGTGGCTGTGGCAATATTTCTTATTGCGGGCACCGGAGTTTTTAGTAATAATAATTTTCAAAAGGGGTTTAACCAAATTCCATCGGATGGTATACAACCAATTAAGCTTTCAATCAAAAACATTGCTGCGAAGCAAATTGGTAATAAGACAGCTAATATTCAAGTTATCTTTAATGCATACAATCCAAACAAAGGAACTATAATCCTAGAAGCAATAACATACAATCTATTTGCAAATGGTATTCATTTAGTATCAGGCGACATTGGAGCAAAGCTAGAAGGATTTATAGCTTCTCAGGAGGCGGTTTTTCCTATTATAGGCAATAGTACAGTAGCCTTAAAAGACACGCGAGCAATACATCAAAATAGTTTGATTGCCAATAGCTGGGATAAAGTGATAAATAGCAAAGCAAATTATTTAATAAATGGAACATATTCTTATAAGCAAACCTCAAGTTTACAGGCAACAGGAGAAGACAAAGACTTTAAATTGACATTTCCTTAAGATTAAGTATATCTATTCATATAGATAAACGTAAGGACGATTTCTATAAATCACATTGCACTAATAATAGAGGCTAAGTAGATCTTTTTTTTTCAAAGCCCCATATACTTTCTAGCGAAAAGCTGGATGTCTTCTTTTCCCTAGAATAACATCGTCCATAATACTTGCATTTTAAACATAGCTCGCATGGTTCTACTATTGGAACTTTAGCTTCCTTCAATAACGTGCTCAATATTCGTGCTCGACGTATAATCTCTTCGAACATTCTATTGCTTTTAGTGACGGAAAATTCTGTAGTTTCTCCTTTGCTCGTGATATATATCAAAATGCCTTCATTTTTGTTAAAGGCAAACAGGCAAGCATTAAGATATAGTAGATCTCGTGGATGGGGAATTTCTGGAAGATTTGTTACAACTTCAATACCCAAAATAAATTCATTATTGACTATCATATCTGCCGTGGCTTCAAGCGTTAAATTGTCAATTTTATATTCCCCATTCACATTATTAAATGAATGTCTAATACTATCCTGGACGAGAGTAGACATCTTTGTAACATTATCTGAAGGAATAGAATCTTTACGTTCGTAATACGACAACCGAGTACAGCGTGAAGCCTCAAAAGCATGGATTTTGTCTGGATTGTCTTTGTCTATATTTAGGCGAATGTCCTCATGAACCTTATCAAGGGTCTTTTCAATCATCCTCCTAACGTCCCTATCTCCAAGCATCTTTTACTGATTAGTATTAGTGATATATATAGTTGGAAAAAGTTCATTTTTTAAGCCATTTTTCAATTTAAATTAAACATGACGGCATATATAGCAACAAATCGAATTTCAATTGTATAATGATTAGATGATATTCTTGAATACATTTGTAATACATTAAATTTAAAATTTAAATAACAAATTAGATCGTCTTAAAGTATTATTATTGTTTATCATTATACTATGTTCAATCTTCTTGTCATAGGAATAGTATCAATTGTGACTACTTTACTTATGTAAAAAAGTTGACATTTGTTAAAATGTAAGGTATATGTGATAATGACATAGTTGTTAAGCATATTTACATCATCATCGACAACAATAACAAGGACAGCACCTGTTTGCCAATGCTATCATCAGT
>JAFAQB010000270.1 GCA_019246625.1 Nitrososphaeraceae archaeon
TTACAAATATCGGTTAGTGCTACCAGTCCATTCATGTTCATGAATTAGATTGAACCTTCTTTCTATTTTTATTGGAGATACACTTCCTAGCAGAAGTGTAACCCATGTCTGTAAGTGAAATTGTTACCTGGGTATGTAAGTGCAACAGTTAATTAATGTATGAAGGTTTTGCTATGCTAGCAGATGTATTGATGAAGCTCATGTAACACACTATTTACGAATGATTTAGATAGAGACAGATGTGTATAGTATAACTGATATGATAGACAAATGCGACAGATGCGGAATGACTAATGTAGAAGTCATGGTAGTAAAATCAGAAAATGGTAAACAAGAGAAACTCTGCAATCAATGTAGACCAGAAGATGGTGCGTATGCGTATTGACAGAATTAACAAAAATTCACCTTCTTCTTATGTTATATCTAAATTTTAGACATTCGAATATCAGACAATAATGATACCATCCTCCTCCTCCTATCCATTTCTAACATAATATAATAAATAAATTGAAGTTAATGTAGAAAGATGTTGCTTATTTATACCAAGACTGCAATCGTATCAAAGACTGTCCTCTCCCTCTCTGTTTAGTGTTTCAGCTATTATAAAGAAATACATATATTATAACGCTTATCCCCATGGTTTGTAGAAATATCTGTGAGAGAATATATTCAAAAATACGTGTAGGCAGAAGCAATTATCTCGTCGGTAAGAAATACTGTAGAAGATGTGAAATTTACCTGCATCATAATGGAACGTTTTGCCCGTGTTGTGGAGTTCAGCTAAGGACTACGCCACATAATAAGAAAAGCACCAGACAACTCTCATAAGATGTTTCCTCTAGTATTAACTTGCAACAACTCTCCAAGTATAGCTTCCGACACTTTGAAAATACGTTTCTTCGATTCTTGTCTGTAGATAAAGATTATTTTGATAAATTGCTAATACTACTATGCTTTGTTGCTTATAAGCAATAAGTTAGGTTGCAATAACTGGTATATAGATTCAGATTATCTCAAAGTAGATGTTTTCAAGTGTAATGATGCCAACTGTAACAGCTTCTGTAAAATCAATAGTCAGGAAAGAGAGACAGCAACCAACAATAATAGTCATATCTACTATTTTGATAATAGATTATTCAATAGTGTCATGTGTGTGGTTGATGTGTGTGTGGTGGTGATGGTGATATGATGATGATGATATACGATAAGGATAGTAGGATAAGTTCCTGTACTATCAAAACGATTGCATTTTAGTGATGGTATACTTATAATACTTAGAGCCCAGCGGGATTATATATTATTGTTAGTTCAATTCATTGTGATGACAAATCCCAATTTGATCCAGGACGCAAAATACCATCTTCTTCATCTCATACTTCTGCTATCAGATGTACTTTGCCATCAAGACTTTCATTTTGTATTTTGATATACTCAAAGTTGAAGATTCTATTTTCTTAATTCCACAATAGCAAGAAAATAGATTCAAATGCTTTTACTTGATGCATAGATAGATAGATGGATGGATGGAAGTCCAGGTTACGTACAAGTCTTAAATCAAGCCTTGGCTAGTTATTCTGGTGCATATTTCTGTTTATAAGTGACGTCAATATTTCGGCTGCAGATCTGTTTGCGTGTAAATTCTGGACATTCTAATAATATTTTGTACGATATAATATTACTTGAAAATAATATCTGTTTAATTTATATTTGCAACTATTTAATTTATTGTCCAATGGAAGAACATGTGACCGGAATAATAATAATAATGTGTCATTCAAATTATCAAATTATCATTAAAACAATTTTCTTTACACTGCCAATAATATATGTATATGACGATAACATTCTTCAATGAACTCAAGCATGTAAAAGGAAATAAATTTGCCAAGAAATTTTTACTGCTCTATAGTATTTTAGGGCAATGTTTTTAAGTTATATGTTTTACACATAAAACAACAAAAAGAAATTGGTGGAGAATTCTCAGGTTCAACTGGTGGAAAACCTCAATCTAACAACACCAGGGTTAAATCGCTTTGTGAAACCAAACGACATCAGTAAATTGGTCGCAGAATATGGCACACCTCTTTATTTGGTTGACGAGCATACACTGCACTCAAAGGTTAGAGAACTTCATAGTTCTTATGCCAGGTTCACAGGGCCTGTAAAGATCGCATACTCTATAAAGGCAAACTTTAGCCCAGCAATTTTACGTGCTTTCATAAAGGATGGAATATCCTTCGATTTGACATCTATTGGTGAACTTAACTTTGTAAAACAATGCAAAGGAGATCCTGAAAACATCATTTATACAAGTGTTACTGAGGAACCAGAAGAATATATTGAAGTATTACAAAGCGGTGTAAGGAGAGTTGTTGTTAGTTCATTTAACGGAATGACAAGTCTGGCAAAAGCAGCTAGCAAATTGGGTGTTAAACCACAAACATTGATTCGAGTGAATCCGGAAGTAGGGGTTAAGGCTGAGGTTCGTGCATCATATAGAAATGGTAAATTTGGGGTACCATTCAACGGGGGGACAATTGATAGCGCAACTAAAATGGTCAAGCATTTAATGGGCAATGAGTTACTCAAATTCGAAGGTTTCCACTTCCATTTGGGATCGCAGATTACAGAATTTTCATGCTATACACATGCGGTCGACAAAATAGATGCATTTATAACAAAGATGAAAAAAGAATATCCAAACTTTCAAGTCAATACGTTTGACATTGGAGGTGGAACTCCTGTATTCTACAATGAGCCTGTGCCAACTCCTGCACAAATGGCTGAAAATCACATAGGTAGATTGAACCAACTTGCAGAGACTCATGGCAAATTTGAATTGATAATTGAGAGTGGACGTTTTCTTGTAGCCGAATCATCTATTCTAGTTTGCAGAATAGTAAATACAAAGGAATACAATGAACACAAAATTGTCATAGTTGATGGGGGTTATCATTTATTGTTAGATGCAGCATTATTGAAGCAAGAATATCCACAGGAAATAGTCCCAATAGCTGATAATAAGAAGAGGGTAACAACAACAACAACAACACAACATCTAATAGCTCCTAAGAATATACATTTGGCAGGTCGGCTATGCGATACATATGATTTATTTCCACTGTCTAAGATATCAAGCCTTAATGACTCACATGTGGGAAGGTATGTAACCTTCTATAATGTAGGAGCATACTCTGTTGTCTTTAATATGCCATTCCACTGTCAAACTAAACCACCTGTTGTTATGAAGACTAGTAATGGGGACTTTAAATTGGTTAGAAAAGGAACATCATATGAGCAACTATTTATAGAAGAAGGTGGAGACATCGCCTAAGGGCTTCTATATTTATATTCAATTAGAGTTATGTATTTAAATTAAAAGGGGAGTTGGCTATAAACACATGCCTCATCCTACTACATCATCTCCATATAAAAATAGAACAAATGATGATGATGACAAGAAAATCAGAGCGCATCTATTCATCACTGGAAAAGTGCAAGGTGTCTATTTTAGACAGAATACACGCATAGTCTCTTCTAGACACGGAGTAACAGGTTGCGTACGTAACCTAAAGGATGGACGGGTAGAAGTAATTTTAGAGGGGAATGAAACTGATGTTGGTGAAGTCATTGAATGGTGTCAAGTAGGCCCAGCAAAAGCCACTGTTGATGACGTTGATATAAAATATGAAAATTATACTGGTGAATTTCAGGAGTTTAAAGTTAACTATTAGTTCTTACTATACACCTTAAGTTGCTTCTGACATTGCACCTACTATTGTTTTAACAGGCATTACAATGATTATACCACATTAAAACTCATATAGGGTTTACAAAACCATCATAACAAAATCACAAGCATCGTTATAATAATAATTATCTTCAATCAGGATCTTCTGATAAATATTTTAGAACAGGTATCAGAAAAGCTGAACCCAAATGACGGTTGATAATCATTACATAAAATATGAGTCGGCATTCATTACAGAAAATAGTACATGTTCCCAATATTTATTTATAAAACTATATCCTGATCTTTATACCATTCTTCTTTAGATATTCTTTGACTTTGTCAATACTTGATTTCTCATAATGGAAAATAGATGCTGCTAATGCAGCATCTACCTCTGTATTTTTAAAAACATCTAGCATATGTTCAGGGCGTCCACAGCCTCCTGATGCAATAATGGGGACACGCGATGTTAGGCAGATAGCTTTATTCAATGTAATATCGTATCCGTTTTCTGTTCCATCAGCGTCAATGCTAGTAAGGAGAATTTCTCCTGCTCCAAGAGATTTTACTCTTTTAGCCCACTCTATTGCATCAATCCCTGTTCCTTCCTTACCACCGTAAATTCGAACTTCAAACCAATACTTCTTTTTTTCATTATCATTTTTAAAGAAATTTTTTCCACCACCATTATTATTATAATTTCTTTTTGCGTCTATTGCAACTACTATGCATTGCCTGCCAAAAATCGATGTTAATTTGATAATTAACAGAGGATCTTTTACAGCCGCTGTATTTATTGATACTTTGTCCGCACCACTAAGCAGAATATCCCTTGCATCTTCTAGCGTTTTGATTCCACCGCCCACAGTAAATGGAATATCGATAACATTGGCAACATTTCGAACAACGTTCTTCATGGTTTCTCTTCCTTGCTGAGACGCAGTGATGTCAAGAAAAATAAGTTCATCAGCACCCTGTTGACTATATTTCTCAGCAAATTCTACAGGATCCCCTGCATCTTTTACCTTTGCAAAATGCACACCCTTAACTACTCGGCCATCGTCAACATCTAAACATGGAATGATCCTCTTTGCTAGTGGCATCTATCTATACCAACGCCTTTACTTTCTCAATACTTAGATTGCCATCATAAAGGGACTTTCCAAGAATGACAGAAGAGCACCCAATACTCCTAACTCTGATTATATCTTCAATGCTAGAAATCCCACCACTTGCTATTATTCTTGCCCCAGGGAAGCTACTTGCATAAGACAAAGTCAAGATATCTGGTCCAGTTAACATTCCATCTCTATCTACACTTGTTACCAAAAATTCTCTAATGCCCATTGACATAAATAGATTTATCGCTTCATCTATTCTTGGACCGGCAATCTCTCTCCATCCACTTATCATAATCTTACCATCATTCTGATCAATTGAGACTATGATTTTCTCACCTTTTTTCTTAGCAATATGTCTTATTGAGTCTGGTTCTTTGTAAGCCATGGTTCCCAGTACAACTTTAGCTGCATTTTTACTAAACATCTCATTTATCGCTTCAATCGATCTAATGCCACCAGCTACTTGAACAGGGATATTGACTGCCTCAATTAGCTTTGAAATAATTTCAATGTTGTTCTTATTGGTAGACAATGCTGCGTCAAGGTCAACAACATGTAATATATCGGCTCCTGATATTTCCCATTTTTTTGCAATTTCACTTGGATTATTACTATATGTCACCTTATCGTCAGGATTGCCTTTACGAAGTCTGACAACGTTTCCATCCATAATGTCTATTGCGGGTATTATTCTCATTTTCTCTTGGCACATACTCCTAGAAAATTTCTGATTATGGTTGCACCTATATTACCTGATTTTTCAGGATGAAATTGGGTGCCAAAGATATTATCTTTCTCAATTACTGCTGGAATAACAATATCATATTCTGATTTTGCAGCCACTATGCTTTTAATTTTTGGAGATACATAATAAGAATGTACAAAATATACCCACGAACTATTTCTGATGCCTTCCAAAAGTTTAGTTTCTTTCTTAGATATTTCAAGATTATTCCAGCCAATATGTGGTATCTTGACCTTTTTCTCGGGCAGCATTAATACATCTCCATCAAGAATTTTAAGGCCCTCCAACATTCCTTCTTCGCTTTTGTCAAATAACATCTCCATGCCTAGGCAAATACCTAGCATCGGCATAGAATCTTCGATAGAATCTATCAACAATTCTTTATTGGGTTCAACAGATTTCATAGCAGGATCAAAATTGCCCACGCCTGGAAGGATTAATCCATCAAATTTGTCGAGATTCTTCATGTCATGAATTATAAAAACGTGTTGGGCCCCATTTCTTTCTAAAGCTGCCTTTAAACTGAAGAGATTTCCTGCCCCATAGTCGAATATTGCTATCTTGGTCATTACATTGTTCCTTTTGTGCTAGGTACTCCTTTCCTTTTCTCGTCAATACTCGAGGCCATCCTAAGAGATATTGCAAATGCCTTCATTGCAGACTCAATTTTATGATGATCGTTATTTCCATATTCAATAACTATATGTGTACAAGCGTTCAAATTCTGTATAAGTGAGCATACAAAGTGTTCAAGGTCTTCTCTTGGAATTCCTTCAATAACTTCTCTAGTTAATTTTAATTGTATATTGCAGAATTGGCGTTTTACAAGATCTATTGATACATATGCTAGTGATTCATCCATTGGAACTATTGCATATCCAAATCGAGTGATTTGCGATCTGTCACACAGTGCTTTGTCTATAGTTTGTGAAAGAATAATTGACACATCTTCTATGAGGTGATGCGAAATACCGTCGTTGGATTTGCCACTTAGGATAATATCAATCATACTATGCTTACCAATAGCAGTAATAAGATGATCTATGAATGGAATATTTGTTTTGACTGCTGTTTTACCAGAGCCATCAATATTTACCTCTACTGCAACTGATGTCTCTTTGGTGATTCTTTCCATCTTTGCAGTTCTTCGTAGAGGATAAGATGAGGCCAAGATAATCACAATTTTATCGATGCTTTATTTAATATGTTTGGTAGCTGATTGACGGTTTCGATTATTGCATCCGCGCCATTCTCTTTGAATAGTTTGATGGTATCAGCAGGTTTATTACTGCATCCATAGATGCCGAAAAAAGTGATTTTAACCCCAGTTTCCTCTTCAATTCTTCTTGACATCAATATATCTTCTGCTGAATCTCCAACGTAAATCGCAGTTTTGGCATTCATATCACTCATAGCTTTTTTTATTGCATACGGGTTGGGTTTAGAATATTTTCGATTTTCATCTTCAAGATATATAGAGACATGTTGATTGAAAATATCAAATATGGGTTTTAAGGAGTGCTCTGCCGCCAGTTTACTTCTACCTGAAACTATGGCAATATTACCATTGAATATCTCTGAGAGTGCAATTATCGCAGTTCTGGTGGCCACAAGCTTGTCATTTTCAATCAGCGGTTTTCCAAAATAATATTTTGGTTCAAGTCTGTGCTTTTTCTTGAATAATTCTGGTCCATAGAATAGTTCGTCGAAAACGGTTGCCACAATGCTCTGCCCAACAGGACCAGGGTAAGCCAGAAGTTCCTTAGGTTTCTCAAGAGAAGGCGAGGAGGATAAGAACCTTTCAACTGAAATAATACCGCTCGCATTGGCTTTAGTAGCTACATTATGAATAAATTTTCTTAGTTGATTTACATTTCCGTGGTAATAATCAGCCAATGCTGAAATGATTATGGCATAACTTGTATCGACGTCATTATTAAAACCTCCTGTACGTCTAAATTTTAGAATCATTTCTTCCGTTACTAAGCCATCAAAGATAGATGTTCCTGTAATATATTTAACAATAAAATCTACGGTTTTTTTAATAGCCAGATCGTATGACTTTCGTACATCTACAATGACGCCATCGATATCAAAAAGAGCACAATCCATATTAAATGACTTGAGCTTTCTATTTATGAAAACTCTTTTGCCTATAGATTTATACATTCTGTTTACATACTGCTCGTTCTATAGATTCAAGGAATCTGTCATTCATATTTTTAGTACCAATTGTGACTCTAATGCAGCCCATGCGGCCCTCAACGTTGCCAAATGTCTTAACGGCTAACCTTTCTTTTTTCAATGATTTTAGAATTGCATTATATTTATTATGAGATTCAAAGAAAATGAAGTTAGCATTAGACTCAAAAGCCTTGATACCTTCGATTCTACTAATCTGGTCAAATACTCTTTTTCTTTCGTCCTTAATCATTTTGACTGTCTTGTTGACATAATTGAATTGTGATAATGCTATGCTTGCTATTGTTAATGATAGGCTATTCAGAGGATAAGGAGACTGAATCTTTGATCTGAATATTTGTGCGAACCTCTCATTTGCTATAAAATAGCCTACTCTCGCTCCAGCCAATCCAAATGCTTTAGAAAGAGTACGCAACACAATGACATTATCATATTTGATAGCAACTTGTATTAAGGAATAATCTGCAAACTCGACATAAGCCTCGTCAAGTAAAACTAGCTTGTCTTTGAGCGAATCTATAATTTCTAATATTGGCTGCTTATCAAATTGATTGCCTGTTGGATTGTTTGGAGAACAAATGTATACAATGTCAGATCGTTTAGCGCTCTTTAGAAATTCCCCTTTGTCCAGAGCATTATTTTCTCTGCTGAGTGGCACTCTATCCACTGTCAAATCATGAAATTTGCAACGGTTTATAAAATAAGAAAATGTTGGAGTAAAAATAGTGACTCGCTGTCCCTTGTTAATAATTGACAGAATTAATTCAATTATTTGATCTGACCCATTTCCTACTGCAATATACTTTTTACTAATACCTGTATATTTTGCAAGCTGCCTATAAAGTTCTTTGAATTGATCTAATGGATATTCCCTCAGATCAGTGTCTTTTGCTGCCTGTAAAGCAATTTCTAAAATGAATTTTTTCTTTAGCACATAGTTTTCATTTGCATCTAATTTGAGTGAGTCTTTATTTTTTTCGGATATGTTATACATATCAAATTTAGAAATTTTATCTAATTTTGCATACACCCAATTTTTCATTTTTTGAATCTTTCCCTTATTGCTTCATAGTGATTAGTCAATCCTTCAGCCATTGAAATTTGTTTAACTACTGGTTCCACTTTCTTCAAACCTAGTTTAGTTGCTTGAATAGTATTTACAATCTTTACAAAATCAAGTACTGAAAGCGAAGCCCTTGATTTACTAAACCCTGATGTTGGCAAAACATGGTTAGAACCCAAGCAATAATCACTGGCTGAAGATGGAGTATATTTTCCAATTAGCACCAAGCCTGCAGATATTATATTCTTTGAAACGGTTCTTGCATTAGTTGCAATTATTTCTAGGTGTTCCGGGGCTAGTTCATTTATAAATTCTATTGCAGCAGATTCATTTTTACATACCGCTATGAACCCATTTTCTTCTAAACTTCTCTTTACTATGTCAGCACGCTTAATGGTACTCCTTTCAAGAATAGATTGAAGCATATCTGTCACCTGTACTGCAAATTCCTTACTTGTTGTAACTAGGCCGCATAACGTATCGTAACTGTGTTCAGATTGCGAGATTAGATCAAAAGCAACTAATTTTGGATCAGCTTTGGAATCTGCATATATCAGTAGTTCTGTAGGACCAGCGATCATATCTATTGAAACCTTACTAGAAGCAAGGATTTTGGCGATCGTAACAAATATTCCTCCTGGGCCTACGATCTTGCTTACTTTGCTAATGGTAGGAGTTCCAAAGGCCAATGCCATAATTCCATGAGCACCACCTACCTTATAGAATTCATCGACATCACAAATATCTGCGGCAACAAGAGTTAGGGGATCAACTGTTCCATCTCTTAATGGGGGCGATAATGCTACTACTCTCTTTACTCCAGCAACTTTTGCGGGGATGGCACACATTACCATAGTGCTTGGGTACCGTGCTTTTCCACCAGGAATATAGCATCCAACACTGGAAACTGGTCTAACAATACGTTGAACTCTTACTCCATGCGACGACATTACAATTCCACGAAGACGCTTCAAAAGCACCTTTTCACCCATGATCAATCGCTCCTTCATTATTTTGATAGAGTGAACTTGCTCTGTGGTAACGTTATTGTAGGCTTTCTTGATCTCTTCATCTGTAACTTTTAATGAATTTAATCGTACACCGTCAAATTTTTCCGTATAATCAAAAAGAGCAGAATCACCATATTTTGCTACGTCATCCATTATCAATTTCGTTTTTTGAAATAAGTCGTCAGACATATTGCTAATAGAATTGCGTAATTTCGCAGCATCCGATCTGGAATCAATAATAATAACTGTCTTTATCAAGAGTACTCATCATCTATATTTAGATCATCTAGTGGCAAAATCTGCCTTGTCTCCATTACAACTAGACCCTGAGCCATCTTCCTCATCAGTGGAACTATTTTAATAAATTCGTTCTTGTCAATAACTGTATTGACTCCATACCACCCTTTCTCACTTAATGGGCTAATGGTTGGTCTTTTCAATGCAGGCATGTTTTTTAGCAAGTTATCAAGGTTTCTTTCCTCTACATTGACAAAAATATGAAGCTTTTTCCGTCCTTCGACTACCCCCTTTAGTAATGCAACCATGTCTGCAATTTTCTCTTTCTTTTTTGCATCTTTAAGAGCATTTTTATTTGCGATAAGAACTGCAGTAGATTCCATCACTGTATCAATTATTTTCAGGTTATTTTGTCCTAAAGTTGTACCAGTTTCGGTAATATCAAAAATTGCATCAACGTCTTCTGGTGGTTTTGCCTCGGTAGCTCCAAAGGAGAGATATATCTGCACATTTTTGTTTTCTCCAACTCTTAACCAAGGAGTAATGATCATAGGATTAGTATCTCCAAAGTACTTCTTGTAAGCATGGTTTGATTTGATATGAGAAGCAGTAGTAGTGAGATATTCTGAAGATAACCTAAGAGGTTTGTTTTTTTTTGCAAAATCTATGATCAAACTTGTCAGGTTATTAGCTTCAAAATTCTCTGGTATCGCTATTACTTGTTTTACTCTTCCATATTCTAAGTCAAGCAATGTTCGGACATCGGCATTAGCCTCTCTGATCCAGTCTTTGCCGGTGATTCCAACATCATAGAATCCTTCCTGTACATAGGTTGGAATTTCCTGAGGTCTTAAGATTTTGACCTCTATTTCAGGATCGCTGAGTCTTATCCTATATGTACG
>JAFAQB010000277.1 GCA_019246625.1 Nitrososphaeraceae archaeon
TTACAAATATCGGTTAGTGCTACCAGTCCATTCATGTTCATGAATTAGATTGAACCTTCTTTCTATTTTTATTGGAGATACACTTCCTAGCAGAAGTGTAACCCATGTCTGTAAGTGAAATTGTTACCTGGGTATGTAAGTGCAACAAGTAATAAATAGTGACGATATGTTCTATAACGCTTCAATAGAAAAATCATCTGAAAAGAAATTATTCACTCATAGCATATCGAATTCCATCAAAGCTTTTTCCTTTGTATGAAGATATTATTGCATCACAGGTATACGAATCAAAATTAATTTATAGACCTACAATTACAGCCTTAGCAAGACTTAACGTCTCATAATGTGCCGAAGTCTGGCTACAGCACAAACAAGCCGAAGCCATAGCAAACCAGCAAAAAATAGCAGGTCAAAGGTCGCCTGTAAAAGAATCCATGGTGGTTTGTATACAGGCCCCGGCTTTGGAAGTGCCTCATAATAATGGGGGGAATATCATATACCGATGACCCAACTGGAATGAGAAAGACAGTAATAATGCTCAAGATTTTGCTGCCAATCCTGAGATGAGTATAGACGAATATGCTAAGGAGCAAAATATTTCACGCACTACCGTATATGAACGGATATCTGATCGACATACTAGACTAGACATAAAGGGGACAGGTGGATTATGAGCCGGATTATCCAGGTGCATTGGTATACCAAGGTTTATATCTTAATTTTGTTCTAAGAATAATTCCTGAGGAGTATGTTTACGTGCACATGTTATGACCAAACTAAACTTAAAACGTTAAGTTTGATCTGAACTAGAACTACAAGTTTACATAGATCTGTCCTATTGCGAATTTTAACTTCGATGCCTGTTTATTTGACAATAAAGTCAGAGTGGATGTTGTTGTTTATTATGCTTGAACTAAGAAAATTGTTTATCAACTGAGAGCTGCAATAGACTTCCCAGTTGGATAAAAAATTTAACTAAATCATATTATCATTGTCCCTTCTCCTCATATAGATACATATGAAACGAATTGTTATTATGCCTAGAAGGTTTTGCATCCTATAAATTCAAAGTTGTCCTATGTAATAGAGTAATATGAGTCAAAATAGTAATGGAGATCAGAATGCAGGTCAATGGTCTCAAATAATAGGCCAAGTTTTGGACAAATTATCAGGTATTAATATGTCTACTACAGTTGGTTTTGATCATCTCGAAGTTGATATCCCAAGAGCAAAGGGTCCTGACGGCAAGGATCTAGGTAGCGCCAAGTGGGTGATTAATGGAAAACTACTATGGACAACGCAAGCATCTAAGAAAGACTGATGGGAGGCACCGCTTTTTCATCCTAATATTTAAAGCAGCCTCTTGTTTTAGATATTTAAGCAAAAAGAAAAAGTAACACTATATGAGTAGAAGAAAGCTAAAGTTAGGATCTTATTATTGTACATAGAGTAACATTCAATGACCTGAAGAGAGTCGGTTTAGAAGATGAGCACAGCAACGTTTCAAAAAGTTTCATTTGTTACTAAATAAACCACCTTGTTTCTGGAATATTAGGAGCATAGACACTAATTATTAGAACTAAATGTGATGGTGTCATTTTATTGGCTTTACACAGAACACAAGTGACACGGGTTAGGCATACAAATGAAAATTGATTTTAATGTAGTTTTTAATATATCAGGGAATCTTTTGTATTCATGACACCTATTACGGTCGCGTTTCCGTTATATGGTAACTTAATATTGACGACAGGTACCTGTTAAATGTATCTATAATTTGTTGTATTATATTCCATTGGATCACGAGCCCGGATTATCTCACTATAGTATGCCAAGGTTTATATCCTAATTTTGTTCTAAGAATAATTCCTGTTTACATGAACAGGTATGACCGAACTTAGAACGATAAAGTGCAATTCCTAGTGCCAATAACCGGGAATGAAGGACTAAGTAAACGTGAGTTTACGATGACTGTCATGCATAGGATTAATTAATCAATCACTGACAACACGTATAGCACGATATCTGATAAGTAGATTGTTGTTAATTGTCTATTTGTCAGCATATAAACGACAGATGTGTATTATATGTGGCAAAACAGAATATAGAAAAAACCAATAGCTTTACCTATGTTCGCGTAAAGTTTTAGGGCTTTAGAAAGTAATTGAGTGAAAACTAGCAAAGAAAACAAACTGGTGCAAAGACGCCGATTGGTGGATGACTCGGCTTGATAAGTGATGAAGGACGTGGCAAGCTGCGATAAGCCTGGGGTAGGTGCATGCGACCGTAGATCCCAGGATCTCCAAATGAGATCTCTC
>JAFAQB010000331.1 GCA_019246625.1 Nitrososphaeraceae archaeon
ACTTTCATTCTTTGAATTAATTTTCTTTTTCTATCAATATATGCAATTTACATCTGTCTTCTTACCAGTGTATCTTGTAAGGGATGTTTAAAATTATCCAATGCTACATAAAAAATGCTCTAAGCTTCTGTTAGTACTATTGTGAAAGATAGAAAAAACCAATTGAGTGTGGTAGCTGATGTTCTATCATAATGCATTCATATCATAAACATGAGCTTGTTTAAATCTTAGATAGTTGTGCAGAAATTCTTATAAATAAAGTAACAATTGCTATATTTGATAAGGATAGCAAAAATGCAGAAGAAAAGTTTGGATTCTCCAGATGAGACGCGATCATTTGACAAAGGAAAGGTTGAACTTGCAAATCTTGGTGATACAACTATTGGACGAGGTACTCTAGAGCCAGGATGGAGCTGGGAAAAATGTGTCAAACCAATAGCTAAAACCAATAGCTGCCAAGCTCCACATACTCAATATATGGTCTCTGGACGAATGAAAGTTGTAATGGACGATGGAACAGAAGATGAGTTCGGTCCTGGTGATGCTATGGTAATACCTCCTGGGTATAACGCATGGGTTATTGGAAATGATCCTGTTATCGCAATTGACTTTACAGGATTAAAGGATTACGCAAAGAAATAACTGTAGTGGATAAATCTAGCTATAATATCCTTCTTCTTGTTTTTCGCCTTTTCAAAACATGATAATGATATCTGTGTCAACGGTGAAGTTATTATATAGAGGCGCAAAGATGAGAGTGAGAACTTGGCCAAGCAATAATTCCGTTTCTGACGAGTAAAGAAGTTCAAGAGCTGCAGCGCAAGCAACACGGGATAGATTCAAATAAAAATAGGAGCGGTGCAGTAATTCAAAAATAGCTCTGGTATATAAAATAATATGTAGAGTTGGTTCAAAGACTTCGTTATAGCTTGTGTATTATCTCCGCGCTCTTGACTAAAGATTCGTGCCGACTCATTTTCTTTTATTGCTGCAACCATTGTCTTATCTACCGTCTGGTTTAACAAGATCTTCAAGAATGATCTTGCTATCTCTAATATGGTATTCATTGTAATAGTAGTTTTCAGGGGGATTTAGTAGACGAATGAGATGATGATGGATCTCCAGTAATACTGAGACATTATCATTGTTGTCTATGTGGACTCTTCATTGCCATACCATTTAGCAAAGCACATTTTCAGATTTATTTTATGGCATAGCCTTTATGGTACCTCCTTGTCTCTTTGTACAGCCTCCAAAAATATGCAATGGTAACAGATGAAATCAGGGAAAGAATGTGGATATCAGGATAACAACGACTGATATCAGGGGTATCAGGAAAAAGCTTTAGAAACACAGTTCTTTATTATAGTAACATTACAATCGTCAAGTGACAATAACAACACTGAAAGAGAAAATAAAGTTTTAGAGCTATACAACCAAGGCAAGACTACTCGAGAGATTGCAAAGGAACAAAGACTATCGTTAAGGGATATTGGCTTTATTCTAAAAAAACACGGACTAAGTCATGGAATTGCAATAGTAGACGAGGACAAAAAATCTTCAAACGAAAAAGCTACCCATGCTTACAAACTCTTTAGTGAAGGAAAAAAGCCTGTACAAGTGGCAATCGAATTAGGTCTTAGGGAAGGACAAGTAAACAAGTTCTTTAGAGAATATTGGAAGCTAAAACGTATGGATAAATTATACCAGCTCTACCCAGAGATAGAGCATTGCCTTCCAAGCTTTTTGAAGTCATATAAAGTATTGAAGAGAAAGGGCTTAACTGTTGATAATGTGGAATGGTTTGCAAATGCTATTGAGACTAGTGTCATAAAACTTCCAGAACTTCAAAGTCAGTATCAAAGTCTTCAAAACAAAGTCTGGGGTGTTCAACGCCGAAAGCAAGAATTATAAAGAGATTGCCAAGCTATACAAAGACAAACAATAGAACTAACTGACACCGAGAATACTCTTCAGCAAAATTTTGATAGCTTGACTGAGAAGGTAGACGACCTTTACAATGAAAAATCCCGACTAGAACAGTATGTTTTCAGGTTCAAAAATGGCAATAGAAAGTATCTTGAGATAAGAGGTATTGCTGAAGAAATCGTAAATAGGCTGTTAGCAGAAAGAGGACCACTATTAACATCTGTCATCATTGCAGTTATTCAGGCATTAAGAGTAAATCCTGATAAATATGCCATTATTTTTGGCAATACCAAGGACGATAAGAATAATGAATATCTTGAAGCGTTACGAGAGGTAGCAAGCTCATTCCTGAAGGCCTTGTTAAACCAGATGGTAGATAAGACAATGGTTGCAGCTGCGGTGGAAGGAGAATGAGCCCTTGTTTTCGGTCAAGCAAAATATTATTATGCCGTAATATACCGTACCATAATAAAGGAACAATTATGGGTCATGGAATAATGTGCGCTAACAAAAAATCCAAACATAGGCTAGGCCAGCATCATTTTAGTAAAAGAAAACAATTCTTAGAATGTACAGAATGTAGTTGTAAGGAATATGAGTAATAGCTGATGATATTGTTGTTGCAGTGCTGCATAACTGTCTGTAACGAAGGTTTCTTGCAGATAGACGCACATGTTGTCAAACCATAAGAGGTGTATCTCTACCCTGATTATCCCCAAGAGTTTTCTATACTATATTACTTCGTTGGATATTGTTTACCTCCTTTGCTATATATTATAGTGTGGTTACGGAATTTAGTCTAGTGGTGGATTGATCTGGTATGTTGTAGAGGCCTTGGCTGACCATTGCGAATGACTTCTAGAATGTTTTTGTCTTTTGAAAGGTAATACAGAATTGTACGGGCATCTGCTGCACCACGTTCCCAGATGGATGGCTCCGTTTGGTTTGTTGGGAGTTCTTCTGCTGTTGTAATATCATATCTCTTAAGGCCCTAATGTAGTAGACCACAATAAAACAGACTACAAATCCGTCTGTCACTTTTAAGTCATACTATTCAACCTTTGATCCTTTTATTACATTTTCTGCTTTGGACTTGTTTTGCGAACTATTTCGTTATTGATAAAGTCTTCAAATTCAGAGGCTTAGATACAATATACAATATATGAGAAATCTATGCTGGATATGGAGTTTTGTACCATTCATTGTCACCTCTTCTGAATTAAAAATAAAAAATATTGGAAGTGCTGTCGATTAGCCAGCATATTCTCAATTTGTGCAACAGTGATGTGTATCAGTGATTATATGTGTCCTGCGTGAATAGTGTTATCCTTGTTTCCTGCCCACTGAAGTATAGGTTCATTTACAACTACATTCGTAGGAGTAATAGTAATCTGATTTTTAGAGGCTGCTGCTGCAATTGCATCATCTGAACCAAGTATTGTAGGAGTTATACCATTACCAGTCTTCCATTCCACTATATTGACCTTCCACAATGGAGTATAACCTGGGTCTCCAGGAATTGAATCAACTACACTTGCCTGGTATCCTAAGAATCCCGGACCTTTAACACCATTCTTGAAAATCCATATATTTCCTACATCTTGTGATTTTGTTAGTTTGGGATCATAGTTTACAGGGAATCCAGAATAGTTACCAATCAGGTCTTTTGTTGATTTGTCAGATGCTTCTGTAGTTATAAATAGAATGTCTTTTCCATCATACAATCCTTTAACTAATGGTATTACTACTTGAGACCCAGGAGCTGTCAATTTCAACAGAGTTAGTCCAGCCTTGGCAGGGGTAGTAGTATTAGCAGTTGTGGGTGCAGCAAATGAGAGTTTATTTGTAATCATGGGAGCAGCAATTATAGTAGCGATAACTATCATTGCTGCAATTGTTGTTGTTTTTGTTGTCTTTCTTAACTTTGTTTTTGTCTTTGTTGGTGAGCTTTCAACCATAGCTACAACATATCAAATGATGATTATAAAGAGCGGGACAAATACCATTCATGAATGCCACAAATGGGATTCGTCTCGTGTTTTATAAACCAGCTATAACTTTGTAG
>JAFAQB010000352.1 GCA_019246625.1 Nitrososphaeraceae archaeon
CATTTAATTGAGTCAAGCCCAACTATTCTTGCAGGTAATAAAGCGCATATTATTCTCTACAGCTATGTAGACCCAAGATTTGGTTTAATCATGGTAAGGAATACTGCTTCGCTTATATATGTGGCCCTTGAAATTAGTTTATCCGTCTTCACTTAGGTTTTTTGATGAGGTCTTTAGTAAAAATACCAACCAATTAGTTTATGTATATGTTTTAATAATGTTCTTCTTCCTAAGTTTGCTCTCCACTTCATTTATGAGCTATTAGTGAAAAATTAAGCTTAGTAGGTATGAAGGAATCTGCTAGGTCGTTGGCTCCATCACCATCCACCCGTCTCTTATAATAGTCTCTTTCTTGCCTTGCGTCAGCTAACTCTTCTCTTGTACTTGTCAGCCATCATTGTCTTTTCATGACTCATTTAATATTGAAGTTATTTTATTTTTAAATTCTGTATCTTTGACATCTTTTACCATTGCGTCTAAGACTTCGTAGTGAGCAACTTCGCCGCCTTCTGCGATACAAAGAAATTCTAATGCTTCTGATGTATCAGCATCATCGCCAAGGTATGTACTCATCATTTTTGAAGCTTTTTGTTCGGTTTCAGCTGCAACATCCTTAACATTTTCAGAATTTATTTTTTGTTCTTTTGATTTTGATAATCTTTCACATAATTCTTCAAGCTGTGTTTGATATCACAAAATCAAGGATATCGTCAAACATTGTAGTAGCTCGTTAGAATAATATAAAAAAGGTTCCTTCAAGCAAGGACTGGGATTGGATTGACTATTGGTTGATATCTTGGATGGTGTTGTGTTATGTTGTAAGCTTGTCACTTCTCCTGCTAATTTAAAGACACCCACAGCACAATAACGACTTTTGTAAAGCCTTTTTAGTTTAGTAAAGCCATTTAGTCAGACTGTTTTAACAATAAAAATCATGAGGTGGTACTGACTTGAATGTCTGAGTCGGCAGTCATTTTTAGTCTACATTCTACATTAAATAAAGCAGGTTTGAATCCTGATAACGTAGACTGATACCTTTCTATTTCTATAAGTGCCGCCATGACAACACAATGATAATAATAATAATTAAGCTGCACCATTTCTAATCCCTTTAACCTGCACGTTATGTTCGCCTGATGGAATGAAAAGATCTATATGAACTGTCTTTGAATCCATTGTTTTTAATGGCGCTTCCTTGTATAGCTTTCCATCCATCATAACAGACATAGCAGCAGCTGGATTGCCAGAGTTCTTTACTATCTTTAAACTCATAGGACCTCCATCAGGATTATAATGCTTTACTCCAAAGATAATACTGTCGGTAGCAGTGTTATACTTAAAATCGCTTATACTTACCACACCGTTTATATCATAGGAAATAGAATGACCTTTGCCTATATCTAAAATCGTCATTGGAGCATTATTAAGAGAAACACCTGCACAGCTAAAGTAAAAGACATGCGGTGAGATAGCAGAATCAGGAATAGCAGTAAATGCAACTTCTTGACCAGGTTTTATAACAGACATTACATTACTTTTAACAGAATCAATTTGTATTCCATTTTTGTCATGAACTGATGCGTATACACTTACATCGTGTAGATCAAATGGTCCCACATTCTTGGCTGTTCCAACAAGAGCTCTATCGTTGCCAGTTGGCATGTTAGAGTAATTCAATCTTAACACATTATAATATGGTACTGGAACCTGTCTTATACTAGAGATAAAGGCTGCACCCTTAACTGATTGGTTAGGAGATATAACAAATTTAAATGGAGCGCCAGTCAATGGGTATATGATATTACCATAAGTTGGATCTGTCATGGTGGTAGTGGTCGTGACACCTGATTTATCATTTTTATCTAGTGTATTAAGGCCAACGGTAATTCGAACTGGTATCTTTCCATTGTTATCTACTACTCCTATAATGTTAAGTCTACCATTCGAATCTCTGAAGGATTCCTGTTTTGTCATCTTGATAGAGTTATCCACAGTAGCAGTAGCATTTACTGCTATTGAAAAACGGGATAAAAGAGAAAGCGTTAGAATAACAAATAATACTAGGGACACTGTCAGAACTCCTAGTTTCACCATTTTTCTGGTCGGTTCCTTGGATGGTAATGCTTCTGCTTTGTTCCTATTACAGTCAATTTTCAAATATCATCATCATAATATTGAATATATTGTCTGATAGATTAGGCAGCCTCATAACTATATATGATA
>JAFAQB010000389.1 GCA_019246625.1 Nitrososphaeraceae archaeon
TTTTCTAAGATAGTTCCCTTCCAATGGTTTGTAGAAATATATGTAGACAAATACAGGCAGGTCATGGAAGTTATCTTATCGGCTTGAAATATTGTTCAACTTGTGAGGTTTACTTGTACCGTGCTGGAATTTTTTGTCCCTGTTGCGGTCGTCAGCTAAGGACAAGAATACCTACCCAAATGTTGCTATACCAATTTGCACCCAATCCAATATTGCTATAGGACGCAAAGCCTACATAAGCAACCTCTATGCCAGCAGCAATCGTAACGGCTCCTACAAATATCCCTATTGCACCAATCCATCTTCCAACTACAGGACTAAGTGTAATTGCAATACCAATGACTATTGCCACTGTTCCTTGCAGAATGCGATATATACTGTTAATCCCGACCTCAGACCATCTAATTCCTTCTGCAACTCGAAATGCTGCCATTTTCTCTCCAGCAGGTGCAATGGCCCAAGAATCTACTGCACGCTTAAGTGCTATCCCGTCTACAGCTTGGAGAATAGATAGTGTACTTGCTGCTATAATTGCTATAGTAAATCCAATCCAAGCAAGTACAGAAACTGTCATAGATTCGGACTGTACAAGCAATCGGAATAGAGCTACAAATCCTCCAGCGAAAATTATAATTTCTCCTACAAACTGGCCTATATGAGCAGCTATCCATGGTGGGCTATTGGCATATTCTGCAAATACGCGTAGGTGGTTGGTTGGATCTTCTCTGGAAGCATGAAACATGGTAGATATGGTAAAAATAGCAAGACCAGTAAGAAATGTGATTGATCCGATTCTAAGTAAGAGACGCTCGGATTGAAACGTCGTTTCGTGCAACATATTCCTGTACTATTAACATCATTTATTATTTATGGGCATAAACTAGAAACGATTGAAAGAAATGCTGAGGGCTAACTCCACGCAGTATAGTTTCCTACAATTGCGACACTAAGTGTGAAGGGTATCTAGATAGATAGATAAGCGATTTAGAAGTTGTAATCATGTTGATGATCTATTTAACCAAGCTTGATGTAATCAACCAAGAAGGAATTCATTTTTACGTATCATACAACCAATGGTTGGTGTCTATGTGCACTCTGGACTCTTCATTGCAATACCATTTAGCAAGAGGAAGACAATGTAGGAGGAAAATGCCGGTAATAGGGTTCATTATTTTTAGCTTGACTTGATTTAGTACAAGGCTATAATGGTTTTTGTTATTATGTCTGGTTTATAGGCATCAAAGCTGACTGCAAACAATTCTAGAGTGTTAGGACCAGGAGATAGTTTCTTGGTATCGCTACTGCTAAGAGCAATTGTGAATTTACCAGTAATTGTACTACCAGTACTACTACCCCTGCTAAGAGGAGGAGAAGATGGTTTTGCTACTCCGCTAGCAACAACTTTTCCGTTAGTATTTGAAAGATAATAATGTACTGTAGCGTTATTGCTTGGCTTTCCATCTACATTTACATGTATTACCATACTAGATGGCTGGCCTATATGAATTATCCTTGGAATATCTGTTGCAACATTTTGTATTATTGTAGCTAACTTTGGATGTTCATATTTGTTCCAATATCCTATACTAAATGGATATGAACTATCACGAAATGCCTTTATAGTTATAACTCCTGCTGATGGATTATAGCTATCTAAATAAAATGGACCATTTCCTATAATGGCATTATTGTGTTGTGTTATCCAGTTAATACTGGCATCGTATCTTTTTTTTGCTTCATCAACACTTACAGTATCTCTTAATGCTATAGGTACATAACCTTCTGATTTCATCTTTACAAGTTCGTCTTTTACTGCATTTGCATGATCTGGAACTAGCAAAGAAAGCCATTCCACACCTTTTGATGTAGAGTCAGTTTTTGAAAATGCAAACTTACCTTCAGTAACCAAACGTTCTTCTGCAGCAGTAATTTCCCATGGCTCTGTAGGCCACCAACTTGCAAATCCTGCTATTTCATTTTTATCAAAGTGCCAAAAATCAGTATACGATTCTAGCTTGTTATCAGATAAGAACCTAACACCTTTATCGAATTTAATGCTTGGAGCAGTCTGGCTGGTATATTCAGAATCTACTGTTTTATCTCCTGGTCCTGTATTTGTTCCCCACTCATGTTGAAAGTAATTAGTATATAATATGTCATTTTTATCCATCATTATACCATTATGCCATTTTCCATACAAAAGATTGTATGTAACTTTGCTAATTGCAGTAGTAGCATTGTTTCCAGCTTCCTTCTTCCAATGTTGATGTAATGGATCCCAAATAATAGTGTCATGTGGTACGCTAAGTCTACCATGAGGTCCATTTGTTTGAACATCAATCCATGGTGCCCGTACTGATATTACTTCACCTGTATATGGATGGTTCCAAGATCCAGAGTCTTGAATATTGTTTATGATGTCTGTGCTATATGCGTCCTTGAATCCTGCAATATTATTCCATGCCCCTTCATAGATTTGCTTCATACCAACGTTGAGATTGGTACGATTATCTTGCAGTCTGCTGTTGATTAATGATAATCTGCTTGTAATTCCTGCGCCAAAATCATTTATCATACCTTTAACGTTTGTTGTTGCAACATATGGGTTGGTACCAGTAGATATGAAAACCCTTACAGACTCTTGGATTCCATCTTTTACAGCAGCTCTCAAAAGGTTATTGCGTTCATTCTCAGAAGTAAAGTTTCCAAACTGGAGTTTTTGTGTAATTGTATCTAATGTTGAATTTTTGTAATTCCAAAACGCTGGATTTTGGTTACCAGGCATTTGTGCATTCCAAGCAGCATACCTTGCAGCCACAACACCAGGATCGTACTTTGCAAACCCTCCTGATACATAACTCTCTTCATAGATATTCCATTTGAAGTCTTGTGGGTCTGACCCATAGACTATCGAGTTTGCCTTATTCAAGTCTCCATAATCTCTTATAACAGTGAATCCCAATTTTTCTAAATCTGATGCGACAGCCTCTCCAATTGAACTTCTATAAGGAATGTCGCTTCGGATTAGGATTTTAATTGTAATAGGTTTGCCATTATACATCCATTTACCATTACTACCATCTTTTGCAGCACCAGCATGTATTAGAGCATCAGATATCATTTTTTCTGCTATTTCAGGACTATGTCTAAATCCAAATGATTGTACTGTATCAATTATGTTAAGATATTCAGGAGAGTATACTCCATATGGATCTACCATTGGAGTCCCGAATCCTTTCAAAACATCGTTAACAATAAAGTCTCTATCTATCAAATAATTCATGGCAAATCTTACTTGTCTTATTGAGAAAGGATTGAACTCGCCTGTAGTAGTGGTAGTAGGACTTTTTGCAGGAGCAGGATTTAATAAAAGATCATCTTTATCCCCTATCGATTCATATACATTAAGATTTGGATCGTTCCTTATATCAGAAACTACTGCTGGTGGGATATTGAATAAGTATGTATCAATCTTACCAGCCTTTAGATCTTGAATAGCTAGATTTTCATCTATATAATGAAGAAAATTTACTTGGTCTACATATGCACCTTTTTTATTCTTGTTGTTGGTACTACTACTACTACTGTTGCCGCTAACTTGAGCTAGTACGTTATGAGAATTTACCATTATAAATGAAAATGCAGGAACTGATA
>JAFAQB010000396.1 GCA_019246625.1 Nitrososphaeraceae archaeon
GGTTTTCTTACCAACTAAATCTCCTGAACTCAATCTTATAGAAATAAGATGGATGTGGCTGCAGAGAAGTGCAATTAACAATAACACCTTCAAAAATGAACAGGAAATTGGAAAAATGGTGAGTGACTGGACAAAACATTACAATCAAACACATGTCAAAACAATCACAGATAATTTACAGAATGAACTTAACTATGCATTTACATAACTGTTAAGTTAACGATTATCCATTTCGCAACCACTGATTAATCTTACTAACGACTGCTGATAAAATATATATATCATCATCAATCATCAGCTTTTTCTATAGGAAATACTTTTTTGACATACCTTGTAACAATGCAGTTTGGTGCTTCCTAGATAAAAAACTAACAAAGAGACAACAATTGCTTTATAGAGATCAGGATGTTTATAATTATTTAAGCTCTGATGCTTGATAACTAAAGTAGTAATCTCATAGAAACTACTACATTATAGTCAGTCATCTATAGTGGTATAACTCATGACAACATTCTAGAAAGCTTGTCTCATACTGCAAGAACTACTATAGCAGTTGTTGTATTATCACAGGTAAAGATCTCCACGTTGTAGATTGGAAGTATTATGGTACCTTGAGGTTTTAGAGGTGGTAAGATATAATATGTCTGCAAAGACAAAAACAATCACCTTTGATGAAGCAATCTGGAAGGCATATAGCCTAAACAGAAACCTAAAACGATATATCACCGTGGTGATGGTAGTAACGATAACCTCATAATAAAAGAGTCTAGGAATTTCGCTACAAAATGCAGTACGAAGAGCCTAAAGTTAAAGTGATACAGCAGGATCCTCTGGTAATGCCATGGCTGTTTGCAGGCCAGCATAGAGAATATTTTTTTCTACTCAACCGCAAGTTAACAAAACCAACAATAATAATAGCTGTTTTGTTATCATCTCATAGACGACTTTGCAAAAAAGGGATAAGGATTGTTGTTGTGGTTTTTTCATTACAAAAAATATAGAGCATCAACCATGGGAAGGAAATGATATATTGCCACCTTCATATTCATCATATAATAACATATTATAATCAATAAAGGTGGGAAAGCCCTCCAAATTTAAGAAATTAAATACTTCAATCCAACAAGCTCATGATTCTTCTGATAATCTAGTCGGACCTGCAGTTTCCGGCTCAAGCACTTGGAGATCATTTAATACTTTGACAACTCCAGATGTATTCCAAGCCTCTTCACCTGCCAAGCGCCTTTCTTCGTAAGTCTTTACACTGCCTCTCAAGATGACAGCCGCATTATTGACATATATTTCAATTTGATTTGAACTGATATTATTATTATTTCTTAGATTCTGGTCTATGTTATTCTTCAATTCCTCATCGGTTTTGCGACCTGGAATATTAGATGAGTCATAAGGCTCGTTCCCCCAGTAATATCCAGAATAAGAATCCTCCGGAGGCCGTTTTCTAGGTTCACTTCCATTTTTTTGATCTTCCATTATCGAGCTTAGATTGTACTTAACTGATTTAACTATTGGATATAATTCTTCTAGTGCTTAACCAGAAGCCGTTTCTTCTTCTTCTTCTTTACAAACGGGTTCTAAATGCTGCAGTCTCAACTATATTATATCTTGCGTACGCAAATACATCTAATCGCATTGTTCTAATTTATGTTCAATAGAATTTTAAAGAGTAAGACAATTTCTATTATCCGAATGGGCAATAGGCATTCCTTCAGCGGCAGAAAAATCGATCCTCCAAATGTTTTACCCAATATGACAGTTTCACAGCTGATTGACTTCTTTGCAATAACAGGTTATAATGCCCGCCGACTTTCAGAGGCAGCCGAGATTATGAAATTTATGATTGAAACGAATTCCACTGTATGTTTAACTCTTGCTGGGGCAATGACTCCAATTGGGATGGGTAAAGCTGTCGCAACTATGATAGAAAGTGGATTTATCGACTGGATTGTTACGACTGGAGCTAATGTATACCACGATTTACATTTTGCTTATGATTTACCCGTACGCCAGGGACAATTTAACGTAGACGATGATATCCTGTATTCAAAACAAATAGTTAGAATATACGATACTTACATAAAGGAAGTGGGCACTCTGCAAGCCCAAGACGTCATTGTTCAAAATCAGCTAACAAATCATCACAAACTGACGTTACCTCAAGGTTCATCTACTGCAGACATATCTCATATATTAGGTAAAGCTGCACAAGAAACATCAAATCATCCTGAAAAATCGTTTCTAGCATCAGCCTATAAGCATAGTGTTCCAGTTTACATGCCAGCTATAGGCGATTCTTCAATCGGTCTTAATATGCTTCCACTATTGTTTAAAGACAATGTGGTAGCTCCAAATGTAATTTTAGATATAGCTGAATCAGCTGCAATACTATGGAAAAGCGAAGCATCCGGTGCGGTAGAGTTAGGTGGAGGTGTTCCGAAGAACTTTTTCCAGCAAACTGGACCAGCATTATACCAGATATTAAAGATAAAAGAAGGAGGGCATGACTATATAATCCAGTTGACCGACGCTAGACCTGATACAGGAGGTCTATCAGGAGCCACTTTACAGGAAGGCAAAAGCTGGGGCAAGATTAAGACTTCACATAAAGGAAATGTGATAGTTTATGGTGATTCATCTGTTTACTTTCCTATGTTGTGTTCATACATACTCTCAGAATGCAGACAAAAAAGTTCAAAAAAACTATATACCAAGAAAGACGCTTGGACGGCAGACCTGAAGCAGATATACCTCAAAAAGAAAAAATAAGTGAAGCAGTAATAATGACGCGAGAACATACCTTCATTTCCTGACACTGTAAAATCAACTAGAGAGGCAGCGTCTAGAAAATTAACAGAAGCCGAATATTTGATTAGCAGCAGGACCTATCTATTGGATACATGTTCTTCTATCTATCTATGATTGGATCCGCCTCCAACAGTACTTCGATTTGTACTTTGTAATGATGTACCTTGCGGTTTTACTGACGCGGTTACATTACCAGAAGTTGAACTAGGGCTGCTGCCCGATGCAGTTGTAACATTTGATGCCCTCAAAGATGTTCCCTGCGGCTCAATCTGAGCTGTTATATTACCCGAGTTTGTGCCCGTCGTATGGGTAGCGGTTGTCGTATTTTTGTTATTTGTAGGTTGTAATGATGTTCCCTGCGGCTCAATCTGAGCTGTTATATTACCCGATGAGGATGTCTGTTTTCTTTGTGCTAAAACCATTTGATAAGATAAGGTAGTTATTGAGATCATCAATAAGAAGAATACTATAGCCGTTATTCTCATTAGTAAAGGAATAGGAATGTTTTTTGCTTTACCGTTGGTTACAATAATCATTGTATATATATGGATATGTTGAAGAGATAAATCTATCTCCAGACATTGAAGCTAAAATATTAGATATTGGTTTTGGAGACCTAACAAAAACAATTGGAAAATTTGAAATCAAAAACAATTGTATAAAAGGATGGAAATCTTCTTTGGGTAAGTGAGGGAGACAAAGAGAAGATCCTAGGTGGAATTGAACCATTGACTAGTGGTAAAGTATGTTGTAAGGATCGTTGTATCTTTAAATACTTTTGAAATGTTAAAGATAGCAGCCCTAACGCAGACTAAGGAACGGGAACTTATTTCAGTAAGTCTATGGTAATATCGAATCCAATCTTCATCATTCTGCAGCAAGAAAAAGAGGTTTTTTCTATTTAGAAACGCACTACGCGTTTGCTTCGTCATTATATTCATACATCAAATTCTTTGTATGCTTGATAATACAATGACCATAAACCTTGGTTTTCAGGTTGTATTCTAGAACGGTCACTATGAGAATATTCGTAACCGTTTGGCTAGCATCAAATGCATTTGCAGCAGCATAGATTATGTTAACGTTATCATATTCAGGATGAATGACATCGCCATCTGTTGTTGTTATCATTATTATTGATCTGTACTTTCTACAGTCCCTGCAGTTAAGCAGCAACACCCATCAGATACTATACTACCTGATACAGTTATTACCTCTGCTGTTGTCTTGATCTCGTCGTCATAGTTGTATTGAATCATGAAACTCGCTTTTGAAGTAACCTAGAGTTTCATCATCAAATATACAAAATTCTATCAGTTGAATAGAAGTTTTCTTATTGCTCTCCAGAAAAGTTTTTGATTCCTCCAAAAGTATCTTTGCACACCTATCTTTGGGAAACCCAAAGATCCCAGAGCTTATGGCCGGCATTGAAATACTCTTGAACCCTTTTTCTGTGGCAAGTATCAGGCAACTTTGAACTGCTTTTCTTAATTTGTTATCTTCATTTCCTTGACCCATCCTTGGTCCCACAGCATGGATAACTGCTCTACAGGGTAGCTTTCCTGCTGTGGTAATTACTGCAGACCCAACTGGAACAAAACCTATCTTACTACTCTCTTGTTGTATTATGTAGCCCCCTTTTCTTACAATGGCAGCTGCAACTCCTCCACCATGTTTTAAATAAGAGTTTGCCGCGTTTACTATAGCATCAACATTTCTTTCAGTAATGTCTCCTTTTACAAGGCTAATGATTTTCTTATTGTCAACACTTAACTCACTTATGATACTCATAACAAACAGGAAATAATTATAAAAGCTGTCTTTATTATATCGTGTAGAGATTATTTTGTACTCAATTACTCATATGTCAAAAAGTTTTGCACATTGCTGATGTTGTTGAGTAGTTTCTGCTAAATTAACTTGTTTCTTTAGATCTTTGAATGTAATCCTACTAATAATATATACATATAAGTTATTAACTTTAGCTTTGCTTCACTTCACGTTCTGTAAGAATTATGTGTATCTAGCCTGATTTTCAGTCCAGCTGTGCCAATATGCTTAAACATCCTACAACACCGCGGCAAGTCGAAAATTTCCTTGACCTTGGATACATGGGTGTTCAGAATTTTACAACTTGTGCAAAAATGTTTTTGCTTCATTGTTCAAATCGTTGGGGCTAATAGAAAATACTGCAAGATATTCTGGAAATCGTCATCACGATCTGCTGTCAAGAGTTTTATTAGATCTGAGATGTATGTATCCCAGATTACAATAGAGCATATCGGAGTTTCTTCTGAGGCTTACAATATTAACAAAAGCGATGAGCCTGGGGATGTGAAGACAATTTTAGAAATTTACTGCATATTAAAGAAAGGCGGCACAGTTATTGTTGACTGTTTATGATAAATTCGGTCTTGATAATCTAACAAAAATGTTTTCTGTAAAGAGAAAAGAATTTTATCAACTTGATAAAGGCACGTGGAAAAATTGCAGTCAATCAGTACCAGACAAGCTTCTGAGCGAATTCCATCATACAGTGATGTGGAC
>JAFAQB010000011.1 GCA_019246625.1 Nitrososphaeraceae archaeon
ATGGGTTGTAGAAAGAACAAATTCATGGCATAACAGGTTTAGGAAATTATTAGTAAGATATGAAAAGAAATCAGAGAACTATCTTTCACTACTGTATTTAGCTTGCTGTATTATTGTATACAGGAGGATAATTTTAGGATAGGCTCTAAGCATAATTACATCCACGAGTATATACAAGTAATGTCCGTGGGTTCAAATTGTATAATTAATTATCCTAGGAACATCTCTGCAGCATCTGTGGCAGAACTTTTGAAATATTAAATTGAGAATAGAACATAGCCATAGAAGTCAATCCGCTGCACGAGTAGGCTAGATAGCACATCAGTTTCAAATAAACGATTTATCTAACCAAAACCTATTCAAATTAAATACTATAACTCAGAGTGACAATTATTTCTTGTC
The DNA here is from genome assembly GCA_019246625.1 of Nitrososphaeraceae archaeon. Lineage (GTDB taxonomy): Archaea > Thermoproteota > Nitrososphaeria > Nitrososphaerales > Nitrososphaeraceae > Nitrososphaera_A. The sequence continues at coordinate 403 of JAFAQB010000011.1, forward strand.
AGCGACACGTTTAATATTGACAACTAGCAAACAGGGAGATACCATGGCCGATGAAGTGTTCATGTTCGCTACTATGACAGGTACCATGGCAGCATTAACAGCGTTAATGTTTGCAGCAAGAGGGTGTAGAAGTAGGATCAAAATACAACACTGAAATTAGCAACAATGAGCCATCATCTTGTTGAACAAGATAGAAATGGATAAAGATACTTACAATAATCGATCATAGAAATCCAAAAATCTTAAGAAAAGTAATTCCCAAGAATAACTCCAGTTTGTTATCAGAACCTAACAATGTATTGGTAAAAAATGTATTAGTTGTAAATCGTATCAAGAAAGAATATAGAAAATAATGAAAAGCATTCTAACACATCAATGTGATGTGCGAGCCACATAGAAGAATTTGGAGGCAGAACTATCGCAAAGGCAATTAGTAATACATGGAATGAAAGGATTTGAATATAAGGAAGATAGAACAGATTTGGATATTCCAGATAACCGATGTCATAGATCTCATTGCAATTGAAAAGAAGGATCATAAATATCTCCAATCGGAATTGCAAAATAAAGGATTCCTAACAACAGAAGAGCATTGTTCGAAATATTCATTGAAGGGAATTTTCGAAATTAATTTATGCTGCGATATTAAATTGATTAAGTATGTATGTTTGCTACTTTTACTGACATGACAGATTTAAAGATCATCATGATTTTTATTTAAATGAAAAATATCATACCAATATCTAATTGTTTTCGAAACTAATTTTATGATCGTATAAGAAGCCTGTATAATCAACTCCTTCTTTTTGATATTCGTAGGGAATCACCATCTAGATCTTTTCATTGGTAATTAAATTTTAAGAACTACTGCATCGACATTCCTATTACTCACAAATTTATGCCCAGACAAAACTATTTGTTATTATGCTCAAATACTTGAATGGTCATTTAGCAGTGGAGACAAATACATCCCAAATTTCTTATAATATAATATAAATATAATATTATATAATATTATATTAAAGGGGCTGTACCTAGATTAGTATCGCCATGACAATTATTATAGAAATAAAACTAGTTTTGATGACAACTTTCCATGTGCTAAAAGTATCAAGATTAATAAATCCAAAAGAATAAGACATGTTATAAATTGGTTTAATCTTTTTGTTAATTATTATAATGAGGAGGTAAGTCTCTTAAGTTAAGATCATACTAGATATAGCGATTTCTATGGATAAGATTTAATTGCAAGACATAGTTGCATTTTCTCTATGTCTACTATGAAATACGTACAGCTTGAACCACGAGGTGATATTGCAATCATCAAGATAAACAGACCTGAAGCACTGAATGCTGTCAACACAGATGTTATCGCTGAATTATCTCGTACTATTGATATTGTTGGAGCCGATGACGGGACTAAAGCTATAATTATCACGGGTGTCGGAGAAAGATCTTTTTGTGCGGGCGCAGACATAGCATATATGGTTAACATAGATCCAATAAAGGCTGAGAGATATGCGTCTTCGGCTCAGGCGGTTTTAAACAAGATCGAGAGGTTGGAAAAACCAGTCATTGCTGCAGTGAATGGTTTTGCATTAGGTGGTGGTTGTGAACTGGCTTTGGCCTGTGATATCCGAATAGCCTCTGGCAATGCCAAAATTGGCCAGCCTGAAGTTACAATAGGCATCCCACCTGGATGGGGAGGCACACAACGATTAGCTAGAATTGTTGGGCCGGCAAAGGCAAAGGAACTTATCTTTACAGGTAAAATGATTACAGCAGAGGAGGCAGCACAAATTGGACTTGTTAATAAGGTAGTTAATTTAGAACCTGAAGACCAGTCAAAACCACAAACATCTGACGAGATAACTAATAAAAAGGAAAAAGCTAATGAGGAAGCTAGAAGTCTTAACAAAAAACTAATAGAAGAATGCATCGCTCTTGCGAACCAAATTGCAAAGAATAGCTTTATAGCTGTTAAAGTCAGCAAAATGTTAATCAATAAATCTATGGACATAGATATTGATTCTGGACTCAGACTAGAAATTTATGGATGGGCAATGTGTTTTGCCCACGAAGATAGACAGAAAATGATGTCTGCCTTCTTAAGCAAAAGCAAAAAATAAAAGTAATAGTAGTAACACAATATATCTTACTTCTACGTTACAGATACTACCCTAGCTCCGTTGCTTGGATGGCACACAAAGGTTCTACTTTTTATTTTTGATTCTTTGAAACCTGCGGCCATTGAATGGGCGACTAGCTTTCCATTCTTCCTACTATTCAAAAAAGAAATCATTGATGGTCCAGCTCCACTGATTGTTACTGCAAGAGCTCCAGATTTCAAGGCTTTGCTTTTTACAGCATCAAAGCCAGGTATCAAATGCTTCCTTGCAGGCTCCACAATTACGTCATCCACACCCCTTGCAATCATTTTTGTGTCTTTTAAAATAAATCCTGCAACAATTGTGCTGGCGTTAGATACGTTACGAATGACATTCTTCAACGGAACCTCTTTGGGTAATACACTTCTTGCAACTTCTGTCTTTCTGCATGCTACTTTTACTGTCGGAACTGCAATAACAAGAACCAGATCTTCAGGAGGAATTATTTTAATAAATTCAAGCTCTGGAATAGTTCGAACAATAACAAAGCCTCCAAGTATTGCTCCAGAGACATTATCATAGTGTTTTGTCCCTGCACTGGCAATCTCACCCTCAGCTGCATATTCAATCAGCTTTGATTTCCGGACTTTAAGATTAAATAGCCTATCAAATGCGACTGCTGCTGCTGCTGCTGATGCAGCACTGCTACCCATCCCAAATCCCGCTGGCACTCTTTTTACAATGCGGACATCAAGATCATAACGTAGATCAAAATCTTCTGACATTTTTTCAATTACGAGGCCAGCAGAATTGGATTCTGTGTTAGATGGTATTGAGATGCTTTTTTCTCCAGACAATCTAATAGTTATTCGCCTTGATCTTCCTGACGCCTTAGTTATCCGTACTGTGTCTTCTAACGCGCTAAGGCCAAGGCCAAATACATCGTAACCAGGACCTAAATTAGCAGTAGATGATGGTGCAACAGCAGTACAAGACTTTGCCATTTTTATTTTCAATCTTTGGTTTCCTCTCCTAGGTTAAGGATTCTAGACAATGTTGCCACTAGATTAACCATGCCATTCATAGTTACACTAGAAATAGCGACTGGGCTCTGTATAAAACCACCTTTACTTATAGCCCTTAGTAAATCCTTACTCAAAAGAGAAGATTCAGCATCTTTTTCATCACTTAGAGCAGATTCCAATGCAACATTAGAAGTAGACCATCTTAAGATGTATTTTAATTTCTCGTTAATTAGATCACTTTTAGTAATGACGTTGACTTGGGAAGATTTCAATCTAAGTTTTATTGATGATGCCAAGAGAGACATGGACACATAGTTGAGAGGCGATGATACTAAGACACCATCAAATATAAACAAGGTTACCCTATTGTCTGAATGAAAATTCGATATAAAATATGGACCACTTGCTCTGAAAGCAAATAACTCGATCTGTCCTGGAGTATCTACTATGACATAATCTGGATTCAAACTATCTACTTCATTCTGAATCTCATCTAGTCTTGTTGCAATCAGATCGCTTGCCATCACTAATGAGCCATTTGGTCCTAGATCGTATCTCTCCATCAGAGTTTGCATGTCAATATAATCCCGAACATCTACATCTGGTTTATATGGCAAATTTACAGCTCCCGGATCTAAGTTGAGAATAATTGGAAATGATTTAGTATCTTTATACCATTGGAGTAATCTAGACGCAAGGAGTGATTTACCCGAGCCTGCAGTACCGGTAATATATACAGCATCCATCTGTAGCTGCAAGATGAATCTAATACCTGTTTGTATATTTACTTTTTAGTAAAAATTCATAAATGTTTTATTCATATTGCACATGTATTATAACATATATCTCACTTACATTGTATACGAAAATCGTTTCTTAATTCGCTAAACTAGTAGTAATCCACATGCAAAAAATTATAGCGAAAAAGAAATGTGTAATCACTTAAGCCCCGGCCATACCGTTGCGAAGGTCAACTCCTCTATGGTCATCTACAAATCCTTCACTTGCTGACTTGTGCATTTCAGATAATGCGCAACCCATCTGCTGAGCCTCTGGTTTACCTCTTCTCATCAAGCCCCTGTAAAGACCAGCTTCAAGAGTTTGACCGTGTATCTTTTCCCACTCTTCTACAGGAATGCTAAACTTCTTTTGGATTCTATCCCTATACCACTCTGGAATAACATTAAATGCGCAGAAGGGGATGATTCGGAGATCAGGTGTCAAGTAATGAATATCACATCGTTGCAACCGTTCAAGATCTTCATTATATTTATCTTGGAAATGCATCATACCCAGGAATAGCGATCTAACATGCCATGAGCCTACAGAATCAAAGTTACGCTTTAGCAATATACTAGAGAACATCTTGGCAAGGTTCAGACCATGTGGCTGTTTGGTTCTGTCAACAAATTGGTTCAACTTTCGGACAACTTCTAGGATTGTCCAATATCTGTTTGCTCCTGATTTGATTTCATCAGTTTTTTCTTCGAAGTATTCCAGCAAACCTTTAAGATCAACAAACGCCGTCAGAGGAATTAGTTTTTTTGTTTGAGTATCCTCGAAAACATATGTACCAGCTCCGCAGGCAAAATGGATTGACAGCTCATATTTTGGTTTCTTGCTAAATGCTTCTATTACATCAGTAAGTGGCATGCACGATGGAACAGGAAACCACGCATCGGTAGCGATTTCACCGTTTGTCTGCTCTTCAATTCGTTTGATGCAATCAGGAATAGTTATCCTATATTTTTCACGTTCTTTCTTTGTCATCCTACCAGTCAATGAGACCGGCTGGAAGTTCACTGCGTGAACAACATCCAAATTCTTCTGGGCGTACCGGATAATTCCACCTAATTCGTGGTCATTAATTGATTTGATTACTGTAGGTACAAACACAACAGTCATTCCACACTTTCTAGCAGATTCAAGTGCATATGGCACTTCCCAGTGATTCTTTGGATTGGTCCTGGGACTAACGCCATCAAATGAGAGATAGAGATTATTTACACCAGCCATCCTTACTTGCCGCATGGTTTCTGGAGATAGGGCAAGTTTAATGCCATTAGTATTTAGCTGAATATGATCCACACCTTCCTCTCTCATCAGTTTGACAATATCTGTTATATCATCTCTAAGCATAGGCTCTCCTCCAGTTATCTGAATAGAGTTACCCGCTATTGGTTTTTGAGCCTTAAGAGTCTTCATCATTGCTCTTATTTGCTCATGGTTTGGCTCATATAGATAGGCACCCTCTAGACCTTTTTTAACATAGAAAAAGCAATACCAACACGTCAGATCGCACCTGTTGGTAATAATCATGTTAGCAAGACCAGAATGTGAAAGGTGATTCGTACAAAGACCACAATTTGTGGGGCATGCGCATTTATCTATCATAACATTTGGAGCCTGAGCACCCTTTCCATCCATCCAGTATGTACTGAATTTCTTGTACATGTCATATGATCCATAATATAATTCCTCACATTCACCATGGTTAGGACATGTCTTGGTCATGTATACTCTGCCTTCTCTTTCAAAGACCTCTGCATCCAGGATCATATTGCAATCGGGGCAAATGCTTTGTGTATACCTAATTGTTCTTCTAGCAGATGTGTTTTTGCTAGACAGATTTGAAATTTGTATTAAATCCATATCTATTACCTACCTGTATAGTGCCTTTTGTTCACAACTCTTGTATTTTTATATATAAAGGTACCGTCACCAATCCTACGGTGAATAGTCTGCTAGAATTCATCGAACTTTTGCCACATTTAGGCTATAATTGATCCGCTTTGGGGGCAAAACAAGCTTATATTACAGCATCTATTTCACTTTATCGTAATCCATGAGTATTAGTGACAAGTCAAGGAAAGCAATGGAAAGCCTTGGCTTGACAGGTTATGAGATTAAAGTTTACCTATCGCTTTTAGAAAAAGGTTCAATGACAGCTTCCGACATAAGCAAAAAATCTGGTGTCCCTTACTCTAAAATTTACGAAGTATTAAACAGTTTGGAGGACAAAGGTTGGCTAGAATCTGCTAGTTCAAGACCTCAGAAATTCTTTCCAAAATCGCCATTAACTGCGCTTGAGGCTATGCGAATGCGAATTGAAAACGGAATTAAGGATAATGAAGGTTTGATTATAAGTGAACTAATGCCAGTATATGAAAAGAGTGGCATTAAAGAAAGGCCAGAAATATGGGTTGTAAGAGGAGTATACAACATTGCTGCCAAAGTAAACGAGATTATTCAAACTTGCCAAAAAGAACTATTGATAGCGTTACCTCAAGTCGCCGAAGATATTGCAAAACCAGTACAGCCAATGTTGAGAATGTTACAGGAAAAAGGAGTAAAGATAACTGTTCTTGCTTCGGACGGAACGAATCCAGATATCATACGTGCCTTGTCCAGAGTTGCGAATGTTAAAGTGAAAAATGACATGTTTGGAGGAGGAGTAATTGGGGACAGCAGACAGGTAATGATATTACTAGGTGAAGGAAGAATTGAAAAAGGGAGCTATGAACCAATTGCAATTTGGGCTGATCACATAAGTCTTGCTGGCTTTGCAAAAGATTATTTTCATTACCTATGGGTAGATGCAAGTAGCAAGGAAAAGAGAAAAGAAAAACAATACCAGTAGCAGTATATGCAAAATAGTAACAATGCACTTTGAGCCTACATCGATTTTGTTCATGTGGAGATTATTGCTAGCACAAAATGCAACTACCTATAACTCCGAAGATGCGTATGTGCTTGAAATCATGATATAAAAGAGAAAAGGTATCCCCTAGACTCCCAAGATTAATTAATCTTATTCTTCGGGTAATTTATAAATATTGTAAGATAAAAGCGGTAAAACTATTGTATCTTTTACTAGTAACAAAAGTGTTTGAGAAATGAATGAAGAAACGTCAAAATCGAAAAGCAATGGGGAAATGGTTTTTGATCTTCAAAGACACAGAAATTATCTATTTGCCGATGTTATTTGCATCTCAATAATTGTGCTAAAATCACTTAAACTAACCTTCGTTTTTATGTTACCTCCTTTATCTTCTATATGGGCAAACGATGACAAAACTAGCCCTACTGAGGTAACAATGAAGTGGATCTTGAGTTAGGAGTTTGTCCAATTAATTTGCTTCAGTGAATTTTTTCTCTATATAGAAGTTGTCTCATTCTTTTTGTAAATATCTAACACGCCTAGTCTTTGACCTCATGGATTATTCTAAAACACATCAAATTTAATATCACCACAACAATTCAACAATTACATGATTTAAAAAATGAAAAATTGGTTATGGCCATTTTTACAATGTCATAAACTTGATAAATGGCCAAATAGTTTTTATAGATACATTGGTTCGCATAGAGACTACCGCTTCACTCGAAAATTTTAGAAAGTTTATTATAGTTAGTACCTGCAGATCGTTCATTCCTGAGAGCTATCTACGAGACTACGAAGTATTTCCTGAGCGCGAAGAAGGTCCAGGAGCAATTTATATTGAAGCAGCGGATAAAGTAACATTAAAAAAAATACGCGAAATGACATTTGTAAATGCCAAAGAAATTCTTGGAATAATTTATTCTTCAAAGAGTGGCAACACACGACTTAAATGGAGACAGACCAGAAGGAAGTCAGGCAAGGTACAAGGAGACGCCTCAGCAAATGCACTAGTGAATCTAGTTGAATCAGGTGTGTTAACTCAAGAATGGGTTGACGAATATCTAAAATCATCAGCACAAACTAAAGAAGGCCATTCCTCTTCATCTTTGGCTAACGAAAAGATAGTGTAATAAGAGTTAAAGAAGAAGAACGATCCCATGATAAGTAAGGAAGTGAAGGGGTCTTCAGGCAAAGCATATTTTGTTATTCCTGAAGACGCAGACGACCTTCTTATTTTAAGAAGGATAATAGAAAAGGGAGATTATATTATAGCAGATACTACTAGAGTCATAAAACAGACAAAAGAATATACGAGACCTGACAAAGGAGAACGAATTAAAGTGAGAGTCTCGATAATGGTCGAGAACATAAGTCTTGATGATGTTGTTGACCGTCTACGCATAGCAGGCAGCATAACAAATTCTAACAATGAGCTAGTTTCAAGAGGAACTCACCACTCCCTAACTGTGCAAGTAGGAGACACAATTACAATTGACAAGGATAGAAGATGGCACGATATCGAGGTAAGCTTACTAAAAAAATCAGGAAATAATTCGACCTTTGTTTTGGTGGCTATAGACGCACAAGAAGGGGCAGTAGCAAAGGTTTCTGGGACACATTTAAAAATAATCCCAAACATATACTCTGGACACAGTGGCAAACGTTACCAACAGTCAGTAAAGAATAATCCGACTACAGAAATTTTTTTTGGAGAGGTCATAAAGACCATCGCGAGTATTTGGAATACGTTTACTGAGGAACAAGATAGTAACAAAAGGATGATAATTTTTGGTCCAGGTGAGACTAAGCGTAGATTTTACAATTTACTTGTAGGAAAGCACCAATTTGAGAGAGACAAAGTGTTAGTAATCGATGGAGTAGATGTTGCTGGAGAGGATGGAATTTTTGTCTTTCTTCGCTCTTCGGCCATTAAAGAATCAATGAGTTTTAGCAAACTTGCCACAGTATCTTCAATATTAGATAAGGTAATGGCTCTTGTTCATAGGGGAGAAATTAAATATTCTATTGGGATACGGGAAGTATCATATGCCGCATCAATGAAGGCTATAGAATATGTAGTCTTTTCTGACGCAATCTTCAAGACTATAGACGAAAATGACATTATAAAGCTATTAAATTCAGTCGAAAGTTATGGAGCAAAAACTTTTGCAGTCGATTCTTCCACAGATATTGGTTTGCGGGTTTCATCTCTTGGTGGTATAGTGGCCTTACTTAGATATGCCATTAGTTACAAAGTAATTGATGAATAATATTTACATTATATTATTATTATTATTTTATTACTTTTATGTTGTTGATTCTGATATCCATGACATATAAGTTTTGTAAACGTCATCCATTTTTATTTCTATAATTTCGGGTACCTCATAAGGATGCATTTTCTTAATTTCTGATTTTAATTTGTCTGCTGATAATTTTGTTGTTTTAAATAAGGCCATAAACTCTTGTTGATCTTCGAGTTTATTCTTCCAAACATATAAAGATCTAACCTTTACCAAATTTATACAAGCGCATAATTTCTTTTTGACAATCAAGTCATGAGCTACGTTTAAGATTGATTCTTGATTAGGGAAAGTAGACATGATTATAACTCCTGATTGCATTTCGCTTCGCCATTATTGGATTCCCTGCTTGTTTGATATATGTTTTATAGTTTAGAAATAATAAGATAACAGCCACAACAATCAGATTCTATTGGTTAGTTCACGCAATACCTAATGCAACAAAAAGACCTCTTTTTGTATTGTTAGCAGCAATGCATTATTGATTCACAATGGAAATAGGATCCCAGAATGTTATTTATGCAATATATTGGCATTTAAGATATCATAAACCGCTATCTTTAAGACAACTCATGTTTTAGCTCCATGGTAACAGAAATATTAGTATTATACTAAAATCATCTTACCGTTACCATCTCTTATATTCACTCTGGCGCATGTGATAAAAAAGATATTGCTGGGCATAACCTGAATATTTTCCGAAATAGCTCCTAATAGTTTCTGAAAAGGTTTTATATTGTGTAGAAGTCATTTTTTGATGTATTTGCTTCCATTTTTTGCCTTCTTTTTCATTTCCAAATAGAAGCCAGCTGTAATGTAAGGAGAGGGCTTTGGCAATCCAAATGTCTATTGGAAAAGCCTCAAGCTTTTCTAATGAGAACAATAATATACAATCAGCAATTTTGTTTCCGATACCATATATCTTCAATAATTCTTCCTTTGCATCATCATAGTTTGCACGCATTAGATCATTGGCATCAATATTTCCATGTGCAATACTATGGGCAGCTGCTTTGATTGCTTTTGCTCTATATCCAACGCCGCACGATAACAACTCACTTACAGAGGCTCTATTTAGAGAATCAACTCTCGGGAATGTGAAAAACTCCTTTCCATCAACTACTATTTTACTCCCGTATTTCCTACATAGGTTCTTGAGCATCCTTCGAATCATAGGTATGTTTGTATTGCTAGAACATACAAACGAAAGCATACATTGATGAGGCTCTTGCCTCATAAGCCGTAGCCCAGGATATCTTTTTATTGCTTCGGATATTAAACTGTCATTTGAGAAGCCTGATAAAATTTTTTGAATGTCATCGTCAAGTCTGAATATACGTTCTTCCCATCCTTCGAGGTCAGGAAAAGAAAAGAATTCAATACTATTATCTTTAGTGCCGTCATCGTTTGGTGCTGAAGTGGAAAATTTGAGCACATGATCACCATATATACCATACCAAGAATTATCAAATTTTTCCCACAGAAACACTTGGCCACTGTTTATACTGATCTCTGGATTGTTAAAAAGACAATTGAATGAGTGAGATGGACTATGCAAATGGTTTAATATGAGCACCCCTTTGACTGACTCATAAATCTTATTGAATTTTTAACTCTTCTTTAATCTTTTTTAAGTCATTTTGTAAAAGTTCAATTGTCTTTGGTATTTCTTTTGCAGCACATAGAATACAGGTTTGTTGCAGAGACAACGGATACAAAAAATACTTTTCGGTAAGCTCGATATTCTTTTTGCAGGATACACATTTTTTAAGCTTGTATGGATCGGTATTTTTAATGATCAATGGTATGGCAAGCAAAATGGGTAATTTATAGTCATATGATATATGGATTCAAACATTATTATTTGAAAATTTTAATATCTTTTAATCTGGATACAAAATATGACATGCGATTGAGAGTAATTTAGATCAGTTTCATAAATGACTACAAATTCAGATCTTCGTTATCGTTCTATGGTACATACATAGACTATAAACCTTGCTTTGCAAAAAGAAACTACTATATAGCCAGCTAACTTTATCAAAGTTCTCAGCAGTAGATTCTATGGACTTTTGCAAGAATTCCTGTATCACGCTAATGTATGAACCATAAACGATTTTCAAATTTCTGTAACTTCGCCAGCATCTGGAGCCTTTGCATCATAACCATACTTTTCTCTGATCTGTTCTGCAAATTTCGTACATGATGATTCATCACCGTGGACTGTAAGTACCTTTGGGTTACCTTTTATACGATCAAGTATTTCGAATAGCTCACTTCTACTGTTATGCCCTGAAAATTCAAAACGTTTAACGTCGGCTAAGCATTTTCTTACTTTGCCGTCTAATATAGTGACTCTCTTTTCGAGTAATACTCTTCCAGGTGTACCTTCGCCCTGAAATGATACTAGAGCAATACCATTTTTGTCACTTTTTGCAACTTCTTGCATATAAAACACTGCAGAACCTCCAACCAACATTCCTGCTGGAGAGATAATTATGCATGGTTCTTTTACAACTCGCTTCCTTCTGTTCCAACCACTGATCCATTCGGCTTCTCCTATAGATTTTTTGAATATCTCAGCATTTTTGAGAAAAGTAGGATGTTTTAGCATTATTTCATTTGCCTTAAGGGCCATTCCATCCATTACAACCTTGTGAGGAAAATTGTACGTCTTTAGAACGCAAGCTATTTCTTGAGCTCTTTCAACGGAAAATGCTGGAATGAATAAGGTTCCACCTCTTTCGATGACTTCATAAGCAAATTCAAGCAATTCTCTTTCTGATTGCTCTCTTGGCATTTGTTCAGATTGGGAATAAGTGCTCTCTATGATAAGAAGATCAACTTCGTCAAAATCTAAGTCTGCCGGTCTTAGTAGCTTTGAACCTCTTGTATTGATATCTCCTGTATAAAACAGCCGTTTTTCTTCATGTTCAACCAGAATCGTTGCACCACCTATGATGTGTCCAGACTCATGCAAGGTTACCTTGAAATCATTTATCATATGCGGCTCTCTGTATTGCAAGTTTTTCGAATGCTTCATCATTGTTAAAAGGTCAATATATTCAAATGGCAGGTAGAATCCCGATATCTTTATCATGTCTTCTATTAGTAGTTGAGATAGATCGAATGTTGGTAAAGTACTGAATACATTTGTTTCTACCGAGTCTGATAAAAATAAATATGGCGCAAATCCCGAATGGTCCAAATGTGCATGGGTAAGTATTACTGCATCAATATCCTTTGGCTGGACATGCATCGGAAAGATCGGTTCTCTTTTTAACAGTACTCCATAATCCATCAGAATACTGGTCTGGTTACCGTTTACAAGAAAGGCTGAACGTCCAACTTCTTTTGCGGCACCTAAAATCGATACTTTCAATTTTTATCTGAGATTAGTTTATTCGTTGATGCTTTAAGCATTTCACATTCAGCTTGAACATTGAGTCTGAAAATATCATTAATGATAAATTTGTGGCATTTGTAATCGTTAAATATCAATGAATAAATTGGATATCCCATAGGCATTGTTCATCAGCAAGACTTTCTAATCTTTCTAGATATCTAAAACCACATTCATCTAATACATCTTCAAAGTCATAGCGTTCATTTAATAGTTTTTTTTCCTCTTCAACCCGTTGCACAAGTGCTGATTTTATGGTTTCAGATATTTTAGGTTTGTTACTATAAACATACCAAAGATTATGTGCGCCTCTTATCTTATACAAAGTCTGGAGCACACTATTCGACATTTTCGTATAATAGCGATTCATAATCTCTGTGTTCACATCCTCCCATGATGGCGTTCTCCAAGAAGCAATCATTTCAAACCCGTGCGCATCGAATTCAGCCGCCATGCTGATGCCTTGATCCAAGGTTGTTACAATCACATTAGTTTTAGCAGCAACTGCATCTCTAAAATCTTCTCCAGGATCCATCCACCCCACAAAAATAATGTCACATTTTTGTTCAATCCCCCAGTGTGCATCTGCAATTTTGATAAAATCTGGCTTAGGGATATTGAAGATATAAAAAATGCTGGCGTCCTTTTCAATACCAATTGCACATGGAATAAATTCCCTTATCTTTTTTAAAAAATCCCCGTAGCCGCAACCGACATCTAAATATCGAGGATTATTTGATACTGCCTTCGCGATTGAGACTAAACGCAATACATCAATTTTTCTATAAGCAAAATATGTGCCTCGTAAAAATGGGAAGCTATAACGTTCGTGATAAGGTGAAGCAGAGTGTCTTCTAAACTGCTGTAAAGACATCCTTGCTTTTAAAAGATCTTCAATACTATGTGATACCATACAAGTTCAAATCACGGATTTCTCGTTCAATTAATCGAAAATTACTTCCCATAATCGTCTATATTTAGACAATATTGCTGAAAGTTCCTCCATATAACGAAATCCACATTCATCTAGTACTGACTCAAAACCAAACCTTTCTGTAACAAACACTTCTTCTTCTTTGTCTAACCATGACTTTAAGGCAATATTAGCCTTATCCAATATTTCAGGTCTTGTATAGATATACCAAAAGTTATGCGCTGTACGTATTTTTGACAGTTCTTGTTTCTTTTTTTCGTCAGTTTTTAGCGCAGGCGTATAAAATTTATTCATGAGTTCGTTATTAACATCTATCCAAGATGGAGTTCGCCACCACGCCATTCTCTTAAATCCAAATTCGTCATATTCACATGCGCCATTCACACCACACTGCCCCCCAGAGTCAAAGGTTGTAATAATACATTTTGCAGTTCGTGCGACAAATTCACGAAAATCTACACCAGGATCCATCCACCCCACAAAGGCGACATCAAATGTTTTTGTTGCATACCATTCTATTGCAGTGGAATAAATGTATTCAGGTCTAGGTTTTTGAAAAATGTAGAATATAGATATTTCCTTTTCAATACCAATTGCATCTGGAATAAATTCCCTTATCTTTTTTAAAAAATCCCCGTAGCCGCAACCGACATCTACATAAGTAGGTTTATTGGAGATTGATCTTGCAATTTCTACTATCCTCAAGACATCAATTTTACGATAAGCAAAATATGATCCTGCAAAAAATGGAAAAATATAACGCTCATGATAGGACAAAGGGTTATGATCTTTAAATTGCCGGTATATCAGATAAGCTTTTTTTAATTCTTCCTCTTTAAATGGCATCTATTCCCAATAATTTTCATACTGAATTATTATATTTTCGGAGAAAATGAAAAAAGAAATGTAACCAAAATTAAAAATTACTTAGTGTCTACCTTTATCTCATCATAACATGTAATATGCATATTTATATCGTATCCAGAAGTTTACAGCTCGCTTGGAGTAACTAAAACATAATATACTCCATTCATCATTTAAAAAACCATAATTGAAAGAGCTATAGAATATTATGTTAATGATAGATCTGAAGGTTTTGATGATTGACTATTATAATCCATGTGGATACAAAAACATATTTGTCCAAATCAGAGTCTAAACTGAGCATTTTGAAATTCTTGGCAATAGGAGGAAAGGTGCATTAACTTGACAGGGACCGAAATATGCTCTTAACTGCTATTCGACTAAGAACGCTATGAACCTAATCCTATCTGTTTCCATCTGAAGATATAATATACATACGTAGACATTTACTGGCCTGCTGCCAATCGTATGTACCCGCTCTACATTGGGAATGACCATAGAAACACTCTGCTCTTTTATATGCTGTATGAACATATCGATCAGGTTATTCAATTCAATTACACATATAGTTATATGCTGCAAACTTAACTAGCGATTACAGGCATCAATCAATGAGCGCCATCAGTAATGGACAGGCAGATTCCTTTCTTGTAATATCCCAAAAGGCTTATTAAGTTCGATTATAACTTCGTCTTATGGTTAGGAAATTCGAAGATTGGTGGAAGACTGTTCCTGAAGATCTTAGGAATAAAACCCGCAAGGGTGATGAAGGAAACAAGCCGTTGTTAAACCAGGTTAACTATGTCCTTTTACATCTCCATTTAGCTGGCAAGCATGACGCTAAGCCAAGCCATGAAGAGCTAAAAGATTGGCTTCACAGCGGTCAAGTTGATGTTCTTAGAATGACCGCCAAGAAATAAAAAGAAGATTCCTAGTATTATCCAGATCATTCATTTCTTTTTGTCATTAATCTTCTGTCCCATCCTTTGATTTGATTGATCCATTATATTCTGAAAATATTATCATTAGTCTATTATTATAACAGTGTTTTGTGATTGGCGCAGGGTTTAAATAGTTTCGAACATATGCACCTTTAGTGAATAGTATATGCCAATTGCTATAATTCCAGACGTTGATGAGCAAAGATGTATTGGCTGTGCACTCTGTGTAGAGATTTGCACTGCTCTTGGTCCGGATGTGCTTAGAGTGAAACCAGTAGAAGGATGGAAGAGAGGTAAAGCATTCATCTTTTACCCAGAAAGGTGTATCTCAGATGGCGCATGTATAGGCGTATGTCCAACGCATGCAATATTCTGGATGAGACCAATGGAATATACCTCGGGACAGCCTGTTCCATTGCACAAGAACGGTGTATTTGATAAGGGCTGGGAAGAGGGATAATCTAAAGATAGAACAGAAAATAGAATCGACTCTCCTTTTACATTTTTATGATTTTTTATAAACTGGCTGTTACAGTAGTAAAATTATTAAGTAATTGGTCGGTAGCCAGTCAATAGATGCCTTCTAGTAACATGTAACTGAATGATGTAAAGCAATAAAACAAGGAAGGAAAGATATTATACGTTGTGCATATTAAATAACCACATAGGAGCTGGCTAAATCTGAAAATTCTTATGTCTGTAATAATAGATATGTATAGTAATACGAACATTAGCTGAGAAACAGCATCAGCACTGAGGACAATGGAGTTGAAGATGTTACAGCATTCTTAGATCAATGTTTGAGAACTAAATTACGATATAGTCAGAACCAAAATTAAAATGACTGAACGGCTCTTTAGATAGGAAGCACATAAGAGACAAAGGAGTTGCCAATATCTCTTTTGTTAAGTACATCTATCTCCCGTATTGCATTAAGATCTAATAAATATATACGATTCAATGATTAGTTTGGTTATTGCAAATTATCGCAGCGCTTATGATGTAAAATGCAGGAAAGATTTAGGCACCAAAATCAGTAGTATAATATCAGAGGCAGCCCGCCAGTACCACCATAGACATAAGATCCCATCTCGAGGCTTACAAGATCTACCACGTAGACGTGCTAGCATGGCTACGCCGCCTTAGGATTGCTCCCTCCCGGACCTCATCCATTTCGACGATTCACAGTCCATACCGTGCCTTCGCACTGTCAGCTATTCATAACCATCCGGCACGGCGTGATATCATTTCAGCAAGCCAAGCAGGTATCTTACATATATGGATTTATCTGGCAGTTACTGATCCCAGCATCAAGCCGATTTCTGGTGTGTATTGGAATACATTGGGTACGGCTAACACCCAGATCCTCCCTGCCTCTGAAGATTCACTATATAGAATCCTATATTTGCTTTTTGGATATCAGGGGATGATGAAAAATGTCAGAGATTCGTCAATTTTTTTGATATTAGTAGTAAGAGACTAAAAGTATAGCATGAAGCTGTTTTATAAAAATAAGAAATATATTAAATGGAAAAAACTAACTAGAAAAAGATCAAAATTCTAGTATGGATGATTGTAGTACAGAGTTGAGATCTGTAGACGACAACTGCAGAGAACCTATCTAGATACAAAAAACATAAGAGGTAAATGTTGTTATATTCTAGGTGTTATGTAATATATTCCGTCTTATATCAATTAGCTTGAGGAAATATGAAATTATCGAATAAAGTAAATTTATCATTTCTAAAGCATATTACTATAACATAACGAATCTACAATTTTGCTGTAAATAGCCTCTCCAAAACGGTTGCTTATTGAAGAACAGTAATATCAAGTGCCAAAGTGTATAAGGAATGATTGTAAAGGGTTGTTATAGTATGGCTCGTAACGACACTCTATCTATAAAAATACTTGAAGCTTACACCAGAGACGTAGGCCGTGGAGTTGCCAGAATTGACTATGATTCTATGGATTCTTTGAGTGCATCCACAGGCGATGTTATAGAGATAAGAGGCAAGCGTAGAACGGTTGCCAAGT
>JAFAQB010000028.1 GCA_019246625.1 Nitrososphaeraceae archaeon
TTGGCTGCTTATCTTATCAAGAAAAGAATTGTTTTGAATGCGTATCAGGCTATTTATAAACTACGAAACATAAGAGGTGATTCAGTACAATCAAAAGAGCAAGAAAACGTTCTTTTTGATTATGAGAAATATCTTAGAAGTGAAAGACCACCACCACCATCAGCTGAAAATAATACTACTGACATTAAATGATTCGTAGTAACAAGCAATGCATACAATTAATTTGTATATTAACTACTAACAAGATTGTTTGAGAAAAAGGAAGACAGATCATGAATAACAAAATAAAGAAAATCAATAATTCTAATGATTATGAAAAAAGTAGTTTTAAAGACATAATACAAGATATGGAAGATACCAAAAATGTAGGATTAAAGTCAGTACCTAAGATTAGGAGAGAACAAGTTCCAAGTGCTGACGAAACCTCAAAGGAGATATTATACGGTGATGGCGATAGTGATGAGGACAATAACAAGTAAGAACTACAACATAGATTATAAAAATCTGCTTGAATATAACAACTGTAATATAACCAAATATCCAAACTATTCATCTGATATAGTATCCATCATTGCTATACACACATACATATCCTAGTAAAGGATGTTGTATGTTCATTATTGATTATATAAAATGCCAAGGGTAGAAGAAAATAGTATAGCTTCATCGCTTCATTATGCATTAACAGACTCCCAGTGTAGTATATGCGGAGCGCAATTAGAATGGAAGGCTGAATTTGATGATATTAATTCACCAAAATATACTGCAAATCATTGCAACCAGGATTATATGATAACTATAGATAGTGTCAAGGTTCAAGTGGTTAAACAATCCACAAAAAATAGAGAAGAGAACAGCAACCGACAGGAACAACAACAACAGCAGCAACCAAAGGCGATAACAATGGCAGAGCAGTTAAAAGAGAAAGCATCATTACACAAGAAAACAAAATTAATAGGAGATGGAAGCAATATTAAGGCAGAAGACAGATGATAATATATAAACAAAGAATTGTTTTACAACCTTTTACATATCTTTTGCTATTACAAGAACGCTTGTGCTCCTTTATTGTCTGTATACAAATCTGTAGCACAAACAACAAACAATAATTTCATAACGTACAACAATCCAAAATTTGGAATAAAACTCCAATATCCTGCAGGTTGGACGAAAGAAAGAGGAAACAGTTGTTCGATCTGAAACAGTGTAGTATTCCTTGTACCTACTATCCCAATAAAATATGCAGAAAAAGCTTTCTGTAGCTGTTTTAAATGCTGAACCTTATTTATTACATTCAAGTGGTTGTATTAATAACAGAAACATCATTTGAGGCTGCGTTTGCAAAGAAAAGCAATTACCATCATTTGTAATACCCAATTATGAGGTCTCATACCTGTTACTCACTAATAGGATCTTCTTACTTGGTAACAAGATGTCTAGAGAAGCTATCTCCTAGAGCAATGCATTGCTTTAATTCAACACTAATACCAGGTTTTTTGTCATCATCATTTCCACCTAATGATTTAATTATCATCCTATCATGAAGACCATGACAAATAATGTTTTGATGACTTACAGCCACTTTATGCAGGATACAATTTTTGCTTTAGATGGAAAACTTCTTATCACCATCTTTTCTGATAGAAAAAGCAAACCACGTATGATCTGAAACTGAATTTAATATTTTCAATGACAAGGTTCGCCAAGAGGCTAATATTATGTCCGGTACACTGGCAGACGGAATAATAAAGCAATTCCCTACCAAATTCACTTGAAATATGATAAGCACAAATACTACTACTCAAACGCTATAACTGAGATGATTTTGGTATGAGTGAGGATTTTGTTAAGATTGTAGATACAAAGGATATTCAACCTTCACAAATGAAAGAAGTTCAATTTGACGGTGAAGATGTATGTATTACAAATGTTGATGGAAAATACTATGCAATTGGTAATATCTGTACACACGAAGGTGGTCCTCTGGCTGATGGTATATTGGAGGGCTACGAGGTCGAATGTCCTTGGCATCAATCTAAATTCGATGTGAGAACTGGCAAGGTAACAAATCCGCCTGCAAGCGAATCAGAACCCACTTATGAAATTAAAGTAGATGGCAATAGCATACTAGCTAAAAAACGTCCGAATATTAAAGAATAAGAGCAACAACAGCAAGAACTAGAACAACAGCAACAACCTTCCAGACCTTCTTCTGAATATGAGCTTTCATTATTAGAAAAGCAAAAATTAAGCTACTGATGTAATGTCATTTAGATTTAGCAAAAAAGAAAAACAAAAACAGCAGCAAGGAAAAGAGAGTGATGATGATAGACAAGGCTCCTTCTTAGACTATACTGCAGGACAATATGCCTTTTTTGATATAGGCGGTGTATACAATGATCCGAGAGGACCTATCAGACATTTTACAATTTCCTCATCTCCAACAGAAGACTTTATCATGATTACCACTAGAATTAGAAATACGCCTTACAAAAGGAGACTTTCGTCATTGGAAGAAGGCACAATAGTTAAAGTAAGAGGCCCTCAAGGAAAATTTGTTTTACATGATGATTATTCAAAGCCTGCGGTGTTTCTTTCCGGTGGTATTGGTGTAACTCCATTTAGAAGCATGATAAAGTACGCTACAGATAGACAATTACCTATAAGAATTGTGATGTTTGATTCAAATAGAAATCATGAAAATACCTTATTTAAAAAAGAGTTTGATGAATATGTAAATAAAAATAGAAATTTGAAAATTGTTTATACAATCACAGAAGAAGAACAACAACAAGGAGCTCAAGATACCTCTTTCTCTCCTACCAGGCAACAATGGACTGGAGAGAGAGGAAGAATAGACAAAGCTATGTTAACCAAACATTTAACAGATGAGGAAATAAGGAATTCAATATTTTATACTTGTGGTCCTCCTGTTATGATAAAAGCAATGCAAGACCTAATTCAAAATGATATTAAGGTTCAAAAAGACAGAATAAAAGTTGAGGAGTTTACAGGTTACTAACAAAGAATACAATAGATTAATAATGCGTCTAGTATAGCTTTCAAAACAGGTCCTATGGCTACTGCCACTACTACTACTAAACCAACTGATATCAAACCTCCATTCGATGAAGAGAAAGCAAAGTTAAAGGTTAAAGCAGCTGAAAATACTTGGAATACATGCAGTCCAGAGCTTGTAGCTAAAGCATACACTGAAGACTCAAAGTGGCGCAACCGTACACAGAGTTCTTTCACGGTAGACAAGCAATTATCGATTTTCTCAAAAGGAAATGGGCTAAGGAACTTGATTACCATCTTATGAAGGAACTCTGGTGTTATACAGGAAATCGCATTTCTGTAAGGTTTGAATATGAATGGAGAGATGCTGACAATCCCGGCCAATGGATGCGTACTCATGGAAATGAGCATTGGGAATTCGATGAGAGTGGTTTGATGCGGATACGCGATATGAGTGCCAATGACTATCCTATCAAAGAATCTGAACGTCGATATCACTAATCTTCTAAAAAGATGCCTTCATAAATCAATTCTTATTGTTTCTGTCATTATGATGATGATTGCAAAGTAAGTATGAAATACATAATGCACTACAATACAAAAAGCTAGGTTATCCTACTTGCTTTCATGACAGAAAATATGTCACACACTGATGAGTTAGCTCATATTGTCTAAATGATTAAGATGTGTCGTATTAGAGAGAAAAAGCTACTTGCTGCATTATTTTCTTTTAGAATGTTTGGCCAAGCAGAGTAGCAGAGACATATCCAAAGTAAGGGAAGTATTCAAGACTTCTGCTTATTCTACGATTTTTTCTGCATGGATATGCAAAAGAAATACGAGGATTTGTCACAAATTAGCAGAGGTACATATAGGGCAGCTTGTATCAGCCACTGTAGCTGATCTGTTCGACCACTTCCAGATTCTAGTGTAGAAAAGCTTTAGTGGTACCAAACTTACCGAAGGTTTTGTGTACTTTCATAATAGTAATGTGCTTCTGATATGTGTATTCCCGTAATATAATTCTGTGAGATCCTAGTGTCTACGAATGTACGGATTAAATGGATTGATAAGAGAGCTTTGATCTTTGTCTTTGGCAGGATCACATACTGGAGTAGGTGGATTATTAGGTGGTTGAGTACACTACACTAGAAATTGGCAAAACTGTGAACAGGGGTTTATGCCCAAGTCTCATTTAACTAAGCGATGGAGTGCAATATAATAATGAAATACGTCAACACAAGATCTACTCATGATAATAAGATCGTTGGAAAATAGTCAGACGACATGGTTGTTGCTTCTCTTTGTCTTAGATTAGTTCTATTGCTACTTCTAATGGCTCCTTTCCTTTATTAGGTTAAGCGCAAGAGCCGAGGCGTAGAATTGATCAATTGGTAGGGGATGTTCACCATGTGAGCTAAAAGAAGCAGGACTCGCTAATATTGCTGTAGCAACAACTTGTCAAATACTGATAGATGTATTGAGTAAGACAACCCATACAGACAATGTTGAACAGCTAAATCCAATTGTAAACCAAGCTTTAGATTCAAGAACAAAATCGGAAAAATCCTCAAAAAAAATTTGAAGAAAAAGTCGAATAGCTAAAATACTTTTTTTCAATAGGTATTGTATCGCTTTTGCGAAGGACTTCTAATTAGGTTTTAATAGATCCTAAATGATTGTTATATCCTTCTAGAAACGCATTTACCTTCTAATACTCAGCCATATGATATATCAGGCATACACATTCTGCACCGGATTAGCACATCTTGCATGGAACTTCTTTCTCGACTGTCTAACCATTGTTTATGCAGAGTGACGACGTGAATTAAGTCCAAATTGGAAGTACAGTAAGAATTCGGTAGTAAGCAGGCAGTAACAGTGAGGAGGCAGGGATATCTTTATTAACTTGGTTAACTTAAATTCAAATATTATTATTCTCAATGAATTGATATGTCTAAAAATAATGCTACAATCTTAGTAATTGTGTTGTTACTATCTGCACAATTGCCGCTATTAGTTGTTATTTTTGGCAATAATAATAACGGTCGTGCTATCATTTTAGCACATGTCAAGAAACCTTTGTCCCCATTACATTCGACAATGGCACAGCAACCTCAACAACAGCAACAACAACAAAACATTGTACAGTCCTCATCATCTCATCACATAATGAGAACAAGAGGAGAAACAAAATTTCCATTATCATCATTATCAACAGCAGCACAACCATTACCAATTCTAGCAAGCAATATTACTGGAAACAATAATAGTGCAAAGGTAGCTATGATAAATTTTGATGATGGATGGAAAAGTCAGTTCTTATATGCAAAACCAATTCTAGATCAATATGGGTTTAAGGCTTCTTTCTTTATACCCTGTGCAAAGATGCAAAAAGATCCAAAATGGATGAGATGGCAGCAGATAACATCTTTGAAGAATGATGGAATGGATATTGAATCACATACAATGACCCATGCACACCTACCAACATTACTATCAGTACCATCAAGGTTAGCCTATGAAATAGGAGGTGCAAAACAATGCCTTGCTAATCATGATTTTAACACCACTATATTTGGATATCCTCTTAACCTAGGTTCTGATATCCCAAGCATTGTAAATCTAGTTGCCAGCTCCTATAGTTTTGCAAGAACTGGCACCTATCCACTTATGTTCTTAAATTGTAATGGATTTGAAGGTCATCCTCCTCAGAATGATTGCAGCACGTACGCTAAAGATACGCTGACCTTTGCAAATAGATATGATATCAGGAGCGATAGCTTTGGTCATATAGATAGCAATCATAATTATAGTCCAGATCAGATGTTTCAGCAATTTGTTGATAGGATGAATAGCCAGATCCAGTATAATAGTGGTAATGGTAAAATAAATGCAGTTCCAATAGTTGTATATCATAACCTTACATACAACATACAAGATTATATCAAGCAGTCTTCTACTATTACTGTTCCCGAATTTGCTAGAGAGATGAAATATCTACATGATAACGGATTTAGAGTATTGCTTATAGATCAATTTGTCTATGACGCTAGCAACAACGTATTTTATATAAGTAATAATAAACCTGGTATCGAACATTCTACAGAACTGGTTCATTGTGATCAGCCAGGCTGGCCTTCGTGTTACAGTGTAGGCTATAGCGATGGTCAAGGGAACTCAGGTCCATGCCCTAGTGGACATAATCCAGAGTTTTGTACAGGTTGGGATGATGCAACTAATGGTCATCGCACTAGCGGTAGTAGATCGGGTTTGGAGCAGTCATTTGAGTCAGGCAGTAGTAATAGCAGTGGTAGTAGCTTAGGCGAGTCTGCACACTGCGATCAGCCAGGGTATCCTAGCTGTTACATCACAGGGTTTTCATCAGCAGAAGAGCATCCTGCAACTAGCTGTCCAAGTGGTCATGGCCATAACTATTGCAGCGGATGGAACGATGCCCAGGAGCATGGCTTATAAGAAATGGCAATGATAATTTGCCTCAAGACCCTACTCTTCATCACAGAATAAACTGAAGGTATCTCAGGTTATGGTAATACTTTCTATAGCCATGTATTATTATTTCAGTAGCAGAGAACATACTGGTTAGGCTATATACAAAGGATTTAAAGGAAAAAGAGACTAGAATCAGACTTCAACTCCAGGGGTATCTGAATAAAAACATTTGTCGAATCTAGAGGAAAAGCTAAACGCTCGCCTAGGAGTTTCTATGCATAGACATTACTGTTGTCAAGTGGAACGAAGAGTTATAGAAAAATGGGACACTAACAGGCCTGCAGTCAACCGGCTAGTGGATATGCATTATGATTAGATTTTTAAATAGTTACATAGTAAGACTAGTGTAAAGCATTAGCTTCACAAAATGAACCTATGATAAAGTCTATTTTATTCTCAGAATTAGTGTCCATCATGGTAGTAATTGCCATCCTAATAGTAATACCTACAATCCAATTACAACCTTTACAAAATAGGCAAGCATTAGCACAGAACATCACTTTGACCAACAAAAGTGGAAATTTGACAGGATTAATGATAGCTTTAAACACAGTAGGTGTTAATAATAACAGTATCAACAATATATCGTCAACGTTACATGGAGAAGAGCAACAACAACAATCTCCACTCTCAATTACAAAGCATAATAGATGGAATTCAAAGGGAACAACATTTAGCAATAACAAAAACTCTACGACTACCACAACCACATACTGCAGTTATTGCCCCTTCAGCTAAATTAAATGGCACATATTACATTTTTTCTAAAAACAGAGGTGCATTAAGGACACCGAGAAATAATACTCATACTGGCGAATTTGGTAATGGAATAAAAATTGCTCTTATCGTCCCCACATTCACAGGCAGCAACATATTCTCATCAGTTTACGAAGGCAGGAGACTTTCCGTACTTTTGTGAGCTTCATCCTGCGATGATTGGAAAGGTCACAGTATCATAGAGAAGAAGAAGATTCATTTCCAATGTATCTGAATACAAGAGCTTAGAAGATATCCTTAAGGTCAAGTAAATTTTCATATTATTTTTTGTTGAAGACCAGAAATTATTTTGCTTGTTTATAAATGGTTGAGGTCTGACTTCATTAAATATACTCATCTTTAAAAGATAGAGCGCGTTATTTCCAAAACCTGCTAGATATATTGTGAAAATTAGTATGTATAGTATTGTTACTATGTTTTATTATTTGATGTCCTCCATTATTTTTAATATGAGTCTACTAGTAGAAAAACAGGAAGAAGAGCAACAGGAAGACAATGAAGAACAAATACAAGGAATACCTGTATGTAGTGCAAACCTATCATCGCCTGTTGTAGACGAAGCACAATATATTGAAGAAATTCATTATAGAATAGGGAACAGGATGTACATTGAGAATGCAGATTAACAATAACAGAAAAAATTTGAATACGGATAACAACAATACTGAGGTTCCAAACATTGAAGAGGAAAGGGATCTAGAACTTGAAAATATTGTTGGCAATCTCATGATTGCGCAATACCAAGTTGACAAACTACGATCTAGGTTAAGTGAAAGAACAGTCGGATACGGTTCTGCAAGCAACAAAAAGTCCTCTGCGCATATGTTCAGACACAATGACAAATGGTACAAAGTTACAACTAAAGTAGAAGAAGTATCTTTAGATAGTAATAATAATGTAGTGAAGCCTTAACACAAACACAGCTTTGTTTTGCATCTATAACATAGTTGTAGATACAAGTGCCAACAAATACTAACACATATACTTAATAAATGAAACGTCACCTTTATCTTCAAGGAATTCTTTATTTTTGTTAAACACCATCTGCTTTGACACCCAGAACAGAAGAAGATACAAGTGTTGAGGGGACTCGCATATTGTGTATGGCCTGAATGAAATTGTAGACCTTGCGGTACCGTTATTTGTGGCATTAAGAAAGAAGCTCGATGTTTGCCTTGATTATACTGGTCCAGCTCTTCATTTTACAATCGAACCTATATGACCTTGTACGTATGCTTCTAGATATCTCTTAAGAATAGTCACGAACAAGCCGATCAACTGCCTATCGAAAAGAGTCGATTATTTCTTTGCTGAAAATCTCTATTTGTTCAATGTAATTGTTTATAGGCCAAAAATGAATACTATTTACTCCTGCTTCAACAAAAGATTTTATCTTTTTAATACATTCATCTATAGATCCAAAGAGGAATAAATTCTCTAACTCTTCTGCTGGTCTTCCAAGAGCAGGAGATAATACATCTTTTACCATCTGGTGAACTTTTTTCTTGTCGTTATCAATATAACCAAACATTGACACAAGAGAATTACCAAATAGAGTAGTATTCTTGCCCAAGTCTTTCCTATAGGATAGAAGCGTCTTCCATTTGGCTTTGAATTTATCTGGAGTTATATTATAAGCGGACGCCGCCCATCCGTCGCTGTATTTTGCTACTCTTCGTAGACCTGGTTCTGATGAACCCCAGCTTCCATCAATATTGGAGGATGAGGCTTTTGAAATGGTCTTGGTGCAATAACTACCTTTTTAAATTTGTAATAGTGGCCATTAAAATCTACTTTATTTTCACTTTCTTGCTCCCAAAGTAAATTCAGAATTTGTAATGCTTCATCAAATCTTTTCCATCTATCTTCAAAAGCAATTCCACAAACATCATAGTCTCCTTTGTAGGAATCAGGACCAACTCCTGCGAATAGTCTCCCTGAAGACAAATATCTATCCCAGTCAAAGCCTTGACACAGACAACAGGATTTCTTACAGCTATATTCAATATAGAAGTACCAATTTTTATCTTATTAGTAATAGCGGCGACTGCAGATAATGTAGTTATTGCATCAAGCCAACTAGTGTTTCTAAACACATATGATCATTTACTCCTAAATAATTATAACCTAGATATTCTGCTTTTTTTGCAAAAGAAAGTATTTGCTCTCTTGAATAATCTGCTTCTCCACTAACCTTAAGATTGGTCAATGCCGAAACCAATAATTTGCTTCACGAGGTAATGGTATCAAATATATCATAAAAAGCTGGAGGTCCATATTTTGCAAATTTCTTATGAACAACCCGTTGTAGAAGAGCTGGAATTTGAGGCAAAAGTTATACATAAAGGAAGAGGAAGATTCAAAATCTAAATGATAAATATACTGGAAAGAATAGGAATAAAATATTTTGTCTACCATTATTTATTGGTAGTATATAGATATATTTCAAACATTCAACGATATGTCACTTGTAAAAGAAAAGCTGTGATTTGTTTTTACATTATTTTACAAAATTGGACGTACACATTTTGTCTTAAGAAAAGTTCTATACCCCAATCCTGTAAGTAATTGTAGTACTTACAGAGAGGGGTAACAGTTTTAGATACTGACATAGGTTACAGTTTTCTGCTTGGCTTTATTTCCGT
>JAFAQB010000078.1 GCA_019246625.1 Nitrososphaeraceae archaeon
TTAGAGATATTAGCGCTATTTTAAGAGATAATCAAGTAAGCCATGGGATTGTGATCACAGATAATAGCAATGATAATACTAACAGCTGAATCCACAGCTGAGGTATAAAGTTACTTTGATATAAACAATGTATGCGTAGTAT
This sequence comes from Nitrososphaeraceae archaeon, assembly GCA_019246625.1. Lineage (GTDB taxonomy): Archaea > Thermoproteota > Nitrososphaeria > Nitrososphaerales > Nitrososphaeraceae > Nitrososphaera_A. The sequence goes on from JAFAQB010000078.1 coordinate 143, forward strand.
AGCCTCGTCAAATATAATGGCTACATATAAAATGGTTAGACTGACCCCACAGGCATACGAGATATTAACAAGTGTAGGTAGAAAAAATGAGAGTTATTCTGATGTGGTGATCAGGCTTGCAGGATATTATAAAAAAACTGGTGGTAATAAGTAATGACAACTACTGCAGCAAGAACGACGACGATAACACCACAACCACCGATGTGTAAACGCTGTTGTTATAATGATAGGGTCGTAAAGTCTGGTAAAATAAGGCGAGGTATATGTTATGACTCGCAGCATTGGATGTGTTACAAATGTCTACATCAGTTTTACTCTAGAGTAAGGAGGAAGCAGAGGCAGCAGGAAGAACTTGATAAGGAATATGAAGAAAGAGATATCGAACGTAGACGTAAAGCGATACTTGATGCTATATGCGCAGAATTGCGGGTCGCAAATGAACGGTATGAAAAAAAGGCGGCAGAGATAAAACGTAAAATACGATCTATAAAAAACGACAATTGCTATCGACAACTTTGCAAGCAAAGGAATCAGAGAAATGAACAATCAAGAATTAAAGCAAGAGTTTAAGGAAAGAATCAATCATCTATTAAGGGAATTCAAAAAGCGACCTAGAGACAATAATGATAATGTTGAGGTTGATACTGATGACCTTGTTTTCCTTGTAAATATTCAGGCTTTAAGAGAATTTGCAATAGATAGAAACTTTGAAGGCGAAAAACCACAATGGATTGTATCAAGTCCATACAAGATGCCAGACACAGATGTGACTGTTGTTGAAGATCGGTATTTGATACCAACCAATGAGCCAAAGAACCATCAAATTATGTTTGAGATGTTGAAAAAATATGGGCTAGTGCGGGAAGACAGTCAGATAGAAGACTATGGATTTTTGTTTTCAAATGTTGATGGTAATTAAGGAATCTAATAAGACATGACTTCGAAAACTAAGGATAACGCTAAAGATGGCGTTGAGGGTAGAAAACTCACCAAGGAAGAAATCGCCAAGCTAAATATCGATAGCCTTTGCGTCCACCCATGTGATGGATGCACCTATGTCAAAGTCCAAGAGGAAGAGAAAGTAAAATACATTAACAAAGGTTTTGATGGAAAAACTTACACAACCACCTATTCCATAATTAACCTGCCTGAATGTCTTTTCAAATACATAAGGATAAAGACCAATTCTGCCCAATACCTGGATGTAAAAGACAACTTATTTCTTGTGCAAATTTCTGCGATTGCTTCTATTTTATCTGCATCTAAAGCCTATGCTAGATATGTTTATCGATAAAGACCTTCTTCATGAGGAAATACAATCCTGAAATAGCTTCAAGTATGCATTAAGAGAAGAAAATGCGATTTTATTTGACAAAATGTATAATTATACGCTATGGTGACCACAAACCTGCTTGTACCTCATCAGGCGCTATATCTCAGGATACAAGATGATGTTCTTCTTGAAAGGAAAAGATATGACTTTGATTATCTTCTATCACTTTTGTCGATAAGGAAGAATTTAATGGATATGTAAGTGAAGAGATTAGCAAAAAATAAGAAAGGCGGAGTTGTGTGTATTTTCAGCTATTGGATTTATTATGTTGGTCCTGGCTGTATTGTACATCTTCCGTTAACTATTGTCGGGGTTTGTGTTGATCCTGTAGGGGTAGGACAGGTTTCTGTTGCTTGGTACCCAATACACTCATGTGTAATAGTGGTTGTAATAAAAATACCTCCTGCATCAGTACACGCTCGTTGGTTCTCTGCACTGGGTCTTGAGAATGTGGCTGTACAGTTGCCACTGGGGTCAGGCCCTACTGTGTTAGTTTGGTCCGCGGTAAGAGTAGGACATGTTAGTGTTGTGGAAATCTCGATGTATTTCTGGGTTAAGTCTGACTAGAAGGCAAAATTTGTTGTTCTTCTCTTCTAACTTGTTCACATGCACTAGTGAGTAGAAGACGTATAAGCTCAGAAGTTTGTGTAAGACCATATCTTTGTTTTAATATGCTAATCTTTTCTTCATCCATCGGTGTTAATCTTATGGTGAACTTGTAAGAGGACAACAGAATGATAATGATGGTCTTATCTGTTTATAAAGTTTATAGCGGGTGAGAAGTAGGTAAAGTCTTAAATACTTGTCCATACAACAGCTGTGCAATGTATTGTAATAGCAGAAAGCCTACCCAATTCCAAAACGCAGCTACAATTTGTTTTGGGTTGGGAATAGGCTTTGCCATAGTGGACTGCATAGTAAATCCAATAGACAACTGCGTTGTCAAATTGGCAGGAATGTTATACTCATTTTTGAGATAAATATCTTGCCAATCTCTTTTTTTACCAACACAACTTCAATCATCCATCAAATCTTTTTTGCTAGCATTGAATTCATTTTTTAGACTCAAATATAGTGCTGAAAGATCACTTAATATACAATTATCTACTTTCCAATATCCTGGGATTTCTTGTGTTACTAAAATATTCAACAAGAGATGCCTTGCAAATCAAAAAATTATTTGATCCTAAATTTATTATGAATCCTGGGAAAAAAGTAATTAGATCTGATCTATCGCATTAACTGGATTAGTAGTAGTCTACGCACTTGACCCGTCTATTTCCACTACCAACAATTTCTTCTACTTCTTCGCCTACAAAGTTATAGTTACCGGCCCCACTAACTCTATGTGTGAAAGTACGTTAGCATAGCAGGAGAAAAACAATAACTAATCAACTCCCAAATTACCACCACAAGCACAATAACCAAATTCATCAATTCGTGAATTACAGAAGGGACATACTCCATTGTTGTCATCGCCAATTCCTCTTTCTCCATAAATGACCTCTTCGGCATTTTTGCCCCAAGTTTTCTTATGGATATTTATGTCATCAGGAATCTCATTATCATCATTCATCTAATATTCCTTAATCGCTTACTACAGTATAAGTATTTTATCTTGGATGCGACCAATTTATAATTTTTTGTGTAAACCAAATATAAGATAAAACTTTTACGAAATAATAATAAGAACTTGTATTATTTATCATTAATAACACCTATAGAACTTTGTTTGTTGGTAACATTTTCCCTGATACCTCTTACATCTCAAGCGAACATAGTATATAGTATCTAGAATTAAGATTCAAATGACTAACTACTACCATTAATTGCGTACACTAGTAGTTAGTTTCCTTTGATACCATTTGCAACAAGTACTGAATAGCAACCAAGACCACATTC
>JAFAQB010000411.1 GCA_019246625.1 Nitrososphaeraceae archaeon
TAAACTGATTCATCTTATTGGCTATATCTTGCATAGTCATATTTGGACCAACTGAATCATTTACCTACGTAGCCAATACTGGCTGTACAAATATGCATTCAACAAAGATTTTGACTTGCTGTCTATAACTGATGTACCTATTAATGATACCCATTTTATAATACCATTCAAGACACAAAAGGTACTTTTTATAGCTGATCCTTTCGTTTCCCAAATTCATGCAGAAGGACCATTAAATCAAATAAACCAACTATACAATAATACACATACAAAGGCAATATTTGATAGAGGATTAGTTAAAATCAGATCAAATTATTAATAACTCGTTTTAAGACACATACTCATAGGCCTTGTTTAAAAGGACATCAAGTGGTACAATATATTGAAAATCCTTCTTCTCCTCGTAGTCCAAAACGTGAAGATATGGATTCGTCAAAGTCGAGGGTAATTTTCATCGCTCCTGAATTTACAAAGTATCAAAATAAGAGTGAAAGCCCGTTTTTATCAAATACTCTCCTGTTATACAAAGCCACACAAAACTTGCCTAAAACTTTCTATGTCTATACTTCTATTGAAGCTTCTTGTTTTTGTGGATGTCCTGTTTAAGCAGTTGATGTCTTCGCAATTGAGCCAATATTTGCAAAATAGTGGTATTACATATTAAGAATTTGCATAATTATAATTAAATATATGACATATCTAGTTAATGTACTACCCTTACATACTCCAAATTGTTTCTTATTATATTGGCCAAAATGAATTAACTGAAAAATGAGCAATGGTGAAGACAATAATAATAAATCAGATGATGCAGAACCAAGGACAGAACGAGCAGTAAAATACAATGAGAGGTTCAATGTTCCAGAGCAAATTGAAAAAGAAGAAGCAGAAACTCATGGAAATGCACAAGTCGAACATCTTGCTGACGATAGAGAAATAAAACGTAGAAAAAATCCTTGAGTTATAATGATAAACCAACAACCATACTCATTAGCATGATAGAATAAAATCACCATTTTTTATTTTTATCAAGAAATCATAAATTTCATGTCAAATACATTATCTGAATGACATATTATATTTATTCCATAAGATACCGTACTATCGAAATGGCCAGATGTTAAATCCTGTGCTATAAATATTACCTAATCTTTCCTTCTTCTTTTCTTCTTTATTTATTTGTTTTTGCTCGTCTACTTTTTTTATTTTAAACTATTATTTTTAAGATAGATTAATCTTGAATTTCTATATTGAGATTCATCTGTATATCAGCAAATTTATTTTTGAATCTATTATGTTGCGTTATCTATATGCATTTCATTAAACTCGATTTAAATATGTTACAACATATAGTAACAATTTAAAACTAAACGCATACGTTGGTAGCACTATTAGCCAAAGATATCCCCATAACCTTGTTATTTGCTCCTCGTTTTATTGCAGTATATTTAAGTTAGCAAAGTTGCATTTAGAATAATCTTTAGGCTCCTATATTACCTGTTGCATTAGCGATACTTGATAACTGTTATTGTTGTGTTTAGAATTATATGTAGATATCATTGCTTCGCTGGTTTTTATAATCCTGACAAGATAAGAAATTTCATTGCGTATTCTTTGGTTTAATTGGCGCGATATTAAACATCCTGATGCTGGAGGAGCAGAAGTATTTACCCACGAAATTATGAGACGATTAGTAAAGAAATACGATTATGACGTGACTCTTTTTACGGCACAAATTCCTAACGGTATAGCACATGAAATCGTTGATGGCATCACCATAATAAGAAATGGCGGTAAATATTCTGTATATAATAAAGCAAAGGTTTATTACAAAAAATACAAGAATAATTACGATTTTATTATCGATGAAATTAATACAAGGCCATTTCTAACACCCAGGTTTGTAAATAATAAACATATTTTGGCTATATTTCATCAGCTAGCCAGGGAATTTTGGTTCTACGAAACCTTCTTCCCATTAAATTATATAGGTTATTATTTCCTTGAGAGAAGATGGTTATCATATTACCAAGAGATTCCAACTATTACGATATCTGACTCGTCTAAAGAGGATTTGAAAGCACTTGGTTTCAAGAAAGTCTTGATGATCCCACAGGGGTTAAGTGTTATTCCACTAGATAAGGTACCACAAAAGGAAACAAATCCAACACTTGTTTTTCTAGGCAGATTAAAAAAGGCTAAATTGCCAGATCATGCAATAGATGCGTTTTCTCTAATCAAAAAAGAGATTCCTGATACAAAAATGTGGATTATAGGCGATGGATATATGCTAAGAGAACTTAAAAAAAGGTTTAATCTTAAGGATCTAACTTTCTATGGGTATGTGCAAAATGAAATAAAATATAGACTATTAAGCAAGGCCCATTTAATTTTAGTGCCAGCAGTACGGGAAGGTTGGGGAATCGTTGTAACAGAATCCAATGCAATGGGGACGCCTGCTGTAGGATATAATGTTCCCGGATTAAGGGATTCTATTAAAGATAATGAAACTGGAATATTGGTTAAAGAAAATACGCCATACAGCCTTGCTAAATCTGCGATATCTTTGTTAAAAGACAGAAACCTTCTTTTGAGATTCAGCTCCAATGCTCTTGCATTTTCAAAGCAATTTAGTTGGGACGATTCAGCGAAAGCCTTTGATAAGATCATTAAAAACGTGTTTTAGCTTAGTGAAAATATAAAAATGCAGAATTCTATTATTAATATCTCTTAATGTCTCAAATGATTATGTTAGGCATAGTATTATGACTATTAAAGATATATATGATAATTGCTAGCTTTCTGTGTTACAAAACCTACAAAATTACATACATTGTGGTATGACATCGATAATATCCTACAACAGCAATATATTTTGAATCTGAGTAATTTGTGATAGGTTGTATGCTTTAATGTGACTTGAATATTCTGATCTTGAAGACATCGATCAATAACGAAGTTGCTTGCCTATAATTTACGTTCGATAAAATTATTAATTCAAGGTAACAATTTTATTTCTTGGTCAAAGAAGATAAGAATTCACGCTGTCATGATCATATCTTCCAAGCTTGTTTCTAAATTTAGTACCCGATCATGGCCCGTTTTGTGCAATATCACACCTTCACTGTTTACCACATATTGTGTCTTTACAGTATGTTTCTTCTTTTTACCAGAATAGTATCTTTTTCTCTTTCTCTTGTTCTTTGGTCTTGGAATTTCTTGTTCTGAAGAATCTATGAAAGCCTTCAAACCAGGGAAATATTCTTCAACTTCATCTATGGTTCTCAATCTTCTTCTTGTACGTTTATACAACTTCTCTGGCAATGGGTTCAAACATGGATATATCTCTGCAGACATTGCTCTGGTCAAGGTCAAACAGAAATCCTGAAAGTGTATATGTTATGTATAGTCTATAATAAACCAGAAGTAACAAGAATCTTCAGGTGTAGTACTTACAGAGATGGGTAACAGTTTTAGATACTGACATAGGTTACAGTTTTCTGCTTGGCTTTATTTCCGTTATTGTATCTGGACGGGGATATAGTATTTGCTTCTTCATTCTTGTTCTTTCCTATCATTAACCATTATATCATAGTATTAACAATTATATTATAATTGCCAGCACTTTTCACTTCCTAAATAAATGATTAGCTTAACAATATCATCTGCAATTTTTATTCTTATAATTTTAGTTTTGAATCCTATATTAATCACACAGTTTTCTTATTCCATTATATACCCACATCATCTAACAATTCAACCCAACCTAGGACCGATCATAAATGATCCCAACCTCAAGTCAAAATTAGTAGTAAAGGGAATTGATTTTCCTACTAGTATGGCATTTTTGGGACCTGATGACATCTTGGTTTTAGAAAAAAATCAAGGCACAGTAAAGAGAATACTAAATGGTACCATTTTACCACGACCTCTCCTTAGTGTCAATGTTGCCACAGAAAATGAAAGAGGTATCTTGGGAATTGCTGTCACAAAGAATGTAACTCGAAATACTACGTATGTTTTCTTGTATTATACCAAATCTCGAACAAGGAATGGCGAAGATGTAACAGAGGGTAAGGATCCTCTTTGTGCTTGTCTTTATAGATATGAATTGGTAGGTAACAAACTTGTAAATCCTAGGTTGCTGCTATCTCTCCCCGCTACACCGGGCTCATATCATACTCCTGATCATCTTGGTGGGAAAATCCTAATAGGACCAGACAAAAATGTCTACGTTGTTATTGGCGATGTTGGAGGCCATATGACTACAGCCACGAATATAAAGGGTGCTCAACAGGCTGATGGAACCGGTGGCATATTACGAATTACACAGGACGGCAATGTAGTCCATGGTATTATCGGCAACAAATTTCCCTTAAGCTTGTATTATGCATATGGGATTCGGAATAGCTTTGGAATGGACTTTGATCCTGTGACCGGGAAGCTATGGGACACAGAAAATGGACCAAGTTATGGTGATGAGATTAATCTTGTGGGACCCGGATTTAACAGCGGGTGGATGCAAGTGCAAGGTATATGGAGGCCAACTGGACCATCTAATTTTCTACCAGGTAATATTACTTTAAATCCTGATAACTTACAAAACTTTGGCGGAAAGGGAAAATATAGGCCCCCTGAATTTACATGGTATCAGGATACCGGCCCAACTGCTATAAAGTTCCTTAATTCGGATAAATTGGGCAAACAATACAAAAACGATATGTTTGTGGGAGACTTCCACAATGGCAATCTATATCATTTTAAGTTGAATCATAATAGAACAGATCTTGTTCTTCCTGTGTCACTTGTAGATAAGGTAGCCCGAAATGATAGCACACTTCGACCCATAATATTTGGACACGGGTTTGGAGGAATTACTGATATACAGATAGGGCCTGATGGGTATCTTTACGTTCTTTCACTTTATGCTGGTGGCGACGATTGTAACCCAATCCTTCCAAATGCACCATGCTTTTCATATAATTCTCCTATGGAAGGAAGTATCTTCAGAATAGTTCCCATAAATAAGTAAGATTCCAAAGACCTGCGAAAAGATACACGTAAAAATCAAGGATATTTTGCAATATAGAAAAACATATGCTTGATGCAAACGAATTGCTAAAGAAAAGGGAATTCATAACCACTTAAAACTAAAGCCAAATTTGATTTTCAAGTATGAATGAACCTTATGTATGGCTCGCAAGTTATAAATTAACATTCGCAAACAGTCCAAAATAAATAATGATAATAACTTTATCCG
>JAFAQB010000419.1 GCA_019246625.1 Nitrososphaeraceae archaeon
CGTGGGAATTATTGTTGCATATCTTCTTATGCAAATTCAAGAGAAGAAGGAGAAACATGGCTAAGATGAGATACAGAATGCATAAGAAACCAAAATCCTGCTTTTTGGCTATCATATGCTCACAAACTAAAATACAAGTCAAGAATAGAAGGAAAACCGAATAGCAAGATGCTTAATTCTGGGTTCTCTGAAGCTCAGTTACCTTTATTCCAGTGCTATCTAATACTATGACAATATCGTTCCCTATTCTTTCATTAATTTTGATATCAAGCTTGTTTACTCTTCTGTTTATTGTACTGTAGTCAGGAATAGAAGGTGCTTTCTTCCCTGCGTATGCTTTTACTACACCCTCATCAGTCTGTATAAATGGCAAATGAAAATATATTCGCATATAACCAAGTAGTTGAACAAAAGAATTGGGATACCTGTATGATGCACCTTCTTTCTTTACCCTGGTTCATCCTGTGAAGTTCATTATTCCAGTTGTCAATGATATCAAAACTAAGTACTATTTCACCACGTCTTACCAATGACTCATTGTAGGTACGCCAGTTAATCACTATAAATGACGTAATATCGTCTAAGCTAAATACTACGAGGTCAAACCATATCAACAGAACGGTGAGTTATGCAACAATACAGTACGCAAATGCTAATTCTTCTGATGGCTTTTCAAGTTTGTATATGACTTTTTGCATTGTTGGTTTTTCAATTACAATCTATACCATCTTGCGAACCTTCTCATCCAGGTCATTGAGAACTCTAGTTTGATCATGAATCGAAAGACTCTGTATTTGCTTTCTTGAAGAGTCATGAAATGAAATTACTTTCTTTGGGTTGGAATGTTATCAGCAGATTGGAATTATCTAGAAATGACATGACGCTAGCCCTGCAGCAACAATACCTTTAATAATACACAAAGAATGATTTAAATGCAAAAGATATAGTACTCCTTTATTAATGAAAAATGTCAATGTAAAACAACAGTTTAAAAATGTAATCTCATTCTTTGCTATAGTAGGACTATTGTCCATGACAAGCATTGTAGTATTACCTATAGGAAAAGCGCATGCAATCACATCATCACCAGCGGTACCAAGTAGTATTAATACAAAAACCAGTTTAGGAATAGCAGCCAGTCCTTTTTATGAGTCAAATGCTAATAAACTGATAGGCCAAAAAGTAGTCAGTACTGCAAATGGCATCGCTCCACAGATGGAAACTACTACTATAGAAAATGGAACTATTAAGGGGGTTGGAAATGTTACCAATTTTTACACATGGATTGATACTGTTAGATCTTCTAGATTAGTTTATGGCCCTGGTCAAGGCATAATAACTACAGCAGATGGACAGGATATGGCAACTTGGACTGGATACGGTGCTGGATCTATCATTAATGGGACCATAACATATCACGATATTATAGTTTTTACTACCAATTCTACAGGAAAACTCGCCTTCCTTAACAACCTTTGTGGACTAGATATATCTGAAGCTGACGGTACAAAGCGAGTATCAAAGATATATGAGTGTAAGGATATTGTCCAACCTATGGGACCAGCAACAAGCGATAATAGTTCCAAGATAATCGAGGACATAGATTGGAAGATTTTTGATGCCTCTGCTGACTATGCGATAGCACCATAAGTTTTACAAACCTGAGCTACAGCGAAGGCTACTGTGATAAAAACAAATCAGCCATTGTAGACATACCGGCAGCAAGCAAGTCGTAAGGATTGTGAGGATCATGTCTCTATATTTTCTGGATATAGATAGATTCCAAAGAAGCTCTAGGTAGGTAAAGCATAGTATTATTGTCAATACTAAATATACTATCAAGGGATCAGAGGTTATCATGACATCCAAGAAGAGAATGTATCGTCATCAAAAGACAGCAATAAGATAATCTCTGCAACCGATCTATTTGATAGCGATGAAGAGATTGGACAAAAGTACAATGATGATATTTCATGATATATCTCTTATAGTACAATAAAATAGACTTATTATTTATCATATAGTTGACTATTCTACGGAGTGTAACAACTCCTACTGCTATTCTTGGCTGTTCAGACTTGCTAAACCAATGATTACTATGATGGGTCATTTATGCGGTATTGACCTGCAACTCATCAAAAGTGAGGAACTCCTAAGGAAGCAATCACGACCTGGCATAACACTACAGCACGCACGCTTCCGAATCAACGTGTTGCTCTTAGTTATCCGTGGCAGTAGAGTTGCAGCAGAAAGTGGATGAACCCGTTAAGCCGAAGGAATTAAATCCCACCCAGTCCATCACTCAACATATGAAAGGTCGCGATAAGTTTTGAATTCGAAAATCCTAAATGTTAACACATATTTGACTTTTTAACCTGTCCTATTCTTTATTGTGTTAACAAATTTGTTAACATATTAATGTCTGTGTCTATAGCTTTGTGGCTAATTTGTTAACATCCCAAAAATTATGTTAACATGTCATTTTTCTATGTTAACAAATAATGGGAGATGACGGTTACAAGTCAGAAGACAAAAAGAACATTAACTATTAATTTGTTGGCATAGGATTATTTTACGTGCTTGATTATTAATTTATTTTCTTACCTTTTTGACGATCAAAATCATTTCTCCTTTAAGGACCTGCCATTCCCACTCTAATTTATCTGCCTCCTTTAATTTCCACTGGTTTATAATACTCATAGGGATGACTGTACGTAACTACGTAACTATAATAGGTGAGTTATAACAGCTGAAAACGGTAAAGCTCGTGATCTAATAGAACTAGTTCCACTAGCCTGTGACATTGCAGAAACTATCTTTAAACTGGAAAGTGAAGGATTAAGAGCGTTATCTGGTATAAACAAGCTTACTGGCACAGCTCAACAAATATCTCAAACTGTTTCTTTTGCTGGATTCTCTTTCTATTTCTGGATAGTCATAGCATTTATCCATACATGGATTCCAGGATAGTTGTTGCAGCCTTCATATCGTGTGTATTTGCATCCCGTTAGACAATAATATTGTGAATTGTAGTTATTATGCTTTGACATTTTATTTAATATCCGCTATTCTGTTAACATTCTATTAGGTTGCGATTTTGGCTCTAAAAATACTATGAATCCACGAGTAAAGATGGTTCCTGAAGTTATCTTTATGAGTTGTAGACCAATTTTATCCAATTCATTTATAAAATGCTGATTCATGAATGCGGTTCTTAATTTGAGTCGTCCTGTTTCATTTTCGCTTTCCAGGCCTTTGAGATCTATACCTATTATTTCTATTTTCTTGCGCCAACTAGCTAATTCCATATCTTGGTGCTGCTCTTTTTCTTTTCTTTCTGATTTTTCATTATCGGACATTGCACAATCAGTGTTTTTACGTGGTATTTCTTCCATTTTAATTTAGACAGTCCCACTTTCCTGATGTTGTAATCTTTCTGGGTATTGAAAAAACATTATTTTGTAAAACATGCAAGGTCAATATGTTATCATTTCATTTAGTATTGTTTGCAACCTTGGCAATACATTTGATTGGATCAGCAATAGAAATTTTGATATCAAGTTCATTAGGTTGTCATGGCTCTTTTACGTCTTTTACTGAACCATTTTACAACCTATGCCACGATTGCTGAGGCAAATGCTCCAAGAATGATTTTTCCTATGTTCTGAAGAACCTTTGAAGAAAGCTGTAAGTTGACTAAATGCATCTAAGATCAACTCACTCAAAGTAAGAGAATGTGATACTATTATTGGTAATACTGTTATATTCTGTAGTCTTGATGCCTAAAGCAATATCGAAGTTTGAGGTTGGAACTAGATCCAATCTCAAATGGATTATCCTGGGCATAAGCTTGTGGTAACATCATAATGATAGCAGGTAACATGATTATCAACAACAATGTTAGCAAAGTGATTTTGACTTTCTTTTCAATCCAAGTATAATAGTATGTCTGCTAATTGGTATTGGTTTTACAACTTCAGCATATGATAATAGAATAGATATTATATACCTTGTAGAGGAAGGCCTACTAGCAATCACATGCCAATCTATAGGGAATGGCAGCTAAAGTTTTCTTGCGTCTATGAATGTAAACATTCCTCTTTCTTCATCTGAATATATTTCAAAACCCTGATCTTTTATTACCTTACGAAGTTCTGATAATCTTGTACTCAAAGAGTTTGTTGTCTCAGCTATAAATAGTAGTCCATTCTTTGCAAGACATCTTTTTGCTTCTGTAATATAATCGCGCCAGTCTTCTCCCATTAGTGACAAACAAAATACTGCGACATCAAGTTTTCCATCTTTTAAATAGTCTTTCACCGACTTTATATTGCAAGCAATGATCTTGTCATTTAGGATGTTGTGGTGATCAAAGTTGTACATCTTGTTTTCCTTCAATAGTTCAGCAAGCTTTGCTCTGCCACAACCAAAATCTGCTATCACTAGCTTCATAATCACATTCGCTGGCCATTTCAATCCATTGATCTTGCTAGCAATAACATTTACCGGGTCAAAAGGCCATAGTTTTTTTGCTTCGTCTTGTTTTTCATGATATTCTACAAGGAAATGAGGGTCTTGCTGAATTTTATCGTGGATAGTTTCTGACTTTGAGTTATTGATAATGTTATTTAGTCTAGAGAACTCACTCAAGTTCCTCTGTTGCTGCTGCAGTTCTGCTATTGACAATAATGATGGTTCTACAAGGTTCCTTCTTTCGAAAATAGAGATTTCATTTCTCTCTAATCTCTCCAACCATTTTATTAATTCTTGCTGCATTTGTTCTTTAGTCTGTAAGATACCTTTTGGAAGTTTCCCATCAACAGCACAATCTGCAAGTGATCGCTTCCATTCAATTCTATCCCATTTTATTATTTGGTCATATGGATATCCAGCCATACTTGCTTTTATAATATGGACGTGCACGAAATCACTGTGCTGTCCTAGTCTGTGCAGTCTGCCAATCAGCTGTTCATATTGTGCCCGAGTCCATGGTAAAGTGTTTATTATTAGATTGTTGCATAATAATAGTAGTACGATGATGTGGTTGTGCTGTTATTGAAACTCTTGCTAGTATGCATGATGTTCTTCCTTATGGTGCTTTAATTGTCTAAATCTAGAAAAGAAATTATTACATTTTTCACATTTCCAATGGTTCACATTTTCATTTTTTTGTTTTTCTTTTTCATGCGACTCCAAGAAAGAGACGCCTATTGTATTATTTTTGTAGTAGAATCCTGTTTTATCATTATAATTAACATGGATATAGTTGAGTCTATACTTCTTTGAACCTTTATACTTATCATGCGCTATTCTTTTGAATTTAATCACCAATTGTATTATTGACCATAACAGACCTTGTAATCTCGAATGAAGGTCTGCTTTATATCATCTGTGAGATCTTCAAGCTGCTGACTAGTTGGTAATTCACTTTCATTGTTGTTGTCGTCTTCATCATTGGTACTAGTGTTGTTCGTAATACCAAGCGACTCTAGTTCATTAGACCACCAATTTGTGTTTCCCGACTGTTCATTATCTTTGATATCATAAGCTCTGTTATCATTGCTGTTACTGTTGCTGCTTTTCGTGGTTATCCAACATTCCTACCGTTAAAACGATATACAATTCACTACTCAACATAGGTTATATTGCTACATACTTAAAGCTATGTAATGGCATTGTGAAATGGACTGCCTATGGGGGACTGTTACTATGATGTGTGAACCAAATTTGCTGGATGTGCTAAATCACATATCCTAATTCCAGAGGTCTTTATTCTTTAAGTGATGCATTTTTGGAAGTGTGTGATTCTCTAGAGAAAAAAGTTAAACTAAATAAAAACATTCGTAACAGGTAGCCAATCTTCAAAGATGCTATCGAAGGCATTAACAAAGTGGGTAATACAGCCACTAGATTTACTTCAATTCCACTGGTGGGAATACAACAATCCATACTACATGGATGCTCTCAAACACCTATCTGATCTGCGGGACAAAGGGATAATCAAGCATTTAGGGCTTACAAATTTTGATACTGAATGCATGCAGATCATGGTAGATTCAGATATACGGTTTGTATCAAACCACGTTCAATATTCAATTATAGATCGCAGAATTAATCCTTCCTTATTTGATGGTAGAGTGAACAAAAATGAGCTTCACTAGACTATTGATATCAAAAAAAGATGACCCTATAATTATAGGAAAGGCAACCCCAGCGGACGTATCTTCTGACACTCCTTGAGCAGATGAGGTCGATATTTAAGTTGAATCTGACAAACTCACAAATACATTAACAGTGTAATTATAGTAATAATATATGCAATCAGGCTAAGAAAACAAGAATGGCAACAAAAAGAAGGATGTGGATGGTCTACCGATTATTATCGAAGGTTCAGATCAATTTTAATTCACTGTAGCATATATCAGCCTTATTCATCAACACTAAATAGCAAAGGTAATAGATTGTGCGATAGCAAACAATTGTCAAGAGTCAAGGATAATAATGGCAATAAAAGACAAGAAAAGGTTGCAAAGGTTGTTAGATACGATATGAACATACGCGGAGCTTATTTGGCGCAGGTAATCCCTATTGAAGAACTTGTCAAAGATATTATATCATATCATTTCTGTTGTTATGAAGGTAAGAGAAAACAGTTTGTTTCGCTTATATTAAATGGTACAGATTATACTTTTGCATCTGGAATCAATATTTTGGAAAAGCTCCTTAAGATCGGTTATCCTGATTTAAGCCAGCCATATCCTAAGCTAATAAATGACTTGGACAAGATTAGAAGATTTTGTAACGCGCTTGTACACTCTATGCTTGATACATCAGACGAATTCCTCGCAAAGAACTATACTGATAGAATCAGGTTGATATCATATGATGAAAGAGGACAAACAAATTACAGAGATATTACTCGAAGTGAAATTGATGAAAGGTTGGAAGACTGCTTAGATGTTCACTTTGCTCTTGTAGATATCCGTGCACAGGTTAGAGATTGTATTTTAACTGAGGCAGAACAGAATAAAACTAATCCCTAGGTAACTATTTAAGATAAGGTATTACCTGAAGTTATTTATAGTTAGTTGGAATAAAACCGTCTCCTCATCCTATAGAAGTAACCAAAGTCATATTGGTTGCAGTTACATCAGAAGATCCAGAACTTGTATGTATGGTAGGCGATGTTACAATGATAATGCAAGCAAAAAGGACAATGTCTGATAGAGTTTATGAGTTTAATGAAAAAGTAATTTCCATCTCAGTAATATGCCTTATAGTAGTAATATGAGTCAATTGAATATTAGATTGAATCTCACAACCTTAACATGCTAGGGATTCATAGTTGGGTAGTTATTAAATGAATCAGAATCAGTTTCTATATCTGACTACAAATGGATGGAAACAGGAATACAGCATAGGAGAGATTTGATATGTTGATTATAATGATAAATACTATGTAATGTCAGAACGTCTGAAGCGTGCAAATTGGGTTCAGAATATAATACATAATCCTAAGATATTATCTACTGTCAATGAGAAAACATTTGAAGGTATTGCAAGATTAGTTGAGCTAATGAGTACAAAATATGAATGGGATAGAGGTTTGATTGTAGAGATAACTCCAAGTTAATAGAATAGTAATCTCTTTCAAATCAATGTTGCGATATCACCAATTTCTACAGAACTGGAGATGTTGCAAAATGAAATCGAATGCTACCGGAGACAACAACAAATCAAGAGAACTTCTTATGATAACATACCTTTGCATATACAGGTACTACTTGCTATCCTCATTATACATTCCAACAGTATAGTTTAAGCAACTTAGTCTGGTTTATTGCAGTTTATTATAGCAAATTCATCTTTATCCTAGAAAAGCAATAATACTATATCTTAAACTTGAGCAAGGCAGCTGTAACAACAAGAAGAAGAAATACGCGGCAGCAAATGGAAAACACACTAATAGATATAGAGCACAGAATCTGCGAAGGACGTATAGATAAAGAGATAATGGACGAGCTTGGGGAAATCTTATCCAATCCATAAATCATGGCCATTATTACTAGACCAGGCACAGCTGCGACAGCGAATTTGCCTAAAATATGACCTCCTAATGCATCAGATATATCAGATCCTGCAGCTGCAAATACAAGGGCAAATGTTCAGATTAATTCAGCTCCAAGCCTCTTATATAATGGTACAACTGGGGAAATTGTTATCAGTCATATTAGGTTCCTTTCCTTTGTCAAATGCATAATAACGTTTACGGTACGTTGTCAACCTAGTTAATTCAGGCAACCCTTTTTCAAAAAGCCAGTTGAAAACCAAAATATTATGTTTATAGTAGACGGAATATTTGTAGCACTAATTAAGAAATTCTTTCATAACAACAAAAACAAATCTTCTTCTACGACCTGTAACTATTATTATGGTGTAAATACGACTTTAGTTACATCCTCCTTCTTATCAAACATCTCATATCCTTTAGGTGCGTCGTCAAGTTTCATTGGATGGCTTATGATCTTTGTTGCATCTATTCTTCTTGTTTCAATAAGATGAAGTAATTGTTCATTGTATTTTTTTACAGGGCATTGACCCATCCTGATTTGCAATTCCCGTTGAAACAATTGTCCTAGAGGAAATTTATCATAAGCAGATCCATATACACCAGGTATTGATATAGTAGAATATTTTCTTGCAGTCTGACATATCCAATTAATTATCTGTAACGGATTAGATGGCTCATAGGCAGGATTAGAGCCTATCCCAAAATTATCCTCCTATAGATAATAATGCAGCAAGCTAAACAGACGAGTGCAAGATAGTTCTCTGATTTCTTTTCATATCTTACTAATAGTTTTCTGAACCTATTATGCCAAGAATTGGTTCTTTCTACTACC
>JAFAQB010000039.1 GCA_019246625.1 Nitrososphaeraceae archaeon
AATCACAGCACTTCTTTCTATCTCATTTTTATTAATGTTAAAAAGACAAATGCTCCCATCTGGATATAGGGGAATAATGCTATCTGCATTAACAGTCTTATCAGTTTTATTAGTTAACATTTTGATCTTTTCTGGTCTTGGAGCGCATATAAGAGTAAGTTCGTTAACATTCTAATTTTCTAATCGAGTATGCTTCTACGTTTGTAGGTCTCATAGCAGATACTATTTTTCTTGTTTTATTAATTTTCCATATAGTATTGTAAATAAAAAATAAGCTTTTCATTTTATGGTGCAAATTCTACTAGCCATCTTTTAGATTTGCATAATTGCTTCTTATGATCTTGCGGTTATCAACTAGTCATAAAATAGGTATAATAAGAATAGCATGTGCACCTCATTAACTCTCGAGGCCGCTAACTTTGGAGCATCAGTAAATGCAAAGATATTGTAGAACATTTATTATTCCTTACGGGAATGGCCGTAGTCGTCACAGGTGAAAATGGTAACAGTAATTGCTATCTACATAATCAAATGCTATTCAGAAGTATCTTAATGTCTTATTTTTTGTGTGAAACTTAAGAAAAAATTATAAGACATATCTTGAGATACGCTGGATATTGTTAGGAGATAGATTGAACAATGGCTTACATTGACCCAATAATAATACAGCTGCCTGGATTGGTCCCTCACTATACCAAACATCCCATTTTTCATGATATGTTTACGGCCATGATTGCGGCTGCATTAATCGCAATTGCATTAAACTTTGCTATGGCAATGCTACGTAAGAAGACGACTGACATTGAAAAGATGAACAGAATTATGAAAGAAACCTCTCTGTGGAGAAAACAGTATACTGATGCAGTAAGAAAACGCGACAAAGTAGCCATAGAAGAACTCAAAAAAAGACAAGCTTATGTCAACAAGATGACTATGGAAATGCAACAGCAGCAGATGCGTCCAATGTTAATCTATATGATGCCTTCTCTACTGCTCTGGATATTGGTATTCCCTAGTATATTTGGAGGAACAACAGCTGTTTCACCTATACACATTCCATGGATAATGTGTAACACTCAAAATGTGATTACAGATACGCAACTTGATAATAATGGCAACCACAAGGGTCCTTGTACCATGCCAGGCGAAGTATATCTTTTTGGATGGTTTCTTATCACTAATTTTGCGTTCAGTGGAATAATATCCAAAGTCACAAAAACTAGTATGCCTAATATAATGTAACCTAGTCTAACTGATTCAACCTGCTCTATTGCATATTGTGAATTTGTGCCTATCTGAAGATCATAAGATATTCATAAAGAATTATAATGATGGCATGCGACCGAAAATAAAATGACATAACAATGTTTTTTCCTTATTTAAGTTCGTACAAGGCAACTGATAATTTAAATACAAGGTTTTCATCCGTCTTTTGCGCTATAGGGACAACATACTTCTGAGTTTCTTCTTTGTATCTTAATATTTTATCCTTGTGAACCGAATTCTTAAGGGATCTAATATTATCTAGATGGTCTGCCAACTTTACGTATCTGACAGATTGAGAACTCCTTGTGATGTTCTGGAAATACTCCTTCAATAATTTCTCCTTTTCATCATCTATTATTTTTGGCTTTGTTACTATACGGACTATATTGTACACGCTCTCGCCGAATTCTTTTCGTAATTGATCCCCAGGTATCGGTATATTGCTGCCACTTTTTTCTATTATATCGTGCAGAAGAGCGGCACATATTAGATCTATATCGTATCTATGCAGTTCTTCCGTTAGAATAAGGGCGACTTTCAATGGATGATTGATATATGGTTCAAGCTTATTTTCCTCTCTAAATTGGCCTGTATGAGCCTTTATTGCTATGCCAAATGCTCTTGTAGTCTTTACGAGATCACCAGTTGAATTCTCAAACGACTTTAATAATTTTCCAAATCCTGATTTAGTAAAGTCGTTAAGTGTCCATTTCATTATAGTATTTTCCAAATCCTGTTTATCTCTATATCGAAGATTCTCTTAGAGGACGGTTTTTGCCACGATTTATCTTGACTACTAATTCCTTCCTTTTCGCATTTGCTATCGACTGATTTCATTTTATTCTTTGGAAGAATGATTATCACTATACCTTAGGATAGAAACCATTATTAATCAAGTTATATTTGTTTAAATTTAATACGTCTATCGCTATTGCGGACTAATTGCTTATAGTCCTAATATCAAGCCTAACTGAAGGAATCATAACACGACTAAAACTATGATATGAGTGTTTACGTATACGATCTATAAAAGTAATATATTTATTTGTTACATATTTGGGAGAGTTATCACCAGAGAATTACTAATACAGAACCGAATTATCCGCATCGATGATTTACAGCTCCAAATCGATTTTATCTATATGTTCATAGTAATTTCATACTTCCTCTTACATGCCACTATTTTCATCTTTGACATCTTCCTCTTGTCCTTCCGGGCCAGTATCAGAAGTATAACGCGACGTGAGTTCTTGCTCATCACTATTATGTATCCTATCAGATGTTCCTGGCTCTGTTTCTTCTTGAGTTCCATCTGTAGCACTAGCTTGATCCGATGACGTATTTTCCTCAGTCAAAATCTGAGCTTCTTGTTCAGATGGGTTGGCAATTTTGGTACTCGGAACAGTTGTTTTTTTTCGTTTTGGGGAGACTTTCTTTGGTCTTGCTACTGTCGAACTAGTCCTTTTTACTCCAGCCTTCTTTATGCTGCTCCTTTTCTTAAGGGTGGTCTTTGATTTTTTAGAACCTTTTGTCTGCTTTCCCTTTTTTCTTGACTTTGTTTTGGTTTTACTGACCATATATAGTAGCAGTTAGCAAATACTTGTTCTTATATTAATCGGAAGATATTGATAACATACGTTAATAAAATATTCCCTATCCTTATATCTTCGAATATATCGCTAGAGATATCATCTTGCTGTTGATCCTAACCAATTAGACGCTGAGATAATGTAAACCACATCTAGGGAAAAATTTGTTCACCAGTATATCTGTCTATTATCTTGATTGCTTTTGTCGGACATGTCTGTGCCGCAGCAAGTATTGATTCAATGCTTGCACCAACTTCTGATTCGATTCTTGCCTTAGGGTTTATTCTTTTGTTTTTCTCGATTACAAAGACTTTTGGTGCAAGAGTTTCGCAGCTGCCAAATGCCATACAAAGTGAGGGTTCAACAATTATATGAAAGCGGCCTTTGGGAGTATCTAAATCTGTTATTGTTGTATTTTGGATACGATAATTAGACCTGTCAGTAATACCCTCATTCTCTATCTCTTTAGTTTCATAATAATTATGATAATCCGAACTGTAATCAGAGTGCACTGAACCATTCCCGGGACCATTGTGAAATGAATCACGTTGAACTTGATCGTGTGTTCTGTTGTGATTATTATTGTTATTTGATTCAGCTTTATCAAATTGTATAGCGCTCAATCCTGTTGTATCATACTCTCGTCTCTTTTCTTTATCTGAAAGAACTTCAAAAGAAGCATTAATTTTTTTAATCATGTCCTCAGCGAATGAAGAACTGTTTCTATCAGGATGATATTTCCTAGCCAGACCTCTATATGCTCTCTTAATTTCTTGATAGCTGGCACGCTCTGAGACTCCAAGAAGCGCATAATATCCTTTACTGTCCAAATAGAATATAGAAGAGATTTGTGTTACTTATTCGTTTCATATAATGAACGGGCGCAATTATAATAAAAATTAAACAATGCCATTAAACTAATATTAATGTGGACTAGTTCTAGAATTTAGAATATTGCAATCAGTGCAGTCTCTAGAGATAGATGATTCCTGGTCGTTTAAAGATGCTAGTCCAAGCCAGACATCTTATATTACTCATGATTATCATAGATATCCTGCAAAATTTATTCCACAATTAGCAAGGAGAATCATCAAAGAGAACAGCAGAGTAGGAGATCTGATTTGTGATCCTTTTATGGGTTCTGGAACCACTTTGGTAGAGGCCATAGTAAATAAAAGAAGGGCATATGGAACAGACATTAATCCAGTGTCTGTACTGATAAGCAAGGCCAAAACCACTCCTATTGACCCGGTTCTTCTAAAGCAGGAACTTTCCTCATTATTAGAGAAAACAAAAGTCATTGCTAATAGTCATAGAGAAGAACGGATGCTGTATATTCACACAAATGACAATTTCGATACAACCGTACCTGATAATGAACTACTCGACTATTGGTTTCCAGAGAAGCAAAAGCATGATTTAGCACCCATCCTGTCGATAATTAATGCAGTAGAGGATCAAAAAGTGCGCATATTTTTACTTTGTTCATTTTCTAATATTCTCAAAAGATGTTCACGATGGATGAGCAAGTCTACAAAGCCTACAATAGATAAAGACAAGACTATTGCGGATGCATACAAAAGCTTTCAAAACCAGATCGAAAAGATGGCGGCAAAAAATGAAAAGTTTTGGAATATGCTTGCCGGGGGAGGAGAGGATAGGATCATTGTCGACTGTGTTGTTGACAATACCGATGCGCGCAAATTGAAAATTAATGATGATTCTGTTACACTTGTTATCACAAGTCCACCTTATGTTACTTCATATGAATATGCTGATCTTCATCAACTGACTTCAATATGGTTAGGATATATCGACAACCTACCTGAATTTAGAAGCAAATTCATAGGATCGATACGGAAAGACATCAAATCTATCAATCTGTACAGCAAGACAGGAAAAGAAACAGTTGGTAAACTTCGATCAATAAATAAGAGAGAAGCCAAAGGAGTTGAGCAATATTTCTTTGAGATGCAGCAGTGTTTTGAGGAAATATACAGAGTTCTAAAACACAAGGGTAGAGCAGCTATAGTAGTCGGTGATACCGATCTTAGGGGAGTAAAAATTCAAAATGCGAGTGTATTTACAGAGACACTGAGTGACATAGGATTTAAAACGTATAATATCATCAAACGAGAGGTTCCAAGCAAAACTCTTCCAACCAAACGAGATAGAAAAACAGGTCGATTTGCTTCGACAAAGGTGTATAATAGGTTGGCGTATCCCACAGAATACATTCTTATAATGGAGAAAATTTGAATAGATCCAAGTTTGAATTAGGCCTCATGTTATTGCTCTTCTTCTTCCGAATCAATGACTGATTACATGCATCGCGTTGTTCTATAATACAATAACATTTATTGCATCTATTCAGGAAAATGCCCTTTAATAGTAATAATATAACTTTTGCCTATAGGTTCAATATTGTAATTGCAGCCAACTATATTGCTCACAATTTGTAGATTTGTTTTGAGATGTTCAGTAAGTTTTCCTACTCTATACCGTGATATTCCTTTTGAGATACTTAGTGGAATCACAAGCATATCAGCAAGAAAGAAATCAACAGGTATACCATATCGGTAACTGTCCAAAAATAGCTCTGCGGCTTCTGAACCTACAGTTTCTGCTCGTTTACCGCGTTCTCCAATGGAATCTCCGCCAATATATGGACCAAAGTCAGATTCAGAATAAACCAAGATTGAAGAACCAGGCGATAATGAGGTTTCAAATGATGACGAATAGCTACTGCAATTGATACCATTTTTCTCTAATCTTAGAAGAGACGATGAAATCTGGCGTTCTGCCACATGTTTTGGGAGTTGACAACATACACTCATAATTTTAGGTTCAAGCCTCCTTACGTTCAAAAGATCAAAAGTGCCTGGTCTTTTGCAGGGACTGATTTCTGCTGTTACTATGCCTCCACCCTTTGGATAATAACCTCTTTTCAAGACATCTATGCTGGTTTTTATTCCAATACTTCGATATGCTCCCATTGTAATATATCGAAAATAATCTATTGTAGGGCCCATCCTTACATCTGTTCCGCCTGTAATTTGAATGCTTAGACTTTTACCTGAAAGAGAAACTGCAGGAATTACTGTTTGCAATATTAATGGGATACTGCCTGCGGTTCCGACTTCAATTTTTATAAAATTGTATTCAAATTTGTCTAGCGTTGTCGGCGTAAATCTTATCCAGTCTGCTCCTACTTTCAGATTTTCTACGTTTGCATGAAATAGATCTGCAACAATCTTTATTGCGATCATGTGCTGTGGACGTAAACCGGGATTGCAACGCTTGGAACGAATATTGATGACTTCAATTGGTTTTCTTATTATCGTAGAAAGTGAAACTGCTGTTCTTAGAATCTGCCCGCCTCCTTCTCCATACGAGCCATCAATTTTTAGCATAGAGAATGTGCATCGATCTAATTTACAAAAGGATAAAACTCTTTCCATAAAAGACGTCAGCAAAGAGTGTTATTTTCATAATAAGGTCTGTATCCGTCTTAAATGGATGGAGAACAATATCCTATAATTATCAATATATAAAAACCTACAATCGCTATTCATAAACATTTATGACGCACTCCACAATCGTGGAACAGTCTAGACGAAAGGCTAATCTTTAAAACACTCCCATAAATCACTTTTATTTAATCAGATGTATCGTATATCCAAGCCCAGGGGGCTCTTTGTAGGAAGATTTCAGCCATTCCATCTAGGACACCTTGCCACTATCAAATTTGCACTCAGCCATATTGAGGAACTTGTAGTGGTAATAGGCAGTGCACAGAAAAGTCATGAAATAAGGAATCCATTTACCGCAGGTGAACGTATCCAAATGATAAAAGATTCGCTGAACGAGGATAGCGAAGTTGATTTAAAAAGAATACTTCTAATCCCTATTGCAGATGTAGATGTACACTCTCTCTGGACACATCAAGTGGATAATTTTGTACCGAGCTATGAGGTAGTTTTCACGAATGACATGTTTACTCGTCTCCTATTTAGAGAAAGAGGCATGAAAGTTGTTCAACCAATGCTCATACAAAGAGAAGAATTGTCTGCTACAGAAGTTAGGTCAAGAATGGCAAAGGGTGGTGATTGGAAGAAGCTTGTAAGTCCACAAACTATCAAAATTGTGGAGCACATCAATGGTATAGAGAGAATTAAGACAATATTTGCAAAGGTTTCTGCAACTAATTATTAAGTTGAAATTGCGTTTTATGAGATCTTCAATTAACGATAAATCAATGGCTTGAAGCTGCTACCTCTTTTTATGACTTCTAGAGTAATGGAAGTGCTATTTCACTTAGGCCACTACAATGAGCAACAATAATAATAAGACATTTTAAAAAAGTACATTAACCTTGAGACCTATAGAAAAATGGCAAAGGCATACAAACACCAGTATCTCTTGTTATAGAAAACGGACTAATTTATATAAGAAGCGATAGGAATTCTGGTAAGATAAAACGTGCTAGGAATATGTATGTGTAACTCCCTGTAGTGCTCATGGATTCCCTAAATATAAGTGGGTTGATGGTCAATTGAGAATGGCAAGTACCTCAGAATCAGAACGAGCCAAACAGTTTCTCAAGGATAAGTACGGCCTACAGTGTACGATCATTAGAATATTCAATATACTAAGCCGATGCACACTATAGGATTCCGTTTACAAAAGCCGCATATGCTTCAAAAATGCAAAATACCA
>JAFAQB010000224.1 GCA_019246625.1 Nitrososphaeraceae archaeon
CGATAACAGCCGGCCTTGTGTTACTTGTCTATTCTCTCAGCGTTGCACAGAATATCGGCATAGGATCTCTTCAAACATTTGAGCTTCTATTATCTTCAGCAATAGTGCTAGCTGCCTTTGTTTTGATAGAGTATCGCTCAAAAGCACCCCTCATGCCCCTTGGATTTCTTCGCAGAGGCTCGATATTTGGCGCAAACGCAGTGGGCTTGCTTCAGATGGCGGCATTTGTCGGAATGGTATTTATGTTGACGAATTATCTTCAGCAGGTGCGCGGATACTCTGCACTTTCAGCCGCCCTTGTATTTCTTCCTGGAGGCCTTGTAGTTCTAGTCACTTCTGGATTTTTGTCAGCACGATTGGTAAATCGGTTCGGTGTCAAACCAATTCTCCTGTCCGGAATGTCTTTGCAGACAGTCGCCTATCTATTACTTTCATCGATCTCCATCACAGAAAGATACTTCGGCGGATTGTTCGGACCAATGCTCCTCATAGGAGTTGGAGTTGGATTAGGCTTCACTGCAGTCAACATAGCTGCACTTACTGGAACTAGAAGAGGTGAAGAAGGCCTTGCTTCAGGATTAATCAATACTTCACGTCAAATTGGAGGCCCAATAGGTCTAGCAGTACTATTGACAGTTGCGAATTTTGAAACCCCACATCTAGCAGGTCAATTGGCGGACCAATCATCAGCATCGGTAATGGGAACCGGATTTGGTTATGCGTTTTTGGCAGCAGTACTAATTACGATAATAGGAATTATCTTTACGGCTTTGCTCAAACAGGAAAGACATCGTCAAGCTGAAGGGACTACAGCCACCGCTCATCAGAGTTAAAGGGAGCTCCAGAGCCAGAAAGTAATAGAGAAAATGGAGTTATCATTGGCAGTGGGTCCATATCGACAATATCAAGAATATTGTTCGCTGTTGTTGGCACTAGATAGTTCTATGACCTTCTTTAAGGCATTTGTCTTGCTGAAGTATTATAATAAAATGCGAATATTTCTCTGTAAATAAAAACTAATTCTTGTACAAAATCAATCTCATCTAAAAAGACAAAATTAACTTTTTGTTAGACATTATAATCAATAATCGTATATCTCTGATAAGCGTTCAGTTCAGAAAACCTCTTTAACACTTCAAATCACAAATCGAACCCAATAAGGAAGTTATTCTTTATCTAATGCACCGTGATCATCTGCTCGTATTCTTAATGCACTAATACTATTCACAAATCTATTTTGTATTTCAAAAATTACATTGTAATAGATTTGATCAGGATTAAATCTCTAACCGTCTAAGATAAACACTAAAGACTATGCTCTATATTGATATTAGATAAAGTTGAGTCTTGCTCATTTGAGATAACGCTAAAGAATACCTAACCTACTTTATTAATGACTCATACTAAAATAATTTGGAACAAAGTGTACTACCCCGTTGACATGGAGCCCGAAGACGAAAGTAAAATCAAAAGCAAAAAAATAGCTACTGATGTATGCAGGGCTTTAGGAATATGGGACCAAAAGTCAACCATATTGTCTAAAAGAGTATCATATACATAAGGAATGGAATATGGTGTCGCTCTACTATTAGTTAGCCTTAGCTAAATTGCCATGCAAACTTTGGATGGTAGTTTGCTCTTGCTGCTTTGTATCAGCTGCAGCGCATGCATGTTTACTTATTTTTTTGCAGATATTCTGTATATCTTGGCGGTATATAAAATATCTTTTCTGGCTTTATTTTAAGAATAATTCTCTTTACATCAGGTGAGTGAGCGGGATACTTGTCCGCATTAAGATATCTCTTTGCAAGCTTATCTATGTGTTCATCGGCGCCTTTAGTTGTCTGTTCAATCACTCTTCCCTTAACAGTTATCATACTATATGGATTATCTTCATCAACTATTGAAATTGATACTCTGGGATTTTTAGATACGTTCTTTTGTTTTATACGATCTTTGGCAGTATTTATTAGAATTATTTGCTCATGATCTTCTCCTTCTTTTTCTTTTTCTTTCTCTACTATATCTATCCAGGTAGGTGTAACTTGTGGTGAGCCGTCTTTGTTTACAGTACCTAAAAAGGCAAAATTTTTTCCTCTAAAGAACTTGATAAAAGGTTCTGTTAATAGGTTCTTACTGCCTTGCTGTTTGTTCATGGTCCATCACTCAATAGCCAACAATTCTTAAAAATCAAGCAGCAGCATGCCTATTATGAGTCTATATATTGATCTAATGTACCAGATTTTTTTTGCGATCATGACCCCTTATGACCCTCAAAAGACGGCATATATTTTAAGATGTTAAAACAACTTCCAAAAGGATTTTAACTATCAATACTATGCTGTTTATGTAGTATCACAGTAACTGAAACTCTTTCGGGTGGATTTGTTCCTTCTGATTTCCAGGGTGATTGCACGGAAACCGACTTAAATGCTACTGGTACACAAGTGCAAGACAAACCCTAAATTGTAATATCACAAACACTCAAACGACCTAATTTGAGAACTACATCATCACAAACGGCTATCCTAAGGTAAACAAATACCATAACGAAATAAGATTACAACTACTACCCTCCTGATTTTTTGTTAGATACCAAGAATACGCTTCAGCAAAATTTTGATGTGTTAGTAAAGTAAACGACCTTTACAATGAAGACTAGAACAATTTGTTTTCAGGTACAAAAATACTGATAAAAAGTATCTTAGGATAAGAGGTATTGCTGAACAAATTGTAAATAGGCTATTAGCAGAGCAAGGACCGCTATTAACTTCCACCATTATTGCAGTTGTTCAGGCCTTGAAAGTAAATCCCGATAAATGTGCCATTATTTTTGGCGATAGAGAATATGACAACAGCAGCGAATACCATGAAGGGCTTTTAGAGGTAGCAAGCTCATTCCTGAACACGTTGTCAAGGCAGATGGTGGATAAGACAATGGTTGCTGCTGCAGCGGTGAAAGCAGATGTGAAATAAGAATGAAGATGTATTGTTTGTAGCCTATATGATACTGACTCTATATGTCTAGACAACGCTTGCCTAGACGAGGAGTGCATAATAAACATCTACAAAAATATGGAAAAAGAATCATAACCTTAACCAAAAGACTTGAACCTACACTGCCGTTGTGAAATGGTGGTTTTGATTATACACAAGATGTGTTATCATGTGTGCAGACAATGATGCAACCTGAGGAGTGGGACTTATCTTTTGTATTAGTAGTATAGAATATTGGCACAATATAATATTCTTAACCATTGACCACAACAAAGAAAGGAAAAAGAGAACAGGCACAGCCGCACTATGGCAGTCCAAATGCAATTAACGATCCAATGTTTTCACCTTCAGTTGGCACAAACAGTATCCCATGTCCAATAGATGGACCACCAACACCTATTTTATATCCAACATTGAATTGCCATAGACTCTTTCCGGTGTCACTGTCTAATGCCATGATTATTCCTGTTGGCTGAAGTCGACCCTCAATTGGATTTCCATAGAGATCAGCAGTATATGGTTTTCCAAAAGATGTCATGTATCCTGAAAATACAACCTCATTAGTAACCAAAGGAGAGATCCGTGTTGGAAAGTCTATCGGAGCGTGCCACTTAATTTTGCCTGACTTTATATCTATGGCAGTTATGGTACCATTTCCAACACCACTTTTGGTTGCATTAAATACTGGTTCTAGAAAACCCTCTTCTCCTTTTGCAAAAAAGTTGTATGCATCGCTGGTTGTAGCAACATACAACATATTATTATTTATCGCATGGTAACCTTGTATAGCTGCACCAGGAATAATTAAACCACTACCGGTTAATTTCGGCTCTACGTTATCTCTATATAGAGTTCCAACAATTGTCCACCACAATGGTTTTCCAGTGGCAGCATCCATTGCCATTATATCTCCCCTCTTGTCAGTTCCTATGACCACTTTCTTTTGGGTTCCGTTATCTAGTTTTACTTCGCTTATAGTGCTTCCCCATGCAGTATCATAATCGTGTGTGTCAGGTAGCTTGACATTCTTGAATATAGTTCCTTGTGCAATAAATGGTGTTGCCCACACTAGCCTACCATTTCTAATGTTAATTGCCAACATATTATTAGCATATTTTTGATCTCCTTGTCTAGTTGTTGCATTAAAGTTTGGTGAAGCATTTCCTGCAGGGATGTACAATATACCACTCTGAGGATCTAATGAACCTCCAGTCCATGTAGTTACCCCTCCGTTAGGTGGTGTTTTACCTGGACCTACCCAATTACCAACTGTAGTACGGAAGTTCCATAATACGTCGCCATTAGTACGATTAAGTGCAGTTACATTTCCCTGTAATATTCCTTGGGATGGAGGCACATCACCACCTGCTGAACCTACTACCACATAATCCTTCCACACTATTGGTGGAGTATTTACAGAATAGCCTATATTAGGAGGACCAAGTCGTGGAGATTTCCAGATTATCGTGCCAGTTGTAGCGTTTATTGCAGCGACTCTTGCATCGCCTCCGGTGCCAGTAAATATCATACCACCGTTATACGTCATACCATGCATTGATGCTCCTTGTCCTGTTTTAGCTTTCCATAAATTCAGACCAGTATTTGCATCAAGTGCATACACTGTTGCTTTATTGTCTTGTACGTAGACTTTATCACCTATGATTAGTGGAGACTGTTCTATTGGATATTGAATGGTAAATATCCACTTTACCTGCAGCTTATTGACATTATCCTTCCCAATTATTGTCTGTGGGCTGCTTCTAGTATAGAATATATCATGATTAACAGTTATCCAATCATTTTTGTGTTGTATTTCAGTTCCGGTATCAGTAATAGATGTGGTTCTTGGTAATGTTTTGTTGACTGGTGTGCTCATTTGAGCTAACACTTTCATAGCTGCTGCGTTGTAGCGTTGTTGTTCAGAGAGTGGATCTTGCTTGGCTTCTCGTGGTGGTTGTGGTTGGTGTTCTCCTATAGCAGTAGCAAATACTTTAGCAGTGGGTGTTGTAACTCCATAGTTTATGATTATCCCAACTACAAGCGACAGAACTAAAGCCATAGTTGCTTTTCCTTTCATGGTTTTAGAAGTTTCAATAATACACATATAAGTTGACAATTCTATATGTGATTTTCTTGTTTTAGTTGGTATTTTATTTGCAGCTATTATAACATCAATCGTAGGATTAGAACAACAGAACGCTTTAGCTAGAATCTCATCGGCGGATCGTCGTGTAGGTTTTTTCAGACGGCTGTAAAGATGTACCGTTTATGTATTTTCGGTCCCTGCATGTAAAGGGGTTCAATGGTATTTCTTATTTAGCTTTCTCCCTATGCAATCAATCAAATAACATATTTTTCATCTCCGTTTTTAGCTTTTCTAAAGATTTATGACATCTATAACACAGACATATTCCATTATTCAAACTCCATATTTCTTTACATGTTAAGGCTTGTTTTATGGTCATTATGTTATTTTCCTTACATATATCATTGATTGATCTAGCATGATGTACCTCTTGTCTTAAAGTCTTGTTGTCTTTGATACTGTGCAGTGCACATTCGGCATTTGAAATTATCGCACTTTAATACTGCAGTACGCCAGTTTAGGTATTCTGTTGTACTTCTTGTATCCGCGTATGAATATATCAACAACAACTACTACCATACCACTGGTTAAACAATATATTAGAGAATGTAAAGTCAGTTCCAACTACTGTAACTATCCAAGTTTTACAGTAATAACAATATCCATAATTAGGACAAATTGGCCTCTTAAGAGTTGGAATATATTAAAAGTAGCAATTAAAACTTTTCAAACCCCAGTGGGTCCTGTTAAGTTAGCGACGTAACTGCTAAAGCTCAGTTAGAGCGTTAATAATGCATTAATGTTTGAACGTAATAGAACCAAGCCATTTCTTATATAAGATACGCATTGTATCTTTATTTTCTAGGATTAAGCCTTAGAAGTACATCTAAAGCAATAGAACCAATTGAAGCAAGAAGTTATTATGTAGCAGTATGGTATTGGATACAGGAATTTAATCCAAAAAACATTTTTCCTAATAAGAAGAATAGCAGGATAATATCCGCATTTATAATAGATGAAACAGCAGTTCAGATTGGAGAGACTGATGCATGGCTTTGGGTTGCCACAGAACCAATCCACCACAAGATTCTTGGTGTTTATATTTCAAGACATAGAAATATGCTAGTTGCTGAAGCATTTTATTTTTAAAATCATTAGTGAAAGCTTATGGAAAACATGTAGTATATTCTCTGATGATGGTGGAACGTGGTATCCTGAGGCTTGTAACTCTTTAGGTTTAAGACATATACTTCATTCCCCATTTGAAAAGAGCATTATTGAAAGAACAATGGAATCAATCAAAGATAGAACCGAATGCTTTGATGATTATTATTATCCTTGTTTGAAAAAAAGCGATTGCTGCAATCTATCGCATGTTCACCAATGGATTGTACTATTTGTAT
>JAFAQB010000114.1 GCA_019246625.1 Nitrososphaeraceae archaeon
TGTTCTGTTCTATCTCTTCCCTAGTCATTTCTGCTTGTGCTAGGCCAATTATTTCTCCTTTAAGTGTATAGACACCAACAAGCTCGCTCTTCCCCAAATCCTTCGGTACCGAAATTATGCCAGGAACCGCTAGTTGGGCGCCATGACATAGAGCATCAACAGCTGTATCGCGAATAACAGTAGCACGAATACCCTCAAGACAATGCTCAATAGGTCTTACTAAACTACGAAGTTTAAATTCATCATTCTTTTCTTTGTATATATGAAATGCATCTGCTAGGTCATGAAGCTTTACAAAGGTTTGTCGCTCCGACAGATTAGAGACTTGTGTTCTTCTCAATTCTATCATGGTTGCTCCAGCACCTAAAACCTCTCCTATATCATAAATCACCTTTCGAATATACGTGCCTGCCTGACAAACAACATGGAGCAACACGAGCCTGTCATGTCCATCGGTCTTTTCACAAAGGTATATCGTTCTGATGCGCGTGGCCCTTTTTACAGATGAGCGTTGGGGGGGCTTTTGGTAAATATCACCGTTAAAACATTTAACTACCGAAAGTAATCTTTCATCGCTCGTGTTCGCATGTAACCTAGCTAAGGCATAGTATTCTTTTTGACCAAGCAGTAATACTGAAAGTGCTTTGGTTCCTTCACCGAGACCAACTGGCAAAAGCCCCGTGGCATAAGGGTCCAAAGTGCCGCTATGCCCAGCCTTTTCGATCTCCAATATTCTTTTAATCCATGCCACCACCTCATGGCTCGTTGGGCCACAAGGCTTGTCGAGTAAGACTAAGCCATAATCAAGTAATGAAGAGATTGGCCTCATGTTTGGATAATGTCCATAGGTATCGTTTGTAATATCATCGTCTACCTTCACCAGATTTTCAAGTTGCGGTAATATCAAATTAATTAATACTGATCTCTACTTGAATGCTAAGCTATAAGATGCTTTATTATACTCTTTGATATTTCAATCAATGAATCGAGGCTTATCAAGTCTGTATTAAGAGAGAAGTCAAAAACATTTAGATCCTCACCAAAGTTGAATCCATATAACTTTCGATAAATTTTTTTGTTCTCTTGATCCCTTGCCTTAATAATCTTTTTAGCTTTAAGTAAACTCAGATTGTCCCTGTTAGCCATCCTTTTTGCTCGGTTGTCTTGAGAACCTTTTAACCAAAACTTAATAGGATCCTGAACCAACCAGGGCAACGTATAGCTGGTAATAACGGCCTTTCCCAATCTTACGATTTCAAGAAGTTTTTGATCCACTTGCTTATCGAAACATAAATTTCTTTTTCTCTCTTCCATGAATATTTTTGCTTGTTGGGTATCCCACCAGTCTTTTCCAGAGATTAGATATCCTTTGTCACCAGCCAACAATTTTAGAATATCACCGCCATTATATATTTTAAAACCAAATTCTCTCGCAAGCTCAGCAGCTATGGTTGTCTTTCCCACGGCAGGCCAACCAGAAATCACAATGCTGATTTTATTATTATTGTTGTAACTGGTCATTTTAGCTTCATCTATCACATAGCACTTTGACTATATTCAAGGCTGCATTCTCTATTTTATTGTCGTTATTTCTAATGACAACGAACGGAGACCCAGTTAGCATAGAACAAGACGCAACCATTACTCTTAGAATATCCAATTCATAATGAATATCTTGTGTAGATACAATATCTCTATCACGTGATTTGTCAGCTTTTCTCCTTTCGGCTATCTCTTCAGCCTCTGCAACGACCATGACAAAGTGCGTTGGTTTTATAATATCAAGTACATGCAGAGGAAGACCTGGATAATATCCATCAATCGTTTTTATAAATAAGTGAGTATCAATAATAACAATGCCATCCTTTATTTTTGCAATTCTTTTCGCAGCCGTTTCTTGAAGTTGTCTCTGCTTTGCCAAAGACAGCTTTCGCAATTCATCTCTGTTTCTCACCCCGATTTTACCTGCCTCTTCTAACATCACAGTCCCAAATACCGCTACTGTAGCTTTAAGCTCCTTGTGACTAAGTTTTTCCGCTACTAGAGATACTATCGATGTCTTTCCTACACCTGGTATTCCAACTATTATTACACGTTTATTATTATTATTATTATTTTCTACCAAGAATCGCCGCCAATTTAGGCATGTGTGTATCTACTTGCTCTTTTATGAGTAAATTGTAATAATTGACAAGAATGTCTACCATTAGCAGAATACCAATTCCCGAACCGAATACGTTCAAAACATTTGATGCCGATGCCAATAAACCAATTATAATGGAGCCTAGGATTGTAACCGATGGAATGTATTTATTAAGTAGAACCTGTACTGATCCCTCTGAACGCCTAAAGCCAGGGACCTGAACTTCAGCATCTAACAGATTCTTAGCAGCAGATTTGGCCGACAAGCCCCCTAATTCTACCCACAATCTACCAAAAACCGTTACAATAGCTGTGAGAAACACGACGTATGCCACGGCTCTTACGGGATCTTGTGTTGCAGCATCTAAGCTCTGGGGTGAAGTAATATAATACAACAAACCTCCAGTGGGAGTCTGAGGTCTCCCGGGATCAAATTGAGCTATCCAATTGAAAACAGGGTTGTCATTTTGAGGATTATAGTTAGCCCACAACATCTGTCCCATAAAAACAGCATTAGCGAGTAAGGCAGACGATAGAATTACAGGAATGTTCGACGTATATAGCAACTTGATTGGATAAACTGCAGTAAAGCCCCTATATTTTGTGGAAACAATAGGTATGTCTATATGTATACCTTGGACATATACTAATACCAGTAGCACAAGAGATGTTATTATCAGGCCAAATATGCTTGGAAGCTGACCCGATCTGAACAATGTATCTCCAATATGACCATTGGTAGCAGAGTTGATAATAAAAGGAAGTATCCCCACAGGCCCATCTTGAGCAGGTAGTGGACTAAATATACTCCAGAGGATTCCTTGTGCGACACCAGCCATGATGAAAAGGCTAATACCGGAGCCTAATCCCCAACCCTTTTGAACTAATTCGTCCAGCAGCATTACAATTATACTAGATCCAACCAGCTGACTGACTAGGATCACTATAAATTCTGGACGCGCCACCAGATGACCGTAAACGCTTGTGCCATACAGAGAACCTTCTGCTATGATTACTATTATTGTTACTATCTTTGTAGCTGATGTAAACAAAGACCGATCGTCAGGATTTTTGAAATTGAGTTTCAGGAGATCAGAACCCTTGAGGAGCTGCATGAGCAAACCGGCTGTAACTATTGGACCAATTCCAAGTTCTAAGAGAGTTCCCTGCTGTGCTGCGAAAATAACTCTGGCAAATGCTAGAAAATCGAACTTTGGATCACTTGTAACGCCATATAGGGGGATTTGTCCCATGATCAAATAAGCAAAAAGAGCAATCCCACTCCAAACAAACTTCTCCGTAAGCGTGATCTTCTTCTTTGGCTTCTCAACTTGAGGAATGTATGCGGATACTTTTTTAATGACCCGTCTTAATACGCTTTCATTATCTGTAGTATTCATTTGACTACTTCTCCTCCAATAGATTCGATTCGTTCCTTGGCATTCCTTGATGCCTTTGCAACCCTGACTGTGAAAGCGCCAGTCGGGTTGCCGCCGCCAAGTAGTTTGTCGTATCCAAGGGATGTCAAGTCTAAAATGACTTTGCCGTCGCTCTCAACCTTTCCATATTTAGCAAAGACTGAATCCAAATCTTTTATATTTATCCATCTATGGACTTGATTCCGGTTAAAGGAATTGAATGGGTCATGACCAAAATGATTGGGTTCTTCAATAACCGTTCGAATCCAGAGATGCTTATGTTTACCTGCCTGCCCTACACCTCCTCTGGCTCCCGCTTGTCTGTGCTGACCAATTTGTCCCCACCCGCAGTAACGACTGCCTCTTTGCCTTCTACTTTTTCTAAATCTGGTAGCCATAATTATCGATACATTCTCCATATATTAAATAGGAACGTGATTTAAAATGAACATGTCACCTTAAATAAGTCTTTTGCTGCATTCATAGCATATTCTTTACCAGCTGGATCAATTGTTGGTTCTCTCCAAGAATCCCGTTTTGAGCAAACTGAGTCTTGGTTTTTCGCCTGAATCCGCCCCTGGGTGGAGCAAGTGCGAACCACGGTTTTATGGTTTTTAATTTGGATAATGTTCTTATTTTATTTTCTGCTATAGCTATTGCTAGCTCCTCGATATTCTTGTATTCGTTTGGCAGATCAGAATTTGTAAGCGCTTTGTAACCATTTTTTCGTCCCCTCTTTTCCAATAGTTCTTTTACAAAGCTCGCGTCAACAGAAGTCCAGGCAACTATATCTTTTACTTTTCTTAGCATGCCCAGCGTTTCATAATTTTCAGCAATGATTGTAGCTCGAAACTTTTTATCAAGATTTAAATTATCCAGAGTTTTTTTAGCCCAAATTGGGATGTTAACTGTTCCCCTTATTCTTACGACCAAATATGCCATCCTAACCATCATCAACCCGTGACGTAAGTACCTCTAAGAGCACTGAATATCGCCTTTGTTGTAGAAGACATTGTATTAGTTGATCCAAAGGATTTAGTCCAGGCATCCTTTAATCCTGCCAACTTCAAAAGGCTTTTGATATTTTCTCCAGCAACTAAACCTAGACCTCTGGGACCTGGAACAATGTCTATAGTTACGCTGCCTCCCTTTCCCTGAACTTTAAACGGAACCGAGTGAAGCTGGCTGCACCTACATTCCCAACTGCCGCACCCTAGCTTGATTGGAATTACATTAAGATAAGCTGCATTGGTAGCCTTGTCAATAGCAATACGCATTTGAGATGCCTTGCCTTTGCCAATCCCAAACCATCCTGCTTCATTTCCTACCGCAACTATGGCGCCGAAACGCGTCATTTCGCCAGCATCAGTCTGCTTTTGCACGATACCAACATGAACAACTTGGCTTTTTATCTCTGGGAGCAAATGTCTAACAATTTCAGCTTCTTGGATCCTCATACCATTTTCATAGACCTGATCCATAGAACTGATTTTGCCGCTCGCTACTTGGCCACCTAGAATGGTACGGGGTTTCCAATCTAAGTGATGCTCCTGCTGTTTAGAGTACCGGCTCAATAGATGTCATTATCTCCTGTTGTATAAGCTCTCATTTTTATCATACTCTTGCATAATTATTTGTCTTATAATACTGTGTCTAAATTTCATTATCATTCTTCTCTCCCTTTTTAATTCTGTTTAGGATCGATTCAAAATGAGATGGATAATCTTGAGGTTGTAATCCATCTTTCAAAAGTGATGAAAAACGAGTATTATATTTTTCTAGGTCCTCTTTTAAGATATTTGCGTATTCAGCAATATGTCTTCCTCCTATGCGTTCCTCAGTTGGTAAAATATCTTTGGAGACGGGGACGTCAAGTCCAGCATCGATTAAACCTTTCAAAGCTGCAGCTGTTCGTGATGTAAAGGAATGTTTACCTGAATATAAGATCGCGCGATTGGTTCCCTTTTCAATAGATTTTTTGCCTAAAAGAAAACCGATAATATAGCAAGCAGGCAAATTGTTCATTGAACCTTTCCAACCATACTTCCTTAGCTCCCTGCTGTGAGCGGAACAAATGACAATATCTCCAACAGAGCTGGGTTTCAACACTTGACAGATAACATTCTGGTTGCTGATCCTGACTGTTATGAAACAACTCCTGCTGATTAGTAATGCTTCTCTTTTTCTGTAATTAGTTTTCCTTTGTCTGTTCCGCCTGAGCATAGCATTATAATTCATAGTTAACATTCACCATGTATTCCTGCCAAATACGATCAGGCAAGCGGTTCTAAGCACTTATAAACGTTTTAATGCTTTTTTTTCCTTCGCTTGTCGTCTAACCTTTCTGTAATCGTGTCTTGTTTTCGATTCCGATATTTTGATGTAATGCTCACTTCCTTTCGTACAATTTGATTGGCTATTAATGCCGCAAACGCACCACCACCAATGCCATTATCTATATTTACTACTGCTAGACCAAAAGTACAGCTCTGAAGCATAGATGCAAGAGCTGCAACTCCATCTGAACCAAATCCATAGCCCACAGAGGTAGGTACGCCAATGACAGGAACGTTTACTATGGAAGATACTATAGATGCTAGAGCGCCTTCCATGCCTGCAACGACAACTATAGAATTAGCGTTACGTGACATCATCTCTTCTATAGCAGGAAACAGTCTGTGCATTCCAGCAATTCCTATGTCATAACTCAGAATTGTGTCGCAACCCATAGCCTTTGCAACCAGTCGAGCCTCTTCTGCGACTCCTATGTCAGAGGTCCCTGCTGCAAGAATGCCTACTATTCCACAGGGACCATCAAATTTGTGATCTGAAAAAGATCTAGTGGTGACCAGAATTGTCGAGCTTTTATTCCCAACCTCTACGACTAGTTTCTGTTTTCTCAATAAATTGCAAAGCTTAGGTAAAAATTCTTTTTGAACCTTGCTGACAATGACCTCTTCATTTCTATTTACAGAAGCCGAGATAATTTTTAAAAGATCCCTGTTTTCCTTTCCCATCGCAAAAATAACTTCGGGCACTTCTTTTCGGATTTCCCTATCGATATCAAGCTGTGCTAGGTTAGCCCCAATACGTTCTATCGAATGGATAGAAATATGTCTTTGTACGTCATCTATGGTAAGCTGACCCCGCGAGTATTTCTCCAATATAGCTCTTATATTCATGTTTTAACACAAATGTTATTACAATAGAAGAAATGGTCAGTTATATTGGCAAAGCATTAATCACATCCCTTAGACTAGCTATTCCCTGATTAAAAATATTCTGTTCAATGGTATCAAGTTCGAGTTCAATAATTTTCTCCACTCCATTGGAACCTATTATAGTTGGCACGCCTATGCACACATTGCTAGCTCCATATTCACCCTCTAATAGAGTGGATACTGGAATAACTGACCTCTTATTTTTAATAATAGCCTCTACCATTGTTGTGATAGCGTTTCCCGGCGCGAATATAGTCGCACCTTTCAATGCGATAACTTCAGCTGCCACCTTTTTTGTATGATCAAATATATCTTGCGCCTGCTCTTTTGAAATAACTTGGGTGAGGGGAATGCCACCTATAGAAGAGAATCTAATCAGCGGTAACATGTTCTCTCCATGTTCACCGATCACGAGTGCCTGGATGGATTGTCTAGATACCTTTGTAATATCTTGAATGAAGTTTTTGAACCTCGACAAGTCAAGCATTCCTCCCATCCCCATAACGTTATTTTTGCTAAAGCCTGTTATCTTCAAGGCTAGATAAGTCATTGGATCAAGTGGATTTGTTACAATAATTATCTTCGATTCTTTAGCATAGGTTGCTATTTTTAAGGCGACATTTTTTACTATATCCGCATTTGTCTTAAGGAGATCCATTCTTGTCATTCCGGGTTTTCTTCCCATTCCGGCAACGACTATAACAATGTCAGAC
Organism: Nitrososphaeraceae archaeon; assembly: GCA_019246625.1. Classification (GTDB taxonomy): domain Archaea; phylum Thermoproteota; class Nitrososphaeria; order Nitrososphaerales; family Nitrososphaeraceae; genus Nitrososphaera_A. The sequence continues at coordinate 7,495 of JAFAQB010000114.1, forward strand.
CCTTTCATATCCTCGTAATTAGTGGAACCTCGAATTATACAATCAGATCCTCTTTCAGCTAATTGGTGATTGATGTCCATGGCTTCTCCTTGTGGAAGTCCTTCGACAATATCAAGCAATAATACATCATCTAGTTCTCTTAGGCCGCAGTTCAACGCTGCATATGCACCAACTTTACCTGCTCCTATGATAGTAATAGTCATTTAAAATTGTCAAACTGTTCGATTACTTATAAATCGTATTAGTATCTCTAATACTGAATTACATCTTAAATAGATATTTTAAAGCAAATGTTATAATGACACTTCTAGAGCCTTTTTCATAAATATATGACAAGGATTGCGATTATTGACTCACAGATTACTGGTATCTCAGGCGATATGCTACTCTCGAGTCTAATAGATGCAGGAGCGAATAAAAATAAAGTTATCAATGCAATTATTGCTTGCCAAAATTTTGTAAAAGGAAGTAAAATCATAGATGCAAATTTTTACAAAACTATTTCGCATGGTTTCAGCGCCACACGATTTGAATTGGAATGCAAGGATAATACTAGCCATCGTAGAGGAATAGAGATGTATAGATCACTTGCTCTATGCTGTGATTCCTTGGATCTAGAACAACGTGCAAAGATATTTGTATTAGAATCGCTCAAGACAATTATTACATCCGAGGCATTTATTCATGGTGTAGAGATCAGCAAAGTTCATTTAAACGAAATTTCGAGCATAGATACCTTTGCCGATCTGGTCGGTTGCGCTACTGCCTTGCAAGATCTTGGACTTCTTAACTCTCGCATATTTTCGACAAAAGTTGCAGTGGGAGGTGGAACTTTGAAATTTTCACATGGGACTATACCAAATCCAAGTAATATTATACTTGAAATTTTCAAAGGCAGATCATTTACACTAATAGGCGGACAGAGGGAAGGGGAATTGACTACTCCAACAGGTGCTGCAATGCTGGTCAATTTAACATCAGAATGTATCAACTATTATCCTTGTTTTTCTCCTGAAAGAACGGGTTATGGTGTGGGCCACAAAAAATCAAGACATATACCAAACGTGTTGAGGTTAGTTATTGGCAACTCGTCATTAACTTTAAAAACAAATACAGATAACGTCTATGTTATTGAAACTAATGTAGACGATGTTTCTGGCGAAGTCGTTGGAAATCTAATAGAGCTATTGACAGAGGCTGGTGCAAAAGATGTAACGGCAATTCCAGGCATGTCAAAGAAAAATAGACCAATATATCTTCTCAGAATTATAATAGACCAAACTCAGCTGGATGATATTTTAGAGATGCTATTCAGAGAATCTGGATCAACAGGCATAAGGGTTCAAGAGATAAAGCGATTTATTCTCCCAAGAACCATAATTAAAGTTCCAATAAATATACTTGACAACAATTTTAATATTCGCGTAAAGATTGCAAAGGATACAGTTGGTAATATTGTAAATATCAAACCTGAATTTGAAGATATCAAGACCATCGCCTCAAGATTAGGCATCCCATTGAAAAGAACGATGGAAATTGTTAATGCAGACGTTCTACAAAAGATCGGGACTAGGTAGGGACGCGTATTGACAGGTGTTCATCCGCCCAATGATTTAAAAAGATTGACAGATTGGTTTTTAAGTAATGGTGACAAGACAGTTGTTGCTTTATCTGGCGGCGTGGATAGCGCTGTTCTAGCTTTGGCTGCAAAAAGGGCATTTGGAAGTAATGCTTTATCTGTAACCGCTAATTACAAAACCCTCTCCTATCAAGAGTTGTACGCAGCAAGAAAAGTAGCAAGGGAGATAGGTATTAGACATAAAGTAATCAAGTATAATGAGTTAGAAAGCTCTGATTTCGTAAAGAACGATCAGCTACGGTGTTATCATTGTAGAAAAGAATTGGGTCTAAGACTTATGAATGAGGCAAATAAATTTAAAACAAATCTAGTTGTCGACGGTACCAATTTAGATGATCTGAAAGAATACAGACCAGGAATCACAGGATTAAAGGAAAACGGCGTCAGGAGTCCTTTCATGGAATTAGGCATAAATAAGTCTGTCATAAGAGCAATTGCTCAACACTTTGGTTTGTCGGTATATGATAAGCCATCCAATGCCTGCCTCGCGTCAAGGATTCCACATGGCACCCCGGTCACCTATGAAAAACTTCGAAAAATCGAAAAATCAGAAATTATAGTTATGAAGATATTTAATATTAGGCAGGTAAGGGTGAGAGACCATGGGGATATTGCACGAATAGAAGTGGGAAAAGAAGAGCTAACTAAATTATTTGACGTTGATAAATTAGCTATAATAGATTGCAAACTCAAGGAACTTGGATTCAAGTTTGTGGCAATTGATGCTGGCGGGTACAGGACCGGGGGTCTAGTCGTAATAAGGTGATCTTTTATGTCCAGTCCATCAAATGAATTGCCTACATCCTAAAATCATGCACTGCTAAAACAAAAAAATAGTAAACGTATGAATTAAAGGATAAACAATTTTGATCAGGATGAAAACACAAAAGCAGGTGTATTAATCCGCTTAAGTATTAATTACAGTAGATGTATCTTCAGAATCCGTTATTGTAAGCATTAATATTGTCAATTTCTACCTATATTACATATGTATAATAATTCAATTACAATGGTCCCAAATGTCGGTGATGAAGCCCCTGATTTTCAGTTGCCAGACATCGATATGAAGATGCAAAAATTGAGTGACTATAGAGGGAAGGAAGTAATACTTGCATTCTTTCCGGCCGCTGAATCTCCAGTATGCACAAAAGAAATGTGTGCTTTAAGAGATTCATTTGATGAATTAAAGAAATCTGATGCTCAGGTACTAGGTGCTTCAGTAGATGGACCTTTCGCCAACAAAATATTTACCGAGAACCATCACCTTAACTTTCCAGTATTAAGTGACTATAAGCGCGAAGTAATAAACAAATATGGTATTGTGATGGAAAATCTGGGTCCTTTGGAAGGTTATAAGGCAGCTAAACGATCCATCTTTATAGTTGATCGCAATGGTAAAGTCCAATATAAATGGATATCAGATAACCCTCTAATCGAGCCCGACTATCAAGAAGTAAAAGGTGCCCTTTCCAAACTAAAAGAAATTAACAACACGCAAAAGTAAGCACAATTGTTTTATTCTTTGTTTATTAAGTCTGAATGCAAATCTCGTAAATGCGTTTTGGATACCGTTATGAATCTGTAACATAGGTAGAAAACTGCACCTCGGCCACGTTACGACATTCAGGTGTTAAGCAACCTGTAGAACAACCACCCTGTACTCTACTATACACTTGCAATCATCATACAAGATTCTTTCCTAGAATAATTTCCCTTATGTTTTTCAAGCCTATCTTAAATCACTTAGATCAGGTTTACCCTCTAGCGACTTGGGAAAACCTTCGTTTACCAGCGGCTTTCTTTGCATAAAACCTTCATCCTTCCCATGCCAAAATTTGACTTCAGTTTCACCAGCCCTCCAACACAGCCAAACTTCCTCGTCAAATCGCATTGAAGGAAAATCAAGGAGACCATCTTCGACACTTTTGATCACAACTCCTAAATCTTCTAGCTTTTCAATTGATCTATAAAGATTGGAAACAGCAATATTTAACTCCTGTTTCTTAATTATGAATCTTTTAAGTGAAAAATGTGAGTCTGTTATCCTTTGCAATTCACCCTGTAGATCTACGATACTATTTCTCTGAGAAATAACAGAATTAAATCGTCGTTTGATGTCGGGCAGAAGATTATTTGCATCGAATGGAGTAAATATTGTAAACATGAGAGTGAATCGTTTAATCAACTAGATAATTTATGTATTGCTTTTGAAGCGTTTTTTCTTTTTGGCAGAAACTTTTCTTGCGCTTTTGTAGGATGTAGGAGGATTATCCTTGATTCCATCAAGATCTCCTAGTCCATGTGGATAATTTTCCCATTTGCTTGACCTACCAAATAAGTTATCAAGTTTAGCTGAAGTGGTCAAAGAGAATTTGTTTAATGTTAAATGCAATGTTTCATGGCTTAACAATGAGGTTGCGATTTCAGCTATTCTGCCCTCTCCATAATATTGTTGCCAAGACCTGTAATTAGAAATGAATGCACGGGACCTTCCGTAATATGGAACGAACATTAATCCGCGCTTACCAGCCATTCCCTTTAAACGAAGTTCAATCACCATTCGTTCTTTTCCCCGGGAGAATCATAATTCTTATTGGACTGATTAACTTTCTCTTCAAAAATACTGAACGAATAATGTTTGGTTATGATCTTTTTTTATATTTTTGTCTAGCTTATAACGAAGAAATGCGCTATCTATTGAACAAATTGAATTATTAAATACATTTAGGAAAGCAGCAACTTTTATGTCATATCAGATACATATATTAAATCATTATTGTTAAATTTTTGAATGGTTCTAAGGTGAAAGTTGACGAAGCTTGCATAAAAATTGTGATTTAGTATATTTCATATGGACATGTACGTTTAGCCCATGGAATTTCTCGATCAATATAATAAAACACAGATGCCAAGTTACCCCACCCCACTTATATGAAATTATTTATATATTATCTTATTTGATAAAAACTCGAATTTGGGAATTATTCATAACCGATCGATATCCGAGAGAGAACATAAGGGGTGTCGATCTCTCAATCTTGCTTTCTCAACGATAGAATATTCAATGAAATATGTAGATGCACGCGTTATTACCAACAGAGCCTTGAAACTAAAAGCTTCAAATTTGTTGTTATACGATATGTATGGTCAAATTGTAGAATTAGATCTTAATAATTTTAAGTCTATTTATCTAGTAGGTGCGGGAAAGGCTACAGCAGCAATGGCAGAAGCACTCTACAAATTGTTGAATGGAAGAATTTCAGCGGGAGCCATAAATGTTCCCTATAATACTCATGCGAGAATAGAAAGGGTGTCCATTACCGAAGCTAACCATCCCATCCCTGATGAGGCAGGAGTAATAGGAACAAAAAAGATTCTTAATGTTTTAAGCAGAGCAAAATACTCCGACTTGGTATTTGTTTTGTTGTCGGGTGGAGGTTCTGCACTGATGACGTTACCTGCAAAGGGAATAACAATCAGACAAAAACAGCGCATTGTAAACTCGATGATCGCTGCTGGTGCTTCTATCGAAGAAATTAATGTAGTTCGAAAACATCTGTCAATGATCAAGGGAGGACAATTATTAAAATTTCTAAAGAGTCGTTGCCGAGTGATATGTCTAATTTTGTCAGACGTCATAGGAAATAGAATTGATATCATTGCATCTGGGCCTACGACACCTGATAGTTCGACGTTCAAGGATGCAGCTTCTATTCTAAGAAAATACAATATCTGGAGAAAAGTTCAAATTTCATCCGTTGAAAAAGTAATAAACAAAGGGATACATGGAATTATTAACGACACACCAAAGCCGGGAGACCAGCTTTTCCAAAATGTAAGTAATATTTTAATCGGTGGTAATGTACTCGTATGTCAAAAAGCCAAAATGTACTTAAAAAAGCACGGTTTGCAAGCTGTATATTTGGGTTCATCATTTGATGGTGAAGCAAAAAATTATGGAGCTTTGCTTGCACATCTATCTAGTATCATTAAGAAATCATCCAGGCCATTTGCTTTTGTTTTAGGAGGCGAAACAACGGTAAAATTGAATGGAACAAAAAATATTGGAATCGGAGGCAGAAATCAGGAGGCCGTATTGGCGGCAGCTTTAAAGTCTAAATTCTGTGCCGATGATGATATTACTATTCTTTGTATGGGCACAGATGGAATAGACGGCAAATCTGATGCGGCGGGAGGCTTTGTCACCCCAAAAACAGTCTCCATGGTTAGAGAAAGAGAACGACAAATGAGAAAATACCTAGATAACCATGACAGCTACAATGCCCTTTCAAAATTACATTCATTAATTGTTACTGGACAGACCGGAACTAATGTGAATGATATCTCCATACTATGCAGATTAAAATAGTCTAGACCGTATCGGCTTCCAAACATCTATAGTAGATTATCCCATTAACCGTGACATCTTCTATTTTTATTGCTCCGCGCCCGCTGCCAAATTTTTGTCTTTTAGACATGATTCCACCAGTAATACCACTAACGAGATCACTCATACCGAGCTTTAGCATAGCATAATTTACGTCCTCTTCTCTTATGCCTACTGCTTGTGCGATCTCCTTTGCTGAAAAACCATTATCCCTATTTCTACAAAGAAATTGAACTATTAATGTGCTTAGATCCTTATGGGCGTCAAACTCTGCTGCATCGATTGGCGGTGGAGACATATCTTATGTTTATCGAGGATCTAGTTATAACAGTCTAAAATTAACGCCGAGAATATTTCTAACATTAATGATGAGGACCAAATATTAATTAATAAACAAAATGGATTATGCTTGATCGGTTCTTTGATTAGCGAAGACATAACAATTTGGATGAGGGCAATAAGGATACGTTTTTTGCTGGCCTCCGTAATTGCAGTCATCAATGGTATATCAGTTGCCTTTTGGAAAAATGGAATATTTAACCTTTCATATGCCATACTAACCTTTGCAGGTATAATATGCCTTCACGCAAGCGTCGATTTGCTAAATGACTATTGGGACTATAAGAGAGGCACTGATGTTATCACTAGAAGGACAAAGTTTAGCGGAGGAACAGGTGTACTGCCTGAAAAACTTCTGAGACCAAAGACAGTCTACACAGCAGGAGTTATTTTTATGATCCTAGGAGTTCTCGCAGGTACCTATTTCGTTGTTATCAGAGGGATCACGATTGCAATTATACTCGGATTTGCAATAGTGACGATTTACCTTTATTCCATAAATATAGTCAATGCTGGTTTGGGCGAAATTTTTGTGGCAATCAAAGGCATTATGATTGTACTTGGGACATTTTACATTCAGACTGGAGTAATTGATCCATCTGCAATCTTTATCGGTGTTATTATTGGATTTTTGTCGGCATCTGTTCTGTTTGTTAATTCGTTTCCTGATTACGATGCAGATAGGTATACTGGTAGACGTTCACTTCTCACAATATTAGGGAAGCAAAATGGAAGCCGGTTATTTCCAATCCCAGTCTTGATTCCATATATTTTGATCCTAGCGGGCATTTTTCTTGGATATACAAAATTTGTATCTTTGGCTTGCCTTGCCTCCATTCCATACGCTATTAAGGCCATCAAAGATATAGATAAATACGAAGATCTAAGTCAATTTGTGCCTGTTATGGCTGCAACCGTTATGTATGCAAGGATTACAGGGTTCATGTTGGCGATTAGCTTATTATTCTAAGCAGTTGTTTCAATGATTATGATCTGTAACCGATTGGGCAGTTGACCTTTCAAGAACAAGAGGTTGCTTCATATTTAGCTTCAAAAAAGACCTCAATATAGCCTCATGCTCCCACAAGATTTAAGGACAATCAAGAAATAAGTTCAAGCAGTAAAAATTGAGATCGACCATTTCTATGATGTATGTATCATCGTACAAGTGAGTCTTTGAAAAGCATACTTTTATTTATTTTTCTTGGAACTTCATCCTCGATTAATATGCCAGCTAAGTTACGTTCACGGGGAATCCATACAAAGAATGGCTTATTTTCCATATTATCTATGATATTGAGAATTTGAATTGTAAGTAGCCTAGCTATACTACCTTTACGCATTTGTACTTTTCTCTGGATCAAACCAACTACACTTTCAGAATCTGAATAGACAATGCTCTGTTTGGAATTTCTAACAGTGTTACTATTCAACGCATAAATAATAGCCATAAATTCTGCTTCTACTGAATCAAGTCCAAACTTACTTCGGATAAATTGTTCTTCATTAGTTTCTGGGATATAATACCCATAAATATTGTGAGGCACACCCGAAGCATCTGTGTAGACTGTTACCATTATTTTAAATTACCTTCGATCTCTATTTCTCATTTCCAAATATGTTAAGGTTTCTCTCCCTGTGGTTCAGATGTTCTCCATAACTAAGTATATTGTGATAAGAGGAGAAGCCAACAATAAATAGTCAAAGAATATATAAAGCACGAAAGATGCTTCTAAAATTGGCCTCCAAGAGAAATCTATTCATTAATTATGCTTTGTTTGGCCAATCTGGTACATAATTTAAGATGCCTCTGCTCTTCCTTTAAGATTGTTCGTATCCTAGTGGAGAACTTTCTATCTTTAACTTTTTTTGCCATTGCATTTAGAATCTCGTAATGTGTTACTTCCCCCCCCTTCTGCAAAGCATAGGAATTCTACCGCCTCAGAAGAGTCAGCCTGATCTCCAACGTAAATTTTCATTATTTGAGATATCTTATTTTCAATTTCGTTTGCCTTGGATTGAATATGAGCGTGATCTAATTCTCTTGACTTAGACAAAGTCTGAACTAATTGTTCAATCTGTATCTGATGGTTGTTAGCCTCCTTCTTCATACTTTCTAGTCTGCCTTTCATTCCATGCTCATTCAATAATCCTTTTGACTCAAATTCCTCAACTGCTTTTTGCGCAGCCATCTCTAAACCAAGAGCCTCCCCTATTTTTTCTTCAAGTTTCTGCTTATAATCCATGAACCTTGTACTTGATGCCTGATATTTATAAAGGAATAGGCATGGATTGATATTGTTGTGTTCCTAATACTTGGAAGATCTAATTATGTATGTGCAATCCCATACAAACACATCCTACCTTTTTGGCAGGGGTATAACTTTAACAAGGAACATTAATTTCTATGGTGCTCTTTTTTATGTAATCTATCAATGTTCTTTCTTCTCTAATTTATTATCTTGGATGTACGCTATAGGCCATTGAAAAAGTTCAACATCAATGAATTAAAGATAATGACAGTTGTAATTTTTTTTTGCATACTTTTCGTTTCTATTTCTTTGATCAATTCTAAAGCAATAACACAGCGAAACGCAAATCAGATAAAAACCAAAATTTCATCGACCACATTGAATCATAGTGGTGCGACAAAACATTCCAATGGCTTCTACGCATCTACTACTTGTCCAATTGATAGAAATGCTCTACACATAACTGCCACAAGCAAATACAATAAATCAAATATACATTCTTATCCTGAGGACGATAACAATATACATGTTGATAAAAAACATGCCAAAACAATCTGTAATATTACTCAGTTCCTTGATTCCTCAGAGCCAGGAAGTACAATAAAACCCGGGCGATATCAATTCCTCAGGGTAACTGCGGATGATTATGGTGATATTCCCTTTAAATTTCCTATGCCTTTGCAAGATATGCATAATGATAATTCAATTGGCTCGACCCATTCAAATTCTAAAGAAAGCTCTCATTTAAAGAATGGAGTTCCATCAAATACAAAATCCACACAAAAACAACGAACCATACTTAGGGCTATACTCATCCCAGACAATAAAATTATTGAGAAAACAAAAGTAGTAGATCCTAGCAAAAAGTCAATTGCCCGCATTGAAGAAGCATCATCATCACATGTTAATTTATCAAGTAATAATAATAGAAGCAAAGGAATACTCAAGCTACAATTTGATCATCAAAATTATCCGATTAGCTATCAGATTACCGGCGCTGGAAATAAAATAAATGACATTAACGTTGAGAACGATAATACGACCATTATAGCACATGTAACATCTCAATCAGATGGAATATTGACGATCCAGCTTCCAGGAGACGCAATGATAGATTTGAAAAGAGCTAAAAATAACCAAAAAGATTCCTTTGCCGTCTTCGAAGACGGACAGTATTATCCGACATACAATGAAGGTCAATATATTCATGGCATACGGAAGGTAATGGTTTATTTTGAGAAAGGTACGGAACAAATCGAAATCTTAACCGGCCACCCTTCTCCAGAATTTGGTATGACATTTCCCATTGCTTTTTTTTTATATCCTTAATGATGTGCATCTGCATTTCTAATATTAAATTACGATCGAATTTCATGGGAAGGGCAAAATGAAGGGCGTATCTTTTTGTATGACGCTGCTCTTTAGTACTTTATCTTCAGATACCGGATCCAGATCACTCCTGTATGCTGAAGAAACACAGCCTGGCTGTATACAAGTTGAATTAACATTGATGGTGCATGAACCTACCCAAGCATGAGCGAATGTATACACGGCAGGTAAAAGGCATATAGAAATACAAAATAAAAGTGTTGAATATGCAATCGTTGTAATCATCTTATCCCTTATGTTATGATTTCGTACCTTTGCAATGTATATCTGGTTTGGCGAAGTTATTGTTATAACCATATACTAATATATTGTAATGTAAGCACTATCTCTTCCGTCGGTTTGCTAGCCCGGCGTTCTGTTATTTCCATACTAAGCCTTGTGTATTCTATATTTCGTACTTCCGAGACATTATCTTGATCCTCAGAGAATGTATAGATAAAGTAAATAATAAACAAATAGCAAATATGAGTAACAGACGCAATCAAGAAGATGAAGAACAAGTCAAGCGATTGAATCGGGAAATAATGGTTATATTCGAGAAACGTGCTGCACCTTTTGGATATGCTTCAGCAGCTTTATTGAGCCATAAGATTATGGTAAAATATTATATCTAACGGTGTTAATTCTCCCAAGCCTATAAGAACATTCGTGAAATCAATATCTTGAGTCCTGAGTGGTCTCGCCGCATAATAATTATTAACCCGTGATAATTAATTGTTAATAATTAATAACAAAACTTTATATCTTAATAAACCTGAACATGGCTATGAATGAACCAGCTAGACAATCTATTGCAATTTTCTTTGTGACTGTAAAATTCTTGATTTCGAGTATTCTTGCGGCGAATATATCCACCCATACTGATCATATCCTGTCTTAAGGTAAGGTCTTCAGTGCAACACCAAGTCTCTCCGATAGCCAATATCAAAGATGTGACTTATAGCTATAATAACAGCAATCCTTGTTATTTTGTTTTAAATAGCATTTCATTTAGTGTAAATGAGGGCGACCTATTAGGGATCATCGGTCCTAATGGTGCGGGTAAGAGTACGCTATTTAGGTGTATGCTGGGCTTAATAGAGGATTATTCAGGCTATATTACTCTATTTGATTATGACGTTCGAAAATACAAAAACATTCTTCAAAAAGTTGGTTATATATCACAAAGAAGATCAATTGAAGAAAACTTTCCTGCAACAGTACAGGAGGTTGTCTCGCTAGGAATAATTGGCAAAAGGAAGTGGGATTCATTATCGAAATACAAGGAGAAAATAAATTCTGCAATCGAGATCGTCGAATTGACCGAGTACAAGAATAGGAGAATTGGCGAACTGTCAGGTGGACAACAGCAGCGCGTACTCATTGCAAAATCCATAGTAAATGATCCTATGTTGTTGATCCTAGATGAGCCAACCACTAGTGTTGATCAACAGACACAAGACAAATTCTATGCTCTTATAGAGAAGTTAAATCATGATAAGAAAATATCTATAATATGGGCGTCTCATGATTTGAATGCGGTACATAAGATGGCAAACAAGGTAGCGTGTATAAATAGAAATATGTTCTTTCATGGTGACACTTCTGAATTCTTCGAAAACCAAGAACTATTGAAAATGTATTCTGAGTCAGCTATGCAAGCACATATGCAATCTCATCTCTCTTCAAAGGGATAATTATGGCTAATGGTAGAGAAAGCTTGATCCTTCATGATATTTGAAATTCTGCAATATGGTTTCATGCAACGTGCTCTAATCTCAGGAGTAGCCGTAGCTATCACTTGTTCAGCAATAGGACTATTTCTGGTTTTACGACAACAATCATTATTTGCTGATGGGCTCTCGCATATGGCATTTGGTGGAATAGCTATCGGGTTATTTACAAATTTATATCCTATATGGACTGCTCTCATAGTCTCTATCCTAGCAGCTTTAGGTATTACTAGGCTAAGAGAGTCTACAAAAATGCCTCCTGATTCCGCTATTGCGGTATTGTTGTCTACTGGACTAGCGATCGGGGTCATATTGATTGGACTAGCTGGTGGATTTACACTTGACTTGTATAGTTTTCTATTTGGGAGTATTTTGTTAATAAGCATTCAAGATCAGGAAACAATTTTGTTAGCAAGCGCTGTCATATTGTCTATATTATATTTCTTTTATCAAAAACTAATATATGTTACCTTTGATGAGGAACAGGCAAAGGTCAGTGGGATAAATGTTTCAAGACTTAACTACCTCTTCGTTATACTTGCAAGCATATCAGTAATTGTATCGGTACGATTGGTAGGCGTGCTGCTAATATCGTCGCTAATCGTAATCCCAAACATCACCGCGATCATGTTTGGAAAAGGCTTCAAAAAAACAGCACTAATATCCCTTTCAATTGCCGTTTTGTCTGTACTTCTTGGCGTAATAATTTCATATATTATGAATCTGGCTCCTGGCGGAACGATTGTCATCACATCTGTAACTGCTTACCTTGTTGCAATGACTACAAAGTATTTCAAGAAGAAAATTGTGATGTGGAATGGAGTTGCACGATCAAGTAGAACAATTCGATAGTTCTAGAAAAACAGAATCATACAATCAAAAATATTTTTTGTGGATAAACACTTTCTTATTGCTAGCGCTGGTGTACTATTTATGAAGCAGATCAGTCAATTGTGTTTGTATTCATTGAAGCATTTGCTGTATTGCTGCTCTACTGGTATCATGGTTTACTATTTTACCGACGCATCATTGATCAAGATTTGTATAACGACTATTTTCGACTCGTAGAGCAGAACCAACTATTTTGGAGAATGATTATTCGTATTATTCTCTTAGATATTGTTATCAATCTATTACCTTGCCCGTAAAACATCCAATAGTGTTATTATTACATATTACCGGGTCATCAGATTTTATTTAATTATTCTACTTACCTGCACTTCTAATTTTTTACAGGCTTTTGTATAAATGATTAATAAATCGCAAATTTGAATCCGTCACAAATGTTTCAATAGCTCGCACATATTTTTTTATTATTGATTATATTGTTAGTTTATTCAATGCGGCTTAAATATGAAGCTTTAGTACTAAAGCCTGACATAAACAATTGAATAAATCCATTATGGCCAAAGAAAAAATAATTCTAATTCTTGCTAGCATAATGGTGCTGGTTGTTATATCTTATTTTTCAATGCCTCTAGTACATGGGTTAAGACAGGAAGCGGTGTACTCTCTGGCTCATGTCAAGCTTCTCTATAATAACCAAAGTTATGATATGTCTCCATTTGTTTCTGTTAGCAGCGGTCAGCTGAGCAAGGTTCAACTGCCTTTAGATGGAGAAGATGTTGCTCACGCATTACCAATAAAGATAAAGCAAGGTGATACAATAGGTTTCAAATTCAGCAAAAAACCTCTCAAGGTCGGTGTTTTTGCGATAGATTATGAGGCTCAACCATCCGAGCTATACGCCCTTAAGAAAATAGGTTTGAATACTTTTCAACTTTTAGGACCTCAGGGAATACAGAATCTGGAAGCCCAAGTATTATTCGATAGCGGTCACTACGTATCATACGACTTGTTAGTATATGTGATCCCCTCCGTCAGAGAACAGCAGCCAGGAGGAGCAAGCAGCAGTGATATCAAGGGCGGCAATGCCAGTAACACCTCATCAGTATGCAGAAACCAGGCTAAACTAGACATTATGGGGATAACAGCTAGCACTCAAAATCTGACGAATAACGATCCCGTAAATGTCTTGGATAATAACCTCGGCACCGCGTGGTCTACTAGAGGAGCAGATGTTATTTCATTTGCAAAGTCGCTGGCAGGGGCAGCTACCAATAAAAATCCTTGGCTCCAGCTAGATCTAGGCACACAACGACAAGTTTGCATGTTTGGAATTGCATTTGCAAGTTCAGACACAGATGTTGACTTTTTTACCCTACAAACATCAGCTGATGGGAAAAACTTCAAAGACGTTGGAAGCGCTCAAAGTACTCCAATCTCCTCACACGGTTTATTATACTGGTTCCCAGATCTGCCGCTCTCAGCAAGATTCGTAAGGATTAGTAACCTAGGAAGCATAACATCAGGACACACTGCTATAAGTGAAATAGCATTACTTGGACGCTAAGTACAGCGGTGCAGATAGAAAGCTCGACTCTGACCTTTTTCAAATATTATTGTGTTCTTTGATTATAGATGACCGTGTCTAGATCTCAGGGATAAGAAATCGAATGATATTGTGACAACCGGCCAAAATATAAACTTATTCAGACCTTTTCATGACTCGCGATACGTTTGACATTATTGATATTGTGAAGATACTAATACCAAATGGAATAAGCTGCATTACTGCCTGAAGTAAATAAAATTAGGATCTTGTACCCGACGATATCTCCCATTGCTATAACAGATTTTATGTGGCAACAGAGGAGACCAAGTACAAATGCAAAAAAATTAAGTTATGTGTATTTACATATCTCTTGGTCTTAATTTTTTTTGTGTGCGTGTTTCAGTTCTATAAAATTTTAACTTTTATAAAACGTAATGCTTATTATTGTAATAATGTCTTTTGGTATGCCAGTAGATGTCTTAGGGACATTGTCAGAGAAACTGAAGCAGATGTTAAATGAGGCTCAAGATCATTACTCTTCATTTCTTAATTGGAACCAATTATACAAAGATGGAAAAATGGACAAAAAAGAATACTTTGTTAAAATTACCAACTATATGGTTACCATATCTGCACTGAATTTCCTAGCAATTCGCGTGATTGTAGAATTGAAGTCTGCTCTGGACAAAGGCACATCGATAAAGGGCATAAGTGGAGGAATGGTTTCTGGTTCCCAACAGGCAGGTTTTGGAATTGATGCCTTTGTAGGTGGCGATGGTACTTTAGGGGATATACAACAAGCCAAACGTACTGTATCTAGCTCAGAGCAACTACCAACATTCAAACCTGTGGATATCCATTTACCGCGACGACAGAACAATGAACAAATGTTACGCGGTGTATCTAAAAATAAAGATTGTATACACTGTGGAGTTACAATACCTAACGAAGCGAAGTTCTGTACGAAATGTGGGAATTCCCAGCAAAATAGATAATTTAAGTTGGCTCGGCATTCATACAAGTGTATGCACTTTTAATGGAAATCATGCAACGAATTGTATCTGATATGGCGTTCCTAACGCGACAGTTCAAAATACGAGATACCGAGATATTTGTATGGTTTTGTATATTAGGTAGCGTTATTACCACACTACCTAAATATTTATTCTACACGTTATAATACGTGCAACCTATAAGAAAGACTGGACTTTTTGCTGCGCTGTTGTTGAGTTTTATTGTTGTTTTGTTGACTACAATTCTTAACGTTAGTACTGTGTTTTTTGTAACTGGATTCGTAAAACGAAGTATAATCTATAATGAAGAAATGATAGCACCCTCTCAAACTGGAACGTCCAAATACGATCAACTCGTTAACGACACTATAGTTAATGGAAACGTGCAGATTGCACCTGGGGGGCAAAGCAAGAATTTCAGCATTTCGATTCCTAGTAACGAGTTCACCTCAAGGTTGCTCGGTAGCTATTATGTAAGGGGCGGAGCAGTCCCAGTTATCCACTTGTACCTACTAGATACAGCCAAATGTGTAAACCCTCTTCAGCACTCATCATGCTCATCATATATGATTGACGAAATAAAATCAAATAATTATGTAAACATAACTCTGCCTGCAGGTAAGACTTATACGCTTTTCTTCTCAAATGAAGCGAATTTTGCAGGCGAGCTAAAAAACGTCGATGCAAAATTGTTTTTGGAACACTATCCGTTTATAGTGAAAGTAGGGACTGGTAATGCAAATAGTACAACTTCCATAAACCAATTTTCTCCTTCAAAAATTGAAGTTAAAGTCGGTCAATACATAACTTGGCATAACCCATCTGAAGTACCGCTACCACGTACTGTTACATTTGTGTTAGACGGCAATTATAAAGCGGGCGTATTCGCTCCATTTTCAATTCCAAGGACGATTACGCCACTCTCCATTCCCATCGGCGCTAATAGTCAACCAACACCAGTTCCTGGACAAAACAGATTGAATACCACTATAATAACTCTTAATGAAAGAGCGTTTAGGCCAGTTGTAATCGACTCCACTGGTGCAGCAAAATATCTGAATAAAAATGGGAATTATACTATAAATGGGAATGAAAAATACATTAATTCAGGTTTTCTCCTTCCAATCGGGAAGGAAAAATCATTTCCCGGCTCTTCAAATACATTTACAGTGAAGTTTAGCAAAGCAGGGAGATATGACTACTTTGACATTTTCCATCCATGGATTACTGGTAGAATCTCCGTAAAGTGAGGATAGAATTGTATCCTGTTTGTAGACGACTTTTCCAGAAAAGTGTACTAGCTGAAGAGAGTAGGGATTAGCTAGTATGTGCAGTTACCCCGGTAACATTTACACTATAAAACGATGATATACCTTCGCAAGTATATTTTGCAGTAATTCTATTAGCTGGTCCTGGTTTTAAAGTGGTGTATTTAGAAGTAAGCACAAATATCCACTTGGAGTAATCCGCTGCTCCACCTGGGCCAGTTCCAGTGGCTGGTTGGTACGGCTTTACGCCATTCATAATAATAGAGACTTGGCAATGAGAAGTTGAGTTAGCTGACGAAATCCCCGTGATTTCAAGATCTTTACCAATCGATATTTGTTGACCTTTAGTTGGAGATGTTATTCTTACTGCGTGTAATTTCGGCGATAACGGCGACAACGTAGCATTAGCCAAGGCTTGTTTATTGGGACTTAGTTTTTGAGGTGGCACCTCTTTTCCTGCTTCAGGTTGTAATAGCTGCGCGTGTGAAACATTCATCCAAAGAGCAAATGAAAGTAACGCGTAGCTGAGCAATATTGCTCTTAATTCAAAACTCATTGGCATTTCCATATTTTATGTTGCTATAAAAATATTCCGAACCCATACTCTTTTGAACGATCTATACATAGCATGAGAAAACCAACGAAGTCAAAATGATGAACAAACAAATGTTTATTAACAAATAAGCATATCCTACAACAGGTTTTTAAATATTTTTTAAATTTTCTTGTGTCATGATATTTGTTCAACGACGAGAACACGCTAAATTCATAGATGTTGTACTAGAGATATTAGATGCTCGATATACAATTTATAGCCTAATGCGTTTACCACATCCCCGTCTATGATCAATAATTCCATTTTATCAATAAGTCCTTTCAGAATCTCCGAATGAATCAAACGATTTTGTCTCCTGAGTTTATCTGTATTATTGTTTAATTCTTTTTGCAATTCTGGAGTAATTAAATTACGGTTCAGATTCTCAAACCTCTTTAGTTGTTCATTTATATAATTGCCGTCAGCATCAGACAACAATAGTTAAAGTCTTGACATAATCATAAAAGTTTTATGGTGAGCAATTTTAAATTTCATACAAACTACATTTATAATATGACAAGGGATTTTTATAATGATAATGCATTTATCTTAATGAACAATCTGAGGGCTTTTACGTAACTGAGAGCTTTTAAATTAGAACTGAAAAACTACTACTAACACCTATTTATCTTTCAGATAACAAAGCTGCTCCTTTATACTATAGCATCACCAATGTTTATATATAATATGCCTGATGATTCGCTCGAAAAAATTGCTAGTGAAATTATTGGCTGTCCTCTTTGCAAACTTTCAAGAAATAGAAAGAACGCAGTTCCAGGGGAAGGACAAGTCTCTGCAAAAATAATATTTGTTGGTGAGGCGCCAGGCAAGAACGAAGACGAACAGGGTAAACCATTTGTTGGAGCGGCTGGTAGGATCTTAAACATAGCAATGGAAAAAGCAGGAATAAAAAGATCCGAGGTATTCATAACAAACGCAGTTAAATGCCGACCACCTGATAATAGGGCGCCAGAAGCAGATGAGCTATCATCGTGCAGACCATATCTAGAAAGACAAATTTCACGTATTTCACCCAAAATTATCTGCGTATTGGGGGGTACAGCCTATTCCTCAATTCTAGGTGGAAAATCTATTACAGCAGATAGAGGTAAACTAATAAGAAGTAAAGGACAAAAGTATTTTCTAACAGTTCATCCTGCTGCTGCAATTTACAATAAAAGTTTACGAGCGACACTGGAAAATGATCTTTTCAATTTATCTAAAGAAATACAGAGGATCGAAAACCCTGACAATCAATCGATATTAGATTACACATAAGGAAGATATCCTACTATACTATGTAGGTTGGATAAGGTTTTCAAATTATATCAAGACGTCATCAAAAATGTTTGCTCCGACTTTTTGTCGAATGCGCCTATTGCTCTAACCTGAGTATTGTCTTCATGCATATAAAATTATTCAAACTTAGATTAGATAATAAACTATAAATCCGTATCTCTAAATTCTTGTATTTTCTTTGAGACCAGATCAAAACCCTGTTGCCAGAATTTATGCTGTGAAATATCGATTCCTGACTCTTGAAGCAATTCTTCAGGTTTACGTGAACCTCCAGCCGAGAGTATTTTTAAATACCTCGGTACAAATGAGCTTCCTTCTTTTTTGAATTGTTGGTATAATGACATTACCAACAAGTTCCCAAAGCAATACGCATAGCAGTAGAATGGAGTATGGTAAAAGTGAGGAATGTAGAGCCACTCCCATTTAAATTCAAGGGAAATATCTACCGAGTCTCCAAATTGTTCTTTCAGATTACTGAAATACAATTCAGAAACCTGATCTATGGTAGCACTCTGATCAGTAATGATTTTGTGTGCATCAATTTCAAAAAGAGTAAAATATGCTTGCCTCATTATTGTAGCATACATATCATCTATTTGTTCTCCAAGTAATATCTTACGCTCTTTATTTTTTATATTTTTATACAATCTCTCATATAGTAACATTTCTGCAAAGACCGAAGCGGTCTCAGCTAGAGGAAGTGGAGCGTGTGATACAGAGAAGGGTTTGTCAGAGGCGGCCATGCTGTGGATTGCATGTCCAAATTCATGGGCCATTGTAGAGACATCCCTAGACTTACCATCAAAATTTAATAAGACGTATGGAGTCTTTTTAGGAATTATTGTGGAACAAAACGCTCCTCCCTGTTTATTCTTCCTGATTGCAGAATCCACATGTTGTTCATTAAAAATCCGTTCAGAAAATTCTCTAAATCGGGGATCAAATTCTTCAAATGTGTTGAGCACAATGTCAACAGCTTTACTATAGGTAAATCGTTTCTGATAACGAGAGTTAAGTGATAAAGGAGCATACAAATGATACCTTTGCAACTTCTTAAGACCAAGCATTTTCGCCTTTTCTTTAAAATATTCATGGAAAATTCCCGAGTTTTGTCTACATGTCTCGAGTAGGGCATCTACCGTTGAGTCATCTAAGTTATTAAAAACATTTCTAACAGACAGCGGTGATTTGAATCCTCGCAGCTTTACACCTTCGTCTCGCCATTGTATGACTCGGTTTAGATAGATTTCACCCAATACTCCACTGTTCTTTTTATAAACTTGCAAAAGAGACTTGTATGCAGCTTTTCTTTCTTCGCTATTAGTGCCGCGTATAAGGGAGAGCATTTTTTCCTTATTTGAAAATTTCTTCTTTACTATTTTTTCCCCCCTTTTAATAGTCATGACAAATTCAAAGCCACTAGTCATTCTGTCGTAGATTTTGACAAGCGCGTTTGTGCCTGTGACTTCCAATGTACTGATAATTTTCTCTTCGAGCTCAGTTAGAGTATGTCGTGCAAGGAGCCTTTTGTGTTTGAGATATTCTCTATATTCAACAGGCGATGATTCAATTAATCGTTTAGCATTTTGCTCATCAATTCCTTTTTTGAACCACAAGTCAAAGAAAAGCAACCTATTTGCAACATCTGATTCTAGCTGCTCCATTCTTGTTACAAGTGAAGCAGTCTCATTGCAAGAAGTATCAGCAGAGTATCTCAAATGGGCGTAGCCGCTAGCTATGCTTATTCTTTCAGATATATTTTCTATTAAATGCAATAGATTTTCAAAATCCGACACAGAGATATAGCTATCAAGATCTTTGCGCTTACTTTCGACTTCATCTATAATTGCATCAGTATGTTGCAAAAATTCTTGAAATTCGTTTCCATTTGGGTCTTTAACGAGGTCATTAAGATTCCAAGACCCAATCTTTGGGATCGCAAGAAGAGCCATAGAACCAAATTGACTTTCACAAGTAATTAGAGCTTTGTGATCATGCCTACATTTGGATTCTCTACTGAATATTTGAATGCGGATCAATATCGGGTTGATTGAAACCCTCTCGCAAAGAAATAATTCCTCTATAGCTTCGAGTATTTATAAAAAGGATGAAAAACAGATATTTACGTAAAGTAATCGGTATGATGGTCGATATAATCAATGCATGACCAAGTGTTTGTTTCGCCACAGAATATACAAAAGGCTTTATTGGCAAAGTCATATTCTTTTGATCGTTTTTGTTGCTCCTTATTTTCTCACTATGATAATAATCTTTTTCTATGACAATTTGATTAATATCCTATGGCACGAGAAAAAACAACGTTACCATTCGAAGTTGCCTATTCGGAAAAGCCAAGCGAGAAGTCAAAAAATATGAAGAGACTCGCGTTCATTGTCAAGCCAGAAAACCTCGATGATATCATCTTATCACTTAAAGAAATGGGCCTGGAAGCGACGATCTATGATGTAAAGAGGGCAGGAAAAGATAAGGAAAGAATGACATCAGGTAGGGGAAGTGGTACGTCTGATCTTGGATATACTACAAGAAAAATTGTGGCTACGGTAGTGAGCTCTGATCACGTCAATGAGATTGTAGATAGAATAAAAAAAACTCTCGATGGAGATAAGGCTGTTGTCATGATTTCAGCAGTAGATGATCTTGTAATGCTCTAAAAGATAGCATCACGCATAACGTGGATGACTACTACCTAAGAGCAAGACTACTACTATCGAGGCTATTCTTGACTTCGACAAACTATGTCTAATACATTGTCGATATTGTCTAGCATAGTTATATTCGTCATCAGATAATCTGTGTCCACCTATACTATAATGGTAACCACCGAGTGAAGAAGATAAGCAAGTATTACTTGTACGATTTTCTTACAACTGTTGTAAGATAAGATCAGACAGCATATTTACCTAACGCAGCTAGTCATAAACAATAGAATTGACTTTTATTAATGGTGCCGGTAGATAGTCAAACAATTTGAATAGATGCGTCTTCAGAGTGGATCTGATTGCAGTCTTATCGCGGTTTCACTTGTTTTTCAGACTCGATCTATGTATAATACATCGTCACAATCATCCTTGACAACAATAATTTTTACTCAACAAAAACTTTGAAAATAGCATAAGTGGACGACCTTAAGAGCAATTTAATGTGATACTTTGAATATGCAAATGTCCAATCGATGACACAAGCCGATCTAGGTGGAATAGTCTATGTTTAGTCATTCAAATCTTGTGTGCCATATCGATTTTCCAACGAACCAACGTGTGCGTCAATTATTCGACGAATAATTTGAAATGACATTAACTCATTTGAAACTGCGTTGATAATATTTACGTTCTTATTTTATTATTGTAAATGAATTTATCATATGTTCCGTGACCTCTAAATATTTGGTGAATTGTGATCTAGCCTGAGTATACGAAATATTGTAGGCCTTGCCCTGCTTTATAGTCCATACATTCATTGATGTAAACGGAATTTGTATAGCAGGATCTGGACTTAGAAAAGTATACACTATTCTATGCGCTGGGATTCCTGCTAAAGTAGTAGCATTTGATTCAATAAGCTGAAAACGGGCTAAGGACTGTTTTGCTTTAGCCAAATTTGCATTAGTGTAATTGTCTAAAGATATATTTTTTTTCAGATTTTCGACTGATATCGTAATTGTTGCTGGAGAGACATCAGAACTATTTTTTAATGTAGAGGTAAGCTGGGCTATGAACTTATCAGCATAAGGATGCTCATCTAATTTCCAACTCGCAGGATATTCTATCCTTATTCCGTGATTGGGATTCGTATATACTAGGAATTTGTTTACTGTTCTTGTTGCATTAGCATCGGAAGGGGCATCAATACTGTTCACTGTACTTTGTGCCAGTGCTTTTTGTCGTTGAAAAGTGGATAATGCAGTATTACCAATTAATGATAACAATACTATTGTTATTGTTATAAGGAAAGCCAGGCGAATTGTGGACATTGGTATAAAGAATTTGTTCTCTCTATTTAGATATTGTCCTTAGACAAGCATTGAAATATACTCAGTTAATAAACATCAATACGTTATATTGCTTTTAACAGCTCAACTAAATAATAACGAACAGCAAGAAGTCAAAAGAAAAAAGGAGTAGGTTTTGATGTGTTTCTGTAGCTAAGCTGTACCTGCAGCAGGTAGGCATTTGCCGTTGGGCAATTGCGCTGGAGTTGGACTCCCTGGTGGTGGTACGCATGTATGCAATGGCTGGTCGTTTGCAGTTGAATTATTAGCAGCTAATATCGCAAATGCTCCGCCCTTCAAGGCTGCAGTCAAGGCATGGGTTAGACCAACGTATAGACCTGGTTGTGCGAATGTCGATTCAATTACCGAAGCCGATCCAGGTGGTATAGTCCATGTTTCGTCATTAATATCTTGCGTGCCAAATCTATTTACAACAAAACCATCGCGCACGGTGATTATACTTCCAATAATATGGAATGATAGGAACTGATTGGGACCGGCATTGACAATAAACCACCTTGTCAATTCTCCCGGTTTGACTTTGAAGACTTCAGCATTCTTGTTAAGCACAATTTTGACAACATTTCCAATTGCAGGCACATACTTGTGTGCCATACCATTAGTCAAGATCAAATCGGGCTGGTTGTTGAGGAATTTGGTTATATCAAATGAACCAGTCTTTCCATTAGTACCTTTGAATATTCCTTGGTCCGCTGTGTTGTAATTTTCACCAAAAACTACGTAGAATTCTTTTGCTGGTGCCTCATTTCTAGGATGTACTATAATACCACCATACATACCACTGGAAATATGCTCCCATATACCATTAAGGGCGTCGGCGCTGCAATGGTAAAAGAAAGCACCTCCATAGGTACCATGTAGCGTCCATGTCTTAGATTGACCTGGATTTACGGTCCCAGAATTCGCCTCATTAGCGCCAAAACCTGCATGAAAGTCCAAACTATGCACTAACTTACCCTCGTTTTTCAATGTAAGTTGTAAAGTATCTCCCTGATCGATTGCAACGATTGGACCGGGGATGGAACCATTGAAAACCATAGCATTGTATTTGATTCCACCGGGGTGAAGAGCATTATCCGGAGCCACCTGCACTACTTTTTCACTTGCAATTAAAAGAGCTTTTTTTGTTTTGCCTGTAGAGGCTTGTGCCTGTACCTTAGAAGGGAATGTTCCTGACATAAGAGGACTAAAAATAATTCCTGCAACAAGGACGCCTACTACTAGGCCTGCAATAACAGCCGTTTTCATTGTTGGATAGTTATATAAGTATTATATAAATGATTCTTGGAAAAGAATAATCTAAACGATTGAGTACTGATTTGAGCATCAGTAAATAATGGTAGTCTACTTTAGTACTTTCGTGATATTCTAGTATGAATGATAATCTATTTTGTGTAGTTTTAGCTTCTTTAATGTAGCGAAATGATTAAAGCACTTCTCACATTTCCACTTATTTTCTTTTGCTTGGTCATATTCTGCATATGTTCCTGAGCCGCTTTGATATGTGCCTGTTTTATTATTATAGCTGATACGACTCTTTGCAATCTTGTACTTTAGCCTCAAATTCTCATTCAAAGGTTTTACGAACAATGAATCTATAATAGCATAAAAATAAACTAGTTAACAATGTATTTTTTCTTTGCCAAACAGTTTTCACAAAACATGTCCATCAGAACAAGATGATGACATTTTTCGTTATTTTCTTACGTACATATAGATATATAGATTACTTGTGTGGTTAATAAATAAACACGAATTAAGGCTCCTGAAAATCTGGTCTTGGAGCTAAGCTTAAATTGACCTTTTGAATTTTACCGTCCCTTAGGACTGATAGAGTCACAGTCTCCCCAACGGATTTCATTGATTCAATATACTCAAGAATATCATCAATTTTCCTCACAACCTTGTCATCTATTTTCTCAATTACATCTCCACCCAGTGCTATTTGCTTTCCATTAATCATAACCATCCTATCGCCTCCACGCAGCCCCCCTTTCTCTGCAGGACTTCCTGAAACTGTGTCTACGACAAGGAACCCTCGAGATTCTTTTAGCCCTATAGCATTTGCAATTTCTGGTGTCATGTCGGTGCCGGAAAGTCCAATCCACGGATGACTGTAGGATCCTTTTGTTATCAAGGAAGGTACAACTTTGTTTATGGTATTGGATGGAATTGCAAACCCAATACCTGAGAACTCGCCTGTCGATGAAAAAATCGCTGAATTTATTCCAACTACTTCTCCTCTCATATCTAGTAATGGCCCGCCAGAATTGCCCGGATTAATTGGGGCATCTATCTGTATTATGCTGGGTATAGAGAACCGAGAACCCAAGCTTGCAGTGGAGGGAAGAAGTCTTCCAAGGCCACTAATAATCCCAGCTGTCATAGAACCTGATAAACCAAATGGATTGCCAATTGCTGCTATTTGTTCACCCACCTGTAAGGACCCTGAATTGCCCAAGGCTAATGGGAAAAGCGTGTCTTTTGGAACATCCTGTACATATAAGACGGCAAGATCGGTAAAAGGATCAGAGCCAACTATATTAGCATGATATGTATTCCCGTCCATAAATGTAACATCGATATTTTTGCTTCCCGAAGCAACATGATAATTTGTAATGATATGCCTATTGCGATCAAATACAAATCCAGATCCTAATCTATCCGCAGATCGAATGGAGGAATCACTCCTGCTTGATATCTGAACTACTGATTTCTCAACCTTTGTGAATAATTCGGGGAGGGTCAGATCTCTTGCCGTGACAGGTTCGGGTGTGCCCAACTGACCTACCTGAAAAGCCTCGTTACCCAAAGTAAAATCTCGCCTAGGTAGGTTATTGCCAAAAAATAAAGACAACAATTTGTCTATTGTCAACGAACTTTGATCATTGATGTAGGTAATAGTGAATGCTGCTCCTGTTCCAACAACAACAAGTATTGCTATCACAACTACAATCTTTTTGAACGTCAAATTGTATGCCTTTAATGCCTTATTATTATTTTATTTATGCAGGTTCTTTAATACTTTATTACCCTAACTTTTGGGTAATTACATGATGATTGTTTTTTCATTATGCTATCAAAAGCTGCTGATGTTGGATGCATACATCAAGTACCCGTTTGTGGCGATACAATGTAAGAGGAAATTGCGTGGTCGTCAATCATACTGCCAACTCCGACATTCACATTAAGGATTTTGATCCTCAATGCAGCAGCCTCTTGAGCTGATAAATGGTACCTCAGAGATAGAAAATTTTTTACCTTTGACTCTGGATCAGATATTTCGTTTATTTGTGACTGTAAAGTAATATCTATCGGTTTCATTAGTAATGACGATGGAATCTTTGATGAGCTATCGCTAAGAATTGAAAATACAATTTTAGAGGTGATTATTTCATTGGGAAGAGATTCAAGCGCGTTGGCAGTATAGAATACCTGAACGTCAAGAATATTACTCCCATCCACAGCTAGCTGGTTATCTGTAATGCCCGTAGCGCTTTCGTTGGAGGAGAGCAATCCTAGCCTTTCAGCATTCAGATCAACACGTATCACAACAAAGCCTTCTAATTCTTTGGAGTTGTTTGCAACATTCAAGAGTTGGCGTATATCTTTGCATATTATCCCAGTTGATGTTTGTGGTTGCATTGTCTTTACTATTGGAGTGGTTTTTTTGCCTTCGTTGACTATGGCGTTCCACAATAATTTTACAGGATAGTCTTGTTTATTGAAAATGCCAATGTCTGTATCATAATGTCCCGGCCTAAGCGGACCTTCATCTCCAATTATTGATCCGCATTCAAATTTTGCGTTATATGTGATACTCTTGATTTGCGAGTTACCATTGATATTACTGCTAGCCTGACTTATAGCATTATCGATAAACGTTGCAGTCGCGGGGTTTTTATCCTTGTTTATTAGAACGATCTTGGACAATTTGTCTACCGAATATCCCTTCGGCGCATTTACTTGTGTTACTATATATTTCCCTTGGCTTAATCCTGAAATTGTGATAATTCCTGCAGTTACCTTGTTTATATCAGCTGGTCCATCATCCTTTATAGTATAATTTCCCGAGCCGAAATTAGGGTTGGGAGTGATAGAGTATTGTGCGCCAGGTAAAAAGATTCCGCTATTGGAAGTTGTTACAATTGTGAGGGTACCACTATTATTATTTGTAGCTTGAAGTGTGCTACTATTTACATTGCTATTCAAAACGGTACTGCTCTTATTGACTAATTTGTCAGGAGGGGTCTGGAGAGATTTTGAAAATACCTGTTTTGAAATTACAACCTTTGTCGCAAATGATAATACAATTAGAATCAGCAATGCAAAAATAACGACAATACAAGCCGTATAGTAGAAGTGCTTTGATGGCATATGCATATTTTATAATTTTTGGATTATTAATCTAACCGTTATATATACCAAGGATTAAATAACAGATTAATAGCAGATTCTACTATTAGAAATTATGATGCCTGACAAGCATGCTTTCATATATTCTTTGATCTTTGTCATTTTTGTATTATTTCTTACTCCCTCGATACAACATCATCTTTATCAAAAAGCATATGCAGATGGTTTGACTCAAGAGAATCTACCTCCAGCTACTGTAGGTAACAGACAAGCAAGTCTTTTCGTAAAGGTTAGCCCTCCTATTTTGGTTAGTACAAGCAAGCAGGATACATTCATGCAATTCAGATTGTTT
>JAFAQB010000113.1 GCA_019246625.1 Nitrososphaeraceae archaeon
ACCAAATACGTACCAGGATTTTTAAATTTGAGCATAACAAAGTACCCGTCAACTGATGCAGGATAAGCGCCAGCTGGAATTGAGCCCTCTTCTAAGAAATCCTTTATCGATGTTCCATATGGTGCTTCAGGAACAACTGCCATGAATATAGGAGTAGTGATCCTAAAATCCTTCATTACCAATTTTGTTTCATCTTCTTTACCATGTTCCTGCCCATTGATTGTGAGATTAATAGGCTCAGTATCAATTGTAAGCTGTATGCGATCAGGAGGATTGTCACCATTATCAATTAGTGATCCAACATATTCTTGGAGATATCCCCAATCTCTGTATGGTGCGACTGATCCTCCCAATTGATATGCGACAATTATTGGTACAAATACAGCTTGATCATCGAAAATCTGTAATCCTTCATTACCAATCCTAAAGTTGGGATCGTTAACATATATCGCCGGATAGTCTGAATCTGTAATAGAGCCAGATGGCGAAGTGTCTGTCACAGTTGATCGACTTGGTATATCTGAAATATAAGCACCAGAATTACGATTTGGTAATCCATGTGACCGGAGGAATACAACTGGTCCCGAATTACGCTTATCTGCATTTGCTGAAAGAAACCAATTAAACCAATCAGCTGCCCAATCACTGGATGACTTTCCATGGTAAAGCTCGCCGGGATTCAGTATTGTATATTTTTCTTTCCTATCATTTTGATTAGCCATAGTCACGGATAATTGTTTATGCTTACTTATAAACAACCCGAAACATGAGCTAGCATGAGAGATCATAACTATTTCTAAATTCTAAATAAGACAATCAAAGAAGATATTTGCTATTGTCCATATGTAGTACTATAGTGACCTGTTTCTGTGTGCCTGTTACTGACGAACTCATGTAGGGTAGTAATTGCAAACTCGAATAAAAGGCAGCTTCTTCAGGCGAAAGAGCTCACTGTTAACTTTGCAGATTCTTTTACAGTATAAATTGATCCAGAGATTCATTTCACTTATTGCTTTCTGATTAGATTATAACAGATGACGAACCCTTGTATGAGAAAGGAAATAATTAATACAGAGTATTTAATTTATCCTGTCTTAACGAACCTCTAGATGGTAACTTGCACCTGAGTTTAGCCTTCCATACTCACAAGAGCCTTGAAAAGAAATAACATGCTTGCCTACCGGCAGTGGCTTTAAAAAGATCCAATATCCATCAGATGAAGCACGAGTACTCTGTCCTCCCTTGGCATTAAACAAATTATCTTTGACCAATTTCAATTCAAATACTATAGGATCGGATTTAACACGTTGCACTGGTATTCTTTTGCCATCCACAAAGCAGTCTTTCCTAACAATAGTATCTTCATCCCTTTTGACACGCTCAACAATATCCTGATCGGTTCTTAGCTCAGGATGTTCTAACTTATTAGATTCACAATTTATTACTGGAAAGAGAATTGATTTTTTGGATGATATTGTACAAAATCGGTCAGGAACATTTCTGTCCTCGTCCGCCAGCTTTCCAGCCAAGAATAATACATCCTCATTGTGTTGGCCTACATTAGCATTTTTTCCGGTTCTATCTAAGACAGGATTTATTGATGTTGGTATTCCTAAAACCCATCGCCACCACTCTACTGTCCAGTTACCGTAAGTCCTTCCATATGGCTCGGAATCTGCAGTGAAGAATGATATCTCCACAAGAGTCATTGTTATAACTAAATTGAAGAGCTAACTTAATAGTGTATAGATCTAATTCTCGTCGCAAGAATTTTAAATTAGTTTCATAATTGCCGTGAGAATGACATTACTCGCATCATAGAGCAATTCAATAAAAAACTTTAAAAACAAGGAGAATGAACATAACTAATGCGTAAAATAGTCGAAATCTTATTGGCAGTCCTGAAAAGAGATGTCGAAATTATAAAGGTAATTAGTGCTTTGAACCTAGATCATCAGTAAGAAATAAAATGTTCATTAATAATCCAGTAAATTCTAAACTAATATAGTAGAGATTAGATTAGGTTATATAAAGTTAATTTAAGTTACTTGTCAGTCATTAGGAAGCCTCGTCTAGCAAAGCTCTTGCTGATGTACGCTTATCAGTGATGAAAAAGTTGAGTATTTATATGAAAGAAATGCCATTGGGATGTTGTCATTGATTGCGAACAATGACGATCCTCATATATTCTCAATTAATTCCAAACCCTATGGTTCGTCATATTCTGATTGGTGCATACGATGGATTAAATGGCTCCTCGAACAACCAAGAGAGTCCAATCCTGCCATTGACACAAGTGGTGAGAACTGTGCTCAAAATCAGCATGGACCAGTATGGTTTTTAGCAGGAACTTTTGGTGGGTCGGCTACGAGGAAATGCAACATTCCCTTAGGGAAGGCAATTCTATTTCCAATCATTGAAAAGGAATGTTCTTTTGCTGAAGACAACGACCTCAAAATTGAGACAGACTTGATCTCGCGTACTACAAAGTTTATGAATAGTGTAACTCACTTGGAACTTTCTATTGATGGAATAACCTTACAGAACTTGAACAAATATCGAGTACAGACTCCTGTTTTTGATCTTATGTTTCCTAGAAATAATGTTTACGGAGTGAAGGAGGGTAAAACTCGTTCGACATGTAACGGTTTCTGGATTTTCTTGGGACCTCCAACAGTAGGGGACCATAAGATCTACTTTAGAGGGGCAGATCGAGACTTTAATACTGAAGTAACTTATTACTTAGTAGTAAGCGACAAAAAGGTCTAGCATTTATATGAAAATAACAAATATAACAGATGATCTGACAATTACAACAACATCTGTATTGAACTCCATGAGAAGAATCTCTGCAAGTATTGCAATCAATAGAATTAATAATCTATAGCTAATTCCAGCAGTTACATTTTGTTAATTGCTGTCAATGTATATTGTACTAATGTCACTACTCTTTGCAGCAATTGAAGATCTGCAAACGAATGGATGAATAGAGGAATGAATACTTCACTATTGTTTAAGTAAGCAGTCAAGGTACAAGCCTAATCTAGCAAACCCTCTATAAGGGAACTAAAAGACACGAACTAAATTACGTTTGTATATATACATATATATATTATCTGCTGCAAAGTGACATTTTTGCTATATCCTGAAGTTTATTAAATTCATTTAGAAAATGCAAGTACTATGAACAAAAGCAAAGTCAAGAGATTGCATAAAATGTTACTCTAAAACTTGTAGTTGAAATTTCATATTAAAATATCATTCATATTAAAATATAAGTGATCTATCTATAACTGCAATTCATTGAAATGTAATAGCATCACAATTTTGGAGTTATTGTCATGGAGAATAGAAAAAATGTTCTCCGTCATACAGATATATCTTGTTACTGCTAACAATAACAAAAAGTAATTTCTTAATCAGATTTAGATAATTTTTTTCTATTCTTGTCTACCTTCATCAGCAATGCCAAAATTTCTTTTGCGCGGGTTATGTTTATATTATTTTCGTCAGTAATTCTCTTTGCAATCCTATCAACTAGATCACTTTTAGCTCCAGCCATGACCGCAACGTTTTTTGCATGGAGTTTCATATGACCTTTTTGTATACCTTCTGAAGCTAAAGCTCTAATTGCAGCTAAATTTTGTGCAAGACCAATCGCAGATAGTATCATTGCAAGCTCATTAGAAGTTTTAACACCTAAAATTTTTAATGCCGCCTTCGCTACAGGATGAACTGACACTATTCCACCTACAATTCCAACGGCCATTGGCAGTTCTATTTCTCCTGCTAAATCTCCTTCTTTAGTTTTATACCATTTTGTCAATGATCTATAAGTTCCTTCTCTGGCGGCGTAAGCGTGTGCTGCTGCTTCAATTGCACGGAAGTCTTGTCCTGTAGCCAATGCGACTGCATCAATACCGTTCATTATACCTTTATTATGAGTTACAGCACGATAGGTATCAGAATATGCAAAGGCATACGCATATAAAATTCGTTCTACAATATTCTCTCCGCCCAACTCATTTTTAGCAAAAACCGCTTTGCATCTTACAAGTCGTCTAGTTGCATAATTTGAAACTATTTTTAGGTTGACGATGCCTCCTGTTAACTCTTCCACTTTTGGGGCTATTGCTTCACACATTGTATTTATTACATTGGCACCCATTGCATCTTGTGTGTCAATAATTAATTCCACTATCAACATTTCTCCCATGTTGTTTTGACTTTTGTCCCGTAATTCCCTGACCTCTAAATCTTTTGCTATAATAGATCTGCTTTTAGAATTTGCTATGGTGAGTAACTCATTTTTATTAATCAAAATCTTCTGTTTTGCGATCTCCTTAGAAATAGGTAATGAGAGTAACTGAAGTTGACCTATCATTAATGATTTATCTGCCTCTGCTGTGAAACCTTCAGTTCTTTTTGCGATTTTGGCTGCTTTACTTGCTGCAGCAATAACTGACGGTTCTTCTATAGCCATTGGGATAATGTATTCCCTACCATTGATCAGGAAGTCTGTTGCAATTCCAAGAGGTATCATTAGAATCCCTATTGCGTTCTCTATCATTCTATTGATGTCATCGAATTTGAATGCCAATAGTGGATGTTGTATTACAGCAATATCCCGCTTGGACAGTGTAGTTGTTTTTTTTAGATAAAGTAGACGCTCATGTCGAGTCATCTTATGAAATTTTTTTTCCAATATCAAAATATCTAGATTATTTGAGCTTTGTATTAGGAATTAAACTTATTTGAAAACGACTATATGTTACTTTGGTTCAGTCATGCTTATGGGGTGTTACCTTAGATATATAAGTCAAGAGATGTCAATAAACAAATCATCGTGCGAAGATGGCTATGATAAGCCATTGATCGAACGGACGTTGGTTTTTGAAATCATCAAATAACGATATCAGAAAGCGAATTAAGGAAAAGGAGTTCCTTTTGAAGGCTGAATTACATCCATTTTAACATTTCTTAAGGTTGGCAACAATTGTAAAGACATGGTATTCTCTACAAGCAATAATACTAAAATATGCTGCCGTTGCAGTCAATGTTCTTTTATAGAGTAGAGTCCTATGCATATTATGAGCCGTTCTGTCTCATTACAGTTCTGTTACTCGCCCAACAGTGAAATTAGCCATAGCTAAGCTATAGCTGAAATAGTAGGGAATAAAATGAATTCTGCAGATGGTAGGAATTGTACGTAACTGGAAGGATGGCTAAATCAATCAACAGTAGATTTCAACTTATTCTGGATATTTTTCAATCATATGATTTCTCTGAACTAAAGCCAGTGAGTCCCACTTCTAGTGCTTATGGAAATAAATATCTCTATATTCACATATTATCCCCATTTTTCTACCATTTCATGTTGTAGTTTCCTGATCACTGTCTTACTAGGTTAGAGAATGGCCTTCATTTTAACATATATCATACGAAAATTAGACCGTGAGCTTGGGATAACTTTCACACTGTTTGAAGTTGAAATCTTCTGGTTATAGCGTGGCTAAATTAACTAGCCTAAAAGAAAATTTGACGTAGAGAAATTATTGTTATTATAAACAGAAGACCATTTGCATGGACACATCAAAAGGTGCATTAGAATTGATATTACCAAGAGGGTCCTGACCGACATCCATATTGTTTGCCTTGGTAATGAGGAAAATCGTCAAAAATTGGATAGTATTTATCCAAATTCTTGAAAATTTATGAAAAATAAATGGCGCAGATGAGGAGATTTGAACTCCTGATCGCCCGAGGGCGAATCGGCTTACTTTTAGTCCTTCAACTCAAGGCCGACGCATTATTGTGTTCTCTTGTTAAGAACAAAAGAAGACCACTCTGCCACATCTGCTCTTGTTTCATTACGTTTCAACCCTACTATTATATGTTAATTGCTCTTGTTCTTGATGATTATTTAAGAATCCATACAGCAATTACTTTTGAGCTGCTAGCAGTTGATTATAATGATTGCGAACTATAAGTAGCTTCATGACCATGTGATAGTAATGTGAATTTGAGTATATTTGTAGTGGTGCATAAAGTATGTTAATAACTTCACTATTATAAGAACAATTATAGGATGGTAAAATATGACAATCGCTGTTTAATGGTGTTAATATTCCATGTCTTCAATAAATATGTCAAGCACGATTCCAATTAACAAGCCGTGGATAGGTGAGGAAGAGAGAGGTGAAGTACTGAATGTTTTAGAAGAAAATATTCTCACTTCTGCAGCCAAAGATGGTGGAAAGAGAGTAAGAGAGTTTGAATCCCTTTTAAGGGATTATCTGAAAGTAAAATATGTAGTAGCAGTTAATTCCGGGACCACATCACTGTATGCGGCATTACTTGCAGCAGATATTAAACAGGGTGACGAGATTTTGCTTCCATCATTTACATTCGTTGCTACTGCAAACTCTGTAGTTGCAACTGGCGCGAAACCTGTCTTTGTAGATATTAATAAGGATGATTTTACTATGGATGTCTGTGATTTAAAAGCAAAGATTACAAATAAGTCCAAAGCTATTATACCAGTTCATCTCTATGGTCATCCTTCAGATATGGATGAAATTATTGAGATTGGTGATAAACATTCATTAGATATAATCGAAGATGCGTGTCAGTCACTTGGTTCCACATACAAGGAGAAACAGACAGGAACAATGGGCATAATGGGTTGCTTTAGTCTGTATGCAAGCAAAGTATTGACCTGTGGCGAAGGTGGTGCAGTTGCAACAAATAATGATAATCTTGCAGATAATCTAAAGATGATTAGAAACCACGGGATGATTGAGGGTTATGATACACGAATTTTCGGCCTTAACTTCAGATTACCAGAACTAAGTGCTGCGATTGCTAAGGCTCAAATGAACAAACTTTCAAAGATGCTGAATTTAAGGAGAAAGAATGCAGAACTATTGACAAATCTGCTCTCTCCTATAACTGATAAAAGCAAAATTAAATTACCAACAGAAACTGATGAAAAAAAATTTAATTGGTATCTCTACACTATTACCTTTGAAAAGAACAATATAAGAGACAAAACCAAAAATAATATGACAAATGACAAATTTGGCGTTACTGTATACTATAAGCCTGCAGTTCACAAGACACCATATTATGAGAGGCTAGCGCCATCGAACAAAAATGACGACCTTACACAGACAGAATGGGCTAGTGAACATGTTCTGTCGTTACCTGTACACCCATCTGTGACAAACCAAGACATTGAGCGCATGGCGCAAAGCTTAAAAATACACTCACTTCTAGATTAAAATAGGGAAGGAGGCAGTGAGTTGAAGGATACTATATAATCTTATATGTGTCCTGGGGCTGACAACTCAACACATCTTGGTGGATATCAAGATATTAATGGTCATTAAATTGAGGTTTTTGTATGAGATTACCATCTGAGATCTGATATATCTAGAATTTAAGTACGGTAATATTACTTGAAGTAATTAATTCTGATATTATAGACAAAAGTAACAAAACTATAAAGCCTGTAATAACGAGCATTTCTTACTTTTGCGTTATAAATTCTTATTACTCTATAGGGTTGTTTCGTACAAAGCATCTTCGACAACCGTATGTACTATATTATAGCTACATTTGAAATAGTAGTTAGACTCTCAAGCGAAAACTAAAACTTATACTATTTGAGAGCACCATGATATTGTCACTTCGAGAGAGGTAGAGTATGTCTAGAAAGAAATAACGATGTCATGGCAGATCAATAACGCCGTTGCATCATCAATGCTTAGTCTAATAGATCCTACGTGAAAGTAATTCTTTGCTTCCATATTTGTATGTATTTAATCGAATTTTGCAACTCTTTCCTTTACCATACTCCCATTACCATCATGCAACTTTGAAATTAGCACGCATTGATATAAACCTCCTTTTGAATCAAAGAATCGTATGCTGTAACTCTATCTTCCATCAGACAAGGTTCGTTCTTTTACAAATCTAGCTTCCACAACTTCATCCATATTAAATAAATGTTCCATGGTCTATTCTAGTCACCGATTGCTGCCCATTTATCTCTAATTCTAAAAGGTGGTCTTTTCTCTACTCTTACTTCAGCTATACTTCCACTTCCATCGTTAACTGATAGAAGTACACGTCTTTTTGAGATAAAATATCTGAAATTAACTGATAACTTAAATCATATTTTGCATTATGCTACATAGGGCAGTTCAATTTCACCATGTATCGATACCACAGTGTATACAATAAAGAAAACAATCCTTGCAAGTTATATAGGCCTAGACGAGAATACTATAACAGGGCATTGTATTCATTACAAGGGCCGTGAACAGAAATGTGTTACATTTTGAAGCCCCAGAGTGGTTGTTACAAGGAATCAAGAAAATGGTATATAAGGGCTTTGAGGTAAGTGCATCAACATGTTTAGGACTTGTATCCAAAGCTTTCATAGTACTGTATAGCTCCTGTATGATTGCCCAACTTGTCAAGTGCACTACCGATGTTGGATAATACAATTTTGTTTGCATAACCTAAAATAGTTAAATGTTGTGCAGCATTATTTTTAGAGAATGAAAGCTGTCATTTTTGAAAAACCTGGTTTAGATAATCTAAAAGTTGAAGATAGTGCAGAGAAACCAATACTTACAGATCGTGCTGTTCTCATAAGAGTTAGGACCGTTGGTGTAAATCCAATAGATTACTTTGCAGTTTCAGGTGCAAGGGAAGTAAAACCACTACCACACATACCAGGAGCAGAGATAAGTGGAACAATAGAGAAACTCGGAGATCATGTTAAAGAAGGCAATTTAAAGGAAGGCGATAAAGTAGTTATACATAACAAAGTATTCGATGGAACTTGTGATATGTGTTTAGACGGTCTTGATATGTTATGTAGAAATGGCGGATTAATTGGCATAGTTACTAACGGTGGATTTGCAGAGTATATTTCAGTTCCAGATAAAAATGTCTTCAAGATACCAGATGATATGAGTTGGGATCTAGCAGCAAGTTTACCCGTAACCACTTTGACATCTTTTCACGCATTGAAGGATGCTTCACTGCAAGTCAATGAATCCTTGCTTGTATATGGAGCATCAGGAAATACAGGGATGATGGCGATTCAATTTGCAAAGAAAATGGGAGCAAAGGTCATTGCAGTTTCTAAGAATGAGTGGGTAAAGGATTTTGGTGCTGATTATATTTTAAAGGATTACGGTAAAGTAGTAGAACAAGTCAAAGAAATTACCCAAGGGAAGATGGCAGATGTAGTTTTAAATTCCGTAGGTATTGAAGCATGGCAGAGTAGCTTTGATTCTGTTGGTGTTAATGGAAGGTTGGTGACATTCGGAGGACTAACCGGCGCAGATGTAAAATTGAATATTCAATCATTATATTTAAAACAAATGAAGTTGATAGGTTCTACGGGTGGCACTAGAAAGCAACTTAAAGATCTTCTAAATATATCTAACGAACTCAAAATTAGAGTATGGAAAAGATTCAAACTTGAAAAAACCAAAGAAGCTCTCCAAGCATTGTTTGCTAAAGGAAGAGAGGGCAGAATTCTAATAGATGTCGATACGAGTTAAGTGACATCGTTTAATATTACTTAAGCACTTGGATATCATTACCGGATTTATTGCGAACTAAATCATGTTAAGATTCAGCTAGATATAAAAATAAAAACTTCAGGATAGGATTCTGATAACCAATGGATTACACTTGGAAGTGATATGCAAAACATAGAACAACGTGATCTCTTGAAATCAGAAATAAGATGCTGAGCAACCTCTTGAAGTTTTTATTTTTGATATACTATCGCAAAAAGGAATTAATGAGGCTTCACTAATAGGAAAAAATTTTTTGAACCTTTGGAGAAAACAATAAGATGTTATTGCAAGAAAGGAACAGATGGAATATATCTACGTTATTATTGGCCAAAGTCAGCAATGTCCAGATGATCCAGAACCATACTCTCCTACTGAAAAATGAGCATACAAATAGAATTGACTGCATGTGCGCTTGAATATAGAACTAAGGAAGCATTATCATTATCATTTTCACTATGGCATGATATCAAAATCAATCTCTTGAAAAAACGATATTGTGATTTAATATTTCCATCTCTACTGCTGTCTTGCAAATGATGAAGTGAGGCTAGCTACTACACATGTATTATATAGATATTTAGAGATATACCCAGGGTAACAAAAAGTAAATATCTCATCATCATCTTCTAGCATAGCTTGGACTGCTTTCTATATATGAACAAAGCCCATATGGTCACAATAAATGAATTATTATTATACAACAACTCTTTACTGCATAAACCAAAAATAAATAAATAAATAAATAAATAAATAAGAAATTGTACTCTAAAAATTCATATCATATAATGACCATAGACATAGCCTACTTAGAACTTTAGAAGTCTTCTAATGAAGATGATTGTGGTAGTGTTGACAACAATTAACCTACTCCTGCAGGTGGTTTATAACCTTCCTGGCTGTGGTCCATTCTCTTATGAGAATTCAATGTTTCTATGCTATCAAATACTCTGCCACATATACTACACCGATATTCCT
>JAFAQB010000252.1 GCA_019246625.1 Nitrososphaeraceae archaeon
GATATTGGGAGAAAACTATAACCTACTTGCGGATGTATCTAAAGCAATTGCAAACATAGTATGGAATATACTTAACTGCAAAGATGTCAGGATGTTAGAGCATATTGGAGCTCGAATAAGAAAAGAGGATCGAGCTGAAGATATTAAGAGACTTGTCAATTTAATGATAAAATATGGACAAATCAATAGCAACACAGAGTACAATTGATATCATGCCTATCTTTCTTTCTTGCAACTGCCAAAAGGTGATTATAACTTGGTAAGAAATGATCTAGAAAAGATGAATACTGCATAAATTGTCACATGTCACATTTCTATTCCCACTTAGCAATGTCGTGTTCGACTGGCTTGTTTGTAGTGGTTGACATAACTTCTACATTTATCGTATGATCCCCAATTGGCAGTGGTTTGAAGAATGAGCGACCTCAAAACCAAGGTCACTCTATTATCACATCTGCTGCTTCCTCTCAATATCTTGCATTCTTGCTGTTAAAGCCATAAGCTGATCTGATAGCTGTGCTATGGCATCATCTTTCATCTTGTCACGATTTCTCAATGATTGGTTTACTTCTTCTAACTCTTCTACCTTGCTTTGGATATCTGCACCTTGTCTTTCTAACTCTGGAATATTGAGAAATGTCAAGTAGGGCTCAACCTTTCTAAATATCTCTGCTTTCTCTGAGTCTTTCTTTGTCCAATATGTAGAGCCAGAATGTCCTATGAACCATTCAGAAAAGTCAGCATAACCAAGATCAGATATAGTAGTTTTTACAAACCGTCTGAATGAGTGAAGAGTTATTTGCCTTCGTCTGTTGTTGCTGCTTTCTTCTCTTAGACCTTTACCCATTCTATCAAGTGTGTTTCCAAATGATTTTACAAGATCAAAATACAATATTCGTGGATTTGGATGTTCTCTATCTTGGTAAACAGCAAAGACCAAATCATTATCATTTCTTTTTGGTGTTGTATACTCTGTTATTGTTTTTCCTCTTTCACTATGCGTATCTTTATGGCATATCCTTCTAGTTCTATATTTGTATTCTAACCATTGATTTAATTGGCTAACAACTTCTTCAGCTAAAAAAACAAATCTATCTGTCTTTGTCTTTGTGTATTCTCCTCTAACAAAAACCTTTGCTGGTCTAGATTCCAAGTGTAGATCTTTGATTCGTATTGATAAAGCTTCTACGGCTCTAAGCCCAGTTGCAACCAACAGCATTACATAAGTCTTTAACCTTATTTCAGAGCAAGCATTTAAAATGTTTATTATATCTTCTTTTGATAATGGCTCTTTGCTTTTTCTTAGAACTTTGGGTATCTTTACTTTTAGCTTGAACTTTCTTGGACTTATGTCAACATCATAGTATTCAAGGAAGTTTTTTGCAGTTATAATACGCGACTTTAATGTAGATACAGAGATATTATAACTAGTCTGCAGATAGCTGACATAACCATTTAAAATTTCATAAGGATCTTCTACACCTTCGTTTATCTTTGTTATAATATTATCTAATGTAGCAACCTTGTAAGTGCTGATAACAAAATCTTGAAAGTTAGTTAGTCTAGTATAATACTCGTATGCGGTTCTCTGATTCATTGCGCGTATGTTTCTAATGTATTTGTCCATTGATGTTGTAACATCTTGAGGATGATGGCCGGTAGTAATAGTAGATTGACTTGGTTGCTGAGGCATTCTTGTTATTGCTTTTGTCTTTATCTTTTCTAATGTCTTTAATGATACTGATAATGATTTGTTTGCCAATGGAGTTTGTATCTTACTCTTCTTCGTTACAGCTGCTTAAATAGATTTGTATTGTTAGTCTAATATGCATATACAATTGAAATGTTGATAAATATTAAAATATTTAGGCCCCATTTACATGGAGATCAAATTCCTTGGGCTTGCCCTAGTTTAAGCAAGGATCTACTTGAAAATATACCAAATTTAAGAGTAGGTTCTTAACTTAGGGTTATAGAAGTTTCTTATGCTAACATCAAGTGACCTGTGAGAAATTAAAGGCTCTCCTCTTTCTTGTATTATAACTTCTCTTTAGCGTGGATATGTTTTGAACAATACACGATAGGTTATTATTTATTTTCAATAGTTATTTGTGATTCTCATTTTCGCTTTTCTGTTCTCTTACTCTAGTCTTCATAAAAAGAAAACAAATTCTTGACAATTATTATAGAATAGTTATTAAATGTGTTAGACATTCGATAATGTGAGCCAGCATACAAATAATGAAATAACCGATGCTTCTACCAAAAAGCTTTTTGAAGGTAAGAATTTCGCTTTTGTATCTACAATAATGAGAGACGGTTATCCCCAAATCACACCTACATGGGTAGATATTGAGGATGGCAATATCCTCGTAAATACTGCAATTGGAAGAATAAAGCAAAAGAATGTATCCAGAGATCCGAGATTATCAATAGCAATCGCTGACCAAAATAATCCATATGACATGGTTACTGTGAGAGGAAAGGTAATAGAGCAGATAACAGGAGATGCCGCGGATAAACACATAGACAAATTGGCAAAAAAGTACCTCGGTAAAGACAAATATCCTAACAGAGCACCAGGAGAAAAGAGAGTCATACTAAAGGTAAAACCTGAAAGAGTATTTCATATGAAATAAAGAAGTTGTCATGGTAGTAGTTATGTCAGTATGGATAATATAAACATCATAAAATTTTAAAATAGTAATAATAGCCTGAACCAACTATCAAATCAGAACAACATATTTGTCTTGACAGGGGCTATGACTATCCTGAGGTCTATGAATTACTACAGGATTATGGTTATACAATTCATATTAGATTACCAGGGAAAGAAAGAAGCAACAGCAACAGCAGAAAAATACCAGAATACAGAGCTAAACACTGGGTTGTTGAAAGAACCCACTCGTGGATGAATAGGTTTAGACGATTGTTAATACGTTGGGAGAAGAAAGTAGAAAACTACGTAGCAATGTTACATTTTGCTTGTGCATGGATTACTTACAGGAGAGGAGCACTTTTCGGATACCCATGTGAACTACTCTTAAATGTTTCTGATTTCTGATTACATATTGCAGCTCTGTGTATCTCTAATAGGAGTACAGATAATTACCCATTCGAGTTAAGCTCTAAGTGCTTTTTTAGTAGGTGAAGCAACAGGTTCTTGTAAGTTACCAAACTGGATTGGAGTATCTATCCACCTTAGATAGTTTGGGACATCATATCCTATTTCGAATGTACGAGCTGACAATAAAATATAGAAGTAATTACCCAATCCAGATAATATTTTCTATCTATCTGCTGAATTATTATTATATTGCCCATGACAATCGGCAGGCTATTGGGAATTACTTCAAACTATCTAACTACAAAGGGGAGACAACATTCAGGATGGAAAACTAACGATAAAAGTAAGAATAAAGCTGAACTGCCAGTTCTCAATAGACATGAGATTGTGGTAATTGATTGATTGATTGATTTATTTCTAAATGACGACTGACCACGAGCAACAAGATATTATCTTATTTTAGTATGTTTTGCCTTTGCCTTTTAAACTACTCTTTACATATTTTTATTTAGTTGTTCATTTTAACAAGGACACAAATCTGGTAATAGATGGTAACAGCACAAACTTAAAATTATATCTTTTTTGAGGCCCCAAAAAGCATATATAAAATTCGAGCATGTTTGTATATATATGTATATATAAATAATGTGCTAATATCATATTGCTCTTAGATTTGCCTTAATTTGAGTTGAATTGACAAACGATTAATCTAGGACAAGACAGGAGATTATACTTGTTTTTGTGTCACATAATTAAAACCACCTAACCAGAGAAAGACAGGCGCTGATGCTTAAGCGCCTATGTCTCATTTTTCTGTAGAGTTAATACTTTTTTACACCTTTTTTTACTTCTGGATCTTCATTAGCAGTCTTATTTGGCATATTTTCTTAGAAATTCTAATGTTACTAACGCACTCTTTGTCCTTTATTCAAATCAAAATCCAAGCCCATTGTTCCTTTCAGGGATCTTTGAAAGAGAATTTGATCAATTGTTATCGTATGTTTGCCTTTTTTTTGTTTTTGTTTTACTCTTCACCATACCATAGAAATCAATATCAATAACACGCTGGCTACTATAATCGACCATAGGTATTCCATCTCTCTTTTTTCCATGTTGACATAGCCTTCCTAAGTACTGAAAACATTGATTCATCTCCTAAGTTAAGACATTCATGGTGAAAGCTATCAAAAAGAATCTGAATACCTGTTTCTTGGTTAATGTAAAGACATTCTGATAGATTATAAAGACGATCGTCATTTTCAATAACAAGCCTTTTTTTATATAACAGTCAGCCAACTTACTGTTGTCATTTTATATATTTTTACAAATCTACCTATTGAATCAATCTTGTTTCCATATACACCTCCAACATGGATCTGGAGTTTTGCTGTTTCAGGAAGGTTCATGCAAACTAGGACCTTACAATGGTATTTCAATTCATTAATGCCCTCATTATGCACTATTTTCTCATGAGAATTGATTACTACAAACTGGTCTGGATGCATGGATATTCTTATATGTGTTTTTTGATATAATTTCCTATTTCTTCAAATTCTGATTGAAAATGCTCCAGTTGAATTTGCATATTGGATGGGAGGCAAAGAGCACAAGGTCAGAACTAATTCTAGAGACCATGGCCTACATTATATCTTAAAATTTTAGCAAGATGCTTTAAATTAGCTTCAACAGTTTGAATTAGTCTACTCTCCGAATAGAATGCTAATCTAAATATTGAGGGAGCATTGCGTTGAATGCTTTTATTAATGCAAGGATATCCTATTTTCATTGTAGTAAGGATTAATATCCTAATGGAGAGCCATGTTGCATGCATATGATAGCATACTGCGCCCATTTATCAAATCTCTTTTTGAACCCCTTATTGCCCTTGTAGTTGCATAAGAGATAAAGTTGAATGGTGTGTTCAGATGGCCTTTTTACACCTGATGCAACATAATGGATTTGTTGTGGTAACTGATGATAAGAATTTCTATCTATGAGTAAAGCTTACATTCCTATCTGTTTACATAAGCTGGCTACTGCAACGATTCCTGCATAGCCAGCTCCGAGTATAACTATTACTATTTGTATACTGAGTAGTTGAAGGTCAAATTAGTATTTAATCATAGTACCAACTGTTATTATAGTGTCTAACGAATGTAGAAATTAAAATTTAATATTGTTAAATAGCCATTAAAAGACGTCATAATGTATCTTTCCAAGTTTCTGACATTAATGCACCTGAAATTAAATCTGTTAGCACTATGATAATTATATTACCACTAGTTTATATATTAAATCAACCTATCGGACCCAATGAATATAAAACACAAAATGGTCTGGTCATTGGTATTGGCAGCAGAAGGCGTGAGTGCGACAGGTGCCATTAATGGATGGCCAATAATGGGAGTTGCCAGCGTTATACTCGGAGGTATGGCTATGATAATGGCATTACTACTCAAACACCAAATGGAGAAAATCAAGTTAAGCCCAAAATTGGCCATGGAATTACGATAGCTTGACATAATATCAATACCAACATTTTTATTTTTATTTTAAAATTTATTTTAGTATTTCTGACACCTCCACAAGTAAAATATTTTGACTATAATTTATCAAACTAATTAGCTAGTGCTAACTTTTCAAACATAATGCTAACCCTTATAAACAATCAAAGCCAAATTTTATTGAAATGTCAGAAATTAAATATGATATAGAAATCAATGCACCGGTCGAAAGAGTATATGACTATTATACAAACCCAGACAACAGCTCAAACAGTAAAGCAAAAGTTGGAATCAAATAGTGTTTAGAATAAGAAGAACAATAAGAAAAAGAGGCAGTGAATAATAATAAAATGTCAAGAATAAATGGACATAAGGTAGAACATTTTGAGACACCAGCAGACAATGTTGATAGTCTGAAGGATTTTTACTATTCATTATTTGGATGGCAATTTACAAAAGGGCAAACACAAGCATACTGGATGATAAAAAATGCTGGCATTAGTGGCGGTCTGATGCAAAAGGAAAATCCTGAACAGATCTCAATGTCTTTATGTGTTATATTGTATCTGGCACAAAGATAACACTAAGGAAGTGGCTATAAAAAGATGCAACAACAAGAACAGCAAAAGTCACTAAACCATGTAATCACTAATAATTCTAAAGAACATGCCTTGAAAATTCTCATAACAGGCGCCAGTGGTTTTATTGGAAGTCGTCTTGTTTCTAAACTTTGCTCTTCTCCTTCATTTCACTCAAAGAAACACGAGATTGCATGCATAACAAGAAATGTAGAGTCTCTTACTGGACGCTTCAATGAACGAGTAAAAATCATCAAAGCAGATGCTAGCAACTATCGCGAGTTACTAAAAGCAATGACTGGAATAGACGTGGCATTTTACTTGATACACTCGATGGAAGGTTCCTCTAAAGATTGGAAGAAATTTGCAGAACGCGATAGAATTGCTGCGGAAAATTTTGCTAAAGC
Source organism: Nitrososphaeraceae archaeon (assembly GCA_019246625.1). GTDB lineage: Archaea > Thermoproteota > Nitrososphaeria > Nitrososphaerales > Nitrososphaeraceae > Nitrososphaera_A. Next base: position 6,557 of record JAFAQB010000252.1, read on the forward strand.
AGCTACTGAATGTAGAGTTAAAAGGATTATTTATCTTGGCGGTTTGAATAATGAAACAAATAATGGTAGGCTATCTGGTCATATGCGAAGCAGAGCCCAGGTTGGCGACATATTAAAAACATCCTCTGCAAAGGTCACAATATTTCGGGCCGCTGTCATTTTAGGCCAAGGCGGAGGATCGTTTCAGATGCTACAGTATTTGGTCGAGAGACTTCCAGCTATGATCTGTCCAAAATGGGTTTTGACTAAATCACAGCCCATATCAGTAGACGACGTAGTTACATATCTTGTTCAATCTATTGATGTAAAAGATACAGAGGACAGATCTTTTGATATCGGAGGACCCGATGTGCTAAGTTATCTGGATATGATGAAGCGATATGGAAAGATGATAAATAAATCAATCAAAATAATAATAATTCCATTTCTAACTCCAAGACTTTCTTCTTACTGGGTTGATCTTATTACTCCTCTAAAAGCCTCGCTTGCCAGGCCACTGATTGATAGTCTAAAGCATGAAGCAACTGTAAAAGATGACACAATCCAACAAATCATTCCTGTTAAATTAAAAAGCTTTGAAGAGTCAATTAAAGCAGCAAAGGAAGAGCAAATACGAAAAGCAAATCTTACTAAAAAGGAGCGTACATCACACTCTCTAAATAACAAAATCCTTATGATATCATTATTTGCCATGTCTGCAATAGGATCGACTTACTATATTTTAGATTCAAGGCCTGAGATATTTCATGCTAACTGGCTTGTTCTAAGTGCCTTATGGTATTTTGGTATTGCATTTTCTATATACTTTGTTACGAAAAATGCAAGGCTTGGCGCTATGACTGCAGGCATCATTGGGTGGGTAACACTTGCTTTCTGGTTAACTGACAATATCTATACGGTATTAGGACATTCGTTAATTGCCAATTCTCCCAATACGGTGATGACTTTAAGGAATTTTGTCGGAGTAGCTATATCAGCATTGGTTGTGGCAGCTTCTCATAACATATTCCATAAAATAAGGATTCATGATTTGTAAGCTAGACATCATATTATTATTTAGACACTTGTTTTATACTACATTCGCGAGAGTTTCTTGCATAACTGTATTCCTCATGCATATCAAGCGTTCAGTTTTTTAGCTTTATCGAATCATCATATAATAATTACCAGTGCATATGGCATAGGAATATGAGACAGACAAACTATCTACCTATAGGTAGACGTAAATAGTTAGCTAGCACATACTCTTCCAAGAACGCATTTTTGTTAGTCAGTAAGGCTATAGACTGCTAAATATAATTTTGTTAACCAGTATGACATCAACCCTATGCATTAGAGCACTAATCTTCCTTCTTTATCCTGATTGTACCTTGAGAACTGAAAATGTTTTGTCATCAATGCTTGACTTTCTATTAATACAATTGGCATCTGAAACCATAACATAAGGTCAATCCTAGATCAAAAAACGGTAAGTACAATCAGAGGCTACAACACGCTTTGAAAATAAATAAATAAATAAATATCTTAATTAACAGTATACTAGAGATGTCTTCATCTACTCCGATAGCAGAAATAGTTGAACTTGTAGGTAGTTCTGATAAAAGTTGGGAAGACGCAGCTCAAACTGCACTTAAAGAAGCGATAAAAACAATTAGAAATATACATGGTATAGAGGTTTTGGACAAGACTATACAAGTAGATCAAAGTACTGGAAATATTACAGAATATAGGGTAGGTATAAAACTATCATTTGGTGTTGAAAGGTAAGTAGAAAGTTAACGTCTGGATTAGATTATTTCCTCTTTCGACCATGTTAATTTTTTTGAATACCTATTCTAATCCACATAAAGATATAACATCTTTTTACTTGTTACTATATTATACCAAGTAATATTTTTCAGTTAACCATTATCTACTGGCCAGGACCCATGAGTAATGATTTCAACAAGGTTTCCTGCAGGGTCTCTAAAGTAAACCGAATTCGTACCTTTCTCCCAAACAACCTCCCTTTCAATTTTTACATTCTTTTCGTTCAAAGTGTATTTTGCACTATTGTAGTTTTCCTTATCGATCTCTAAAGCAAAATGTATAATTGAGGGCGGCGAGAAGGCGCCATGAACTGGAAATTTAGAATCATCTTTATTATTATCAAGTGTTTTAATCGGATTAAAGATCAAAAGCATGTTTTTACCAGCTTTTAAAAAGACGTGTCTGCCTTTTTCTTCAGAAACAAACTCCAATCCTAAAATATTGATGTAAAAGCGCTTCATTTTCTCAAGGTCTGAAGAATATATACAGGTCTCAACAATCTTGTTAAACTGCAATTCTATATATCAATAGCGAAAAAACCTACGTGATAAAAATGTCTTTCTCCTCAGATGAATTGAGCCTCAAAAAGACAAGTATCATGTTGGTTATTATCTTCTGTATCTGATCTGTAAATTCAATATATACGGTAAGGAGATAATCCTTAGCAGAATTGCCATTATCTGAATCTGAATATTAGAGAAATGTACCCTATAAAGAAGACATCTAAAGTACGGAGGAGCTCAGTCATTTATATCAGTCAAATGCTCTGCAATGTCATACTGCTGCTTAATAATTAATAAAATAAGCAATGGATAATAAATTAAATCACGTTTAGCTTTATAGCTCTTAAGTTGGAAACAGCTTCGTCTTCAGCACCTATCATCAGCACATATTTTCCTGGATTCAAATCGATTGATGGTCTAAAGATAAATGTTACCTGCTTTGATTTTACATCTGAATTAATTGAAAATGATTCCTGACTAAAATATCCTGTAGAGTTTCCAAAATCCCCTGTTGGAGTAAAAGTTCCAGATGCTATCATATGTATAATATTTGATTTAGCGAAGTAGGATGCAGATTGCGATGCAGTAACTTTGACTTTGATGTTTCTACTTTCTCCTCTCTTTACCGTTAATTCCTTTTGTGGAGATACAACCACTGAAAATGGAAGGTGGCTCTTTGTATCTAACTTGCCAATCTTGTTCTCAGACCATTCTGTAAACCAGACCTGCTTATTATTATTACTTATAGAAAACTGCAACGCATTGGCAATACCACATGCTTGACTGCTTCCGGATGGACAAATGCTCCATAATCTATTCTGTGTTGGAATCCAGTATTCAGTTAATTCCATATTAGAAGGATCAAATCTAGCCATTTTGTTGCCTTCCTGTTCATTGAACCAGAGAGAACCATCAGGAGCTTTCTGTATCCAATATGGAAGTGTGTATGCATTTTTGGAGATGTTGCTCTCAATCCCACCATCATGAACTTGTCCGTTGCTGCCACCACCACTACCGTCAGTAATTATACCTTGACCGAAAACTCTGGGAGATGTTTTTGAAGTAACGAACTTTATAATATTACCGGTGTATGGATTTAGCTTGTAAAATATGCTTGTGCCTGCATTTGTTATCCATAAATTCTCTGAATTAGAATCCACGGCCAGTCCTAAAGGAGAGTTTAATTCTCTTGGCAAATCAAATATTTCAAAGAATTTTTTATCTAAGTCATATCTGAATAGTTCTCCTTTCCTTCCATAAGATAGCATAGATATCCATACTGAATTTTTCTTACTATCAAATGCAATTGAGCCTGTTGTAACTAAAGCCGGGTCAATCCCATTAAAGCCACTAGTAGGAATATGAATCTGTGAAATCCCGTCAGAAGTGCCGTTTTTCATTTTTGTTATGTCTCCAATCCACAGTGAAGTCGAAAATGTTCCTACAAAGAAAATGCGATTATTCTTTCGATCAATCTCTAAAGATATTGGATATGTTGTTCCAAAAGAGCTAGAATTACCTGGAATCTTGTATATCTCGAAACTTTGCGAAGATTTAATAAATTTCCATATTGCATTTTGCTTTACATCTGTAAACCAAATATCTCCTCCTCTGACTTCTCCTTGTTGTTGTTGTTTTGTACCACCGCTATCATCAACCTTCAAAGTCCATATCTGTGAATAATCAGTTGGGTTTTCACGTGAAGTCCAATTAGGTATAATGTGCTCTTGATCAAATTTGTTTTGTTTTATATCATAACTTCCCAAAACTCCCTTTTTTGTGGATACATACCAAACTCTATCTACACTGTTATCAAAAGCAATTCCCAAAGGCATTTCACAGCTTTGAGGAAGAGTGTTTTCCCTTATGTACCCATTAAAATCAGGTGTTGCCGTGGTGTTAGCACCGCAAAATGTCTCTTGAAAGTTTTTAACCTCCGTAGCGTTTTGTGTTGTTAATAGAGAAGCATTTCGTAGTTTTATATCTGCAGGTGAATTCTTTTTATTATTTGCTAAGTTGTCAATGGTATTTGAATGCACTAATATAATGTGCGTTTTTTGGATTAATCCTTCTGCAGCAGCGTGTTGTTGTAATAGTAGTAGTTTAGATGTAGGAAAAACTAACGAAATTAAGATTAAAGTCAGTAAGCAAATTGATGATAAAGACTTAAACATAGCAACAACACCTATATTTACTCATTAGACTTTTGTTGCAGATGTAGTTGCTGCTGCTCTAACACCAATTCTTTACCTCTAGTCCACATGGTATGTTTGAAAGTCACTCGTCTTAACTGTTCCTTTGATTATATTTGTAGCTATCACTATTTATGCACTCCTAATTCACATCTTATTTCTCATATCACTTGTTGCCATAGCTGCCGCAGCAAAATAGTATAGTAAGGATATGTAGGTAAGGAGTTGTTTAATGCTATTTTTGTCATATTATTATAGATACCCATGGCAGCATTATTTCATAATGTTTGCCTGGTATACCGTATTCCTAAGGTGATATGAATCAGTAGTTAAGAAATCATGATAAACAAAAGATTATGCTATATCACAATGGCACTGACAACAAGAATGTAGAGAAGATAGGAAACAACATATTTGACATACAGGCTGACTTGAAATACTATAAAATCTCGAGGTATATATTTTTGAAATGACTTGCCAAATGAAGTTACAACAAAAAAAAGAAAATTGTAGTTAGTCAGGTGCTCTACTATATACTTCATATATTATATAGCGATCAAGAACTTAAGCCATCTACCATCTAGGAGTCTGAGGGCCCATTGTACCATGTGGAAGTGGTCCCATCATACCATGACCGCGATATCCTCCAAAAAACGGTCCTGTCATACCTTTTCCAAACATACCAGCATGGCCAGCAGTCGATAATGATGGCAATGCTTGCTTGTACAGAACTTTTCCATTTCCAGGATCTACTATAACGGCATGGGTAGTATTATCTGCATTATTTCGAACATGTATATCATAGACCAAGTATCCGTTTAGTGGGCGAATGAAAGCCAATGTAGCTGAAGTGTTTGGACCTACTGTTTTTTGAGCTGTTGTTATAGCTTCACTCAAGGTAGTCTTAACTTTTGAAGATATAGCACCACTTATTGTAGAACCAAGAGGTATTGATCCTGTGATACTGGGAAGAGCATTTGGTAGATTTCCTTGTTTTGTACCTGCTGCTGTTGTTGCTGCTGTTGTAGGGTTATTCTTGGATCCCGTACTATTGACTTGCGCTAATACTTCAGAGTTGACTGCTGCTGTCAAGAGTGTTGCGCCAGCAACTACTATTACTGCATAAAGTAGCACTTTTTTACTAACTAGCTTTGAGGTTGTTGTTGTAGTCGTCGTCGTCATTATAATACAAAGGACAGAATTATTGTTATAACCCTTGCTTACCTATGACACGTAACTTAGTTACCTAAAGTATATTTTTTGTTTGTTTGTAAATCACAAATAACAATTTGAAAAAGAGCAAGTAAGTAAGTATCTGCTCTTCTAGGGTAAACATTCTATGAGATCTACCTGCTAATGATAAGACATACTAAATTTTCATATACACTGTTGGACTTTAATAACATAATGTTTCTAATAGAAAGTCAAATCGGCAGTACCTTTGTTTCGTGCTATTATCAGAAAGTACAGTATATTGCAGACGACAACTCTACTCCACATAATTCTCTTCACTGTTGCAATTGAGACAACTTGGTGCATGAGTACCGAGACAGGGTTTACATAAGGAAGGATGTTCTCTTGAAACTTTATGAAAATGGTGAACTTAACCAAAGTAAACTCATGAGTTACTGCGGATTAAACAATGTCAAACATAAAAAAATTCTTGATGATATGCTGAAAAAGGGAATAATAACCAGAACTACAGAAGCTTGGGGTAATAAAACAATAATCAAATACAAGGTTTCAGAGAAAGGAAGACAAATTCTCAGAGAAATTCTAGAACCGTATGAAGCATTGTTTCCACGTAGTGAACTCGATGAATTATGAATACAGGTGGTGATTTGACATCAGGTAACAAAGTTACTACTACATTTTTTATAATGTAATGGAGGCTATTGATAGTTTCATGACGAATCCAAGCAAAAAAGATATTCGTGATAATGGCAATCAATCAGAGAATCTTTTCAAGATAATAGATGGAATTATCCACCAACTAAATAATACTAAGAAGATGTTCATTATAATGATAATTACCATTATGGTTATTCCACCGTTATCATTTGCAATCACTTTTGCATTATTTGGACCACCTTTACCTTTTCATGGTAGAGAACTACCGCATGGTTTTGGTCCTGAACCCAGTCCTTTCTTTCACTTAGCACGCTTTATTCCAGCTTTAATCTCTCTTATATGGTTAGGAATAGGAATAAGACAGTGGTTTGTACTTTCAAAGTGGACCAAGAAGTATGACCGCTATAGAGAATTGCAGAAAAAGGTTAATGAGAAATTAGATTATGATGATGATGATGAAAATAAAGAAGGGTGATAACAAGGTTTATAACATACATAACGATGATGTCTGACTCTTGCAGATTCTGTGATTTTTTATAACTTTATGTAGTTTAAAATATGCACTAGCCTAACCTAAGTAATAATAGACATATGAGAGTATACACGCGAGAGGTAGAGAAACTAGAAGGTACTGAATACCTTAACTTTATCAACAGTATAAAATCGCCATCCACCAAAGTGGAATATTCTTACTGCATCCTGCAGTATATGCGATTTTTGAAAATATCTGATCCATCTGAGATGATGTTCAACTCCCATGATCATATCTTTCATTAAACAGAGCATCGAGGATTGCACTGCAAACATAAGACTTTTTATTCATTAGATCGGATAAATTGAACCTCAGGACGGTGCGACGGCTGTGTGTTAGATTATAATCGCGGATCCTATCTTCAACTTTTTTATCTTCACTATTATGTATATTACGTCAAACTCAATTATTAATGTGCGTTTATTAAGTTCTATATATGCATCAGGTTTGTAGACATCATGATTTATTTCTAGGCGTGGATTAGCTATATAGTTGAGGTTAAGTTAGTCTAACAACTTGCGTCCCAGTTTTTCTGAATGTTTTTCTGTCACATTGTTGCCGTCAAGCATTATCATTGCCTTCATACGATCCTCAATTGTTCGGTTTGCACCCTACAAGCATCTGTGATTTGGTCGATTCCATGTTGATCTCGAAGCCTCTCTTCTTCGTTCCGTAAGAACCTAAGTAGATAATCTCCTTCACCATCCCAGAATGCAGCAGTTTCAGAAGAACACCTCATGCACAGATTTACATCATTAAAACGTTCCATCCTGGAGCTGTCGCATGCATGGTTGGCTCATCCAGCAATCATCTTTTGCATTTCTTACATGTAAATGATGGTTGTGTGGCTGGGTTTGGCATAATCATAACATGGAATAACATAGTCAACCTAGTCTATGAATGGTTCCCTTTGCAAACCATGAAGTAATTTTTGGAAGTCCAAAATTGGTATGAAAGCCGCTATTACGAGTCTACAAAAGTAACCAGCAAGTCCTAATTGCCGAAAAATGACAAAAAACCTATTTTTGGCCTTAAAACACTCTAAAAAAGGCATATCTGTAGTGTTTTCATCAGCAATCGATCAGGTAGCAATAGAGTCTATAAATTGTCGTCCTGAACATCAGAAAGCCGACTTTTGAGACTCTCAGAAATCACCTTTCTTATACAATAAGATTAGAGCAAGCAAGGACAACTGAGACATTTGGCAATACCGTTTTACTATATGGCAACATCATTGCCAATATCCTATTCCTTCTCCCTTTCCTTCCCAGCCACTTCTTTAAGCCTTCCAGTTTTGACGTCATATACAAATCCATATACTTGTATATCTTTTGGAAGAAATGGTGTTGATTTTATCTTGTCTATTTGATTTTTGACATTAGCCTCAAGGTCTGGAAATGAATGGAACTTTAGTGCGCTTGCATTGGTTTTGTATTTTTCTGAGAGTTTTTTTCGTAGCTCTTCATCATTGAAGGTCAGCATTCCGCAGTTAGTATGATTTATAACGAAGAACTCTTCTGTCCCCAAAAGCTCATGTGATATAATAAGTGAACGTATTGCATCATCTGTAGCTATTCCGCCAGCGTTTCTTAAGATATGGGCATCTCCTGTTTTTAGTCCCAAGGAATCCTCTACTGCTAGCCTTGTATCCATACATGTAAGTATTGCAATTTTCCTCGAGGGCATATGTGACAACTGCCCGTGCCTAAAATCCTTAGAATATTCCTCATTTGCAGCAAGTATTTTATTCAATTCGCTCATACAGATATTCTATACTATAATATTATATATGGCAATATAATTAAATCCAAACATACCAAATATATTATATGCCAAATGTGCATCTACATGAAGAATAAGTCATATTATTAGACGCAACAAGCAAAAAGAAAGTTTCACTTATAGTTCTCCTGAAGATCAATATTTCAATTACTACTAGCAATATAAGTATCATTCTCGGAATTACAAAGGCAATGTGAAAAAGTATGTTGAAAATAATAGCCCCTACAATATTGGTGAATGGTAGTAATGGTTTAGATATATTAATTAAAATACCAGCGACTATTCGATCTTCAATAATAGAATATGCAGACAAGTTTGAAACAAAAACAATAATACCGCTGCTAGAATCAAGCGAATATTATTTTAATAAAAAATATGAAGAGGCGATAAAGGAGTTTATGTGTAATTGTATTCAGATCCTATCGATAATTTGTTCACAACCTAAATTTCAAGAGCAATCACATATTTTGGAGATATTACTAGAAGCTTATTTTTCAGGATTACAAGAGATTAAAAAGCAAATCTCTGAACAAAAGAAAGAGGATGATCCGATGGTACTGCCACTATTAAATGCGGTAGAAAATGCAAAGCGTTATGCACTTATGTCTGATAGCTTTAATCAGCCAGACTACAGTAATGCTCTACTGGCTTTTGCAAATATTATTGTCTCTATGTCTGCATTGAAGATGATTCAGAAAAGCAATAACACAATTTTCAAGATAAAAACAGACAATCTGATTTACAAATGCAAATATAATAATAGGGAATTGGAGGAATTTATGAAAAATATCGACATGCAAAAGCAATAATTGTATATTTTCTATTAACTTGGAAATATCATAAAGACATTTACTAACAAGTCATGTAGTAGGAATATTTTAAAGTGGATTAAAGTGGAAATTGAGGTCTACGATGTAAAAAAACAGTGTAGAATATCATGGTTAAAGTGTATGTTCACTGCTGTTTATGATTATTATTACTGCTACCTAGCTCGACTGCGGGTTTTTTGCTTCTATATATTCTTTTAATGAATTCAGCTTATAATCATACATATCCTCGAAGAATTCTATTAGCTTTAAGGATCTGTTTGTGTTTAATGAATAAAATCTGTTTTTACCCTGCTTCTTCTCTGTAATTAAATCTGCATCTTTCAATATACGGAGATGAGCGGATAAGGCTGGTAAAGTGAGGTTAAAGTGCTCTGCAATCTCTGTAGGAATCATATCTTTGCTTTTAAGTAAGAGCAATATTTCTCTTCTATTATCATCTGATAATGCTTTCCACGGAGATCCCATATCAATATTTATATAGTTAAAGAAATATTTAAATGTTTAAATATTCCCTAATAATAGAATGTTGTAATGTCAACAACACAAAGGAAAGAAGAAGAAGAATGCGAAGAAACAAGAGATAAAGAAAAGCATAACCATTGACGCTTCTCCAGAAGTTATTTTTAAGGGTATTACTGATCCACAAGAACTAACGCATTGGTTTCAAGACCAGGCCATTTAGAACTCGAGGTCGAGGGAAAATACAATTGAGTTTCTACAAACAGGGAAACGTGAACATAGAAGCTTTGACTTTTTTCCTGAAGGAACTATATAATTGAATTCATTCCACATAAGCGAATCTCTTATACGTGGCAAGAACCTAACGTGGTTGATTTTCCAAGAACAGTTGTAACATGGAACTAGAACAATTTGAAAATAATAAAACCAGAGTCAAACTATTGCACAAAGGATTTCAAGCAGGTAAATTGTTCGAACATGGTGAAGGTTGGTCTTATTTCTTAAATCAATTACAAAAATACTGTGAAAACAGGGAAGACTAAATCAATCAAATATTATAAAAAACCATCAAAAGACTATTCAATGAAAATCTCATTTATAATGGCCACTACAGCTTTTCTTTTAGCAAGTAAAACCATCAAGCGAACGTTTGTTTTCGAAAGGGGAGATAGAAGAAGCAGCATGACCACCAAAACTGTAGATATAGAAGAAATGATTGAACAGACTATAAAATAACAGGATTTGACATTAGTTTGACGCAGGTGGGAATAATCTGCACTCCGATGATTAGAGCCGGAATGCTTTTTGTCAATCGGTATATGGCATTCGTCAGCAAAAATTCCTTTGAGGAGAAGTATTCGAAAATCTAGTATATTTGACAGGTATCGATTAAAGATATAGAAGCGCAAGATCATGATAAGAAATTCTCATTATAATTCGTCCCACTAACAGTGTTAGGTTTATCCTCTACAGATTCAACAAGGTTTTATTCGGATATTCCTTGCGCCTTTGAATTCACTTTTATAAGGTCTTGTCTAATTATACAAATATTAAGTTGTGTTCAGCAGCATCAAATTCAAAGTTCTCTAGGATAATGGTAGCAATTGATGGTTCAGAGCAATCATTCAAAGCAGCTGAATATGCTTTAGATGTAGCAAAATCTTTTGGTGCACAACTATATGCAGTTACTGTCACTTCAGTTCCTGAATCGTATCGTCTTAAGCAAGAAGATGTATTAAAAAAGTCAGGAGAAATGGCTGATAGCATGAATGATGCCAAAATGTGGTTTGAAAAGTTCAACCATGCTGCAAAGCTAGATAATATTGAATTGAGAACAGAATTAATTAACAGTCACAGACCTGTAGATTATGTAATATTAGAATATGCAGAAGAGAAGAACATTGATTTAATTGTGGTTGGAACGAGAGGAAGATCAAGATTTAAGAAGTTATTACTTGGAAGCATTGCATCTTCAGTAGTAACTTATGCTCATTGCCCGGTGATGGTAATAAGGTAAGAGACATTAACAATTGCCTAAAATTGGCCCTACATTTTAGTCTTAATATGATATAGTAATAGTAATAATAGTAATAATAATCAGGAACTGAGTGGTCACTACCATGATCAAAGGTATTCTTGTGAATCTTATTTGCTGCCTTATCAAACGAGTCGAATCGACATCTACTGACCTGAATAGCATAGACTCACTACTCCAGAACGGGCCAAACAAGTTGTGTTCCAATACCTAAACAACTTTGTTTTCTTGTTGTCATGTATGATACCGTATCGTTCATTGGGTTATGCGAGACATAAGGCAGACAACAAACATTACTTATGGTGCCAATTTAGGGCTTGTGACATGTCCAAAGAAGCTCAAAAGTAGTGGAATAAAAAGACTATTAGAACGTGCGTTATGGGAACAAGGTATTCGTCATCCTCTTCAAAATGGAGCTAAAAGACATGAATGGAAGACAGCTCATGGTTTTCGCAAGTTCTACAGGTATAGAGCAGAGCAGGTTATGAGACCAATAAATGTAGAAATAACTATGGGACATAATATAGGAGTATCAGCGTATTATTACAAACCAACTGAACATGAAGTTATGGAAGATTATCTAAAGGCAATAGACGTGCTTACAATCAATGCTGATAAAACAATACTTCAAAAGCAGGTTTCAGAATTAAAAGAAAAATGTAAAGACAATGAATATATGATTAAAGGTAAATTACAGGAAAAGACAAACAGATCGAGGTTTTGACAAAGAAGCAAGAAGAGATGAAAGTAAATTCCGACAGATATTTGAAAAGACAGATACAGGAAGGCGGAGTTAGCATTTTACATAAACTTTTTTAAAATATAAAAGAAATATATCTTAATATTATATATGTAAGCCTATCGTTCATTGTATCAGGACTTGTATGCTGGTCCAAAATTGTCTATCATCCATCAAACACTAATATGAAGATGAACTTGCAATCACTGCTTTGTTGCATAACTAGTCATCTCTAAAGTGTTTGCTTACTCTAGTTTAGGTCATCTTTCTAAATAGATTATACAACGATACCTTTAGAACCATTTCTTTTACCATATTTTGGAAGTTGGTTGCACAAGTATATTATTCTCCAAACATCCTTTTTAAAGAAGAAAACGCAGTTTCAGCCATCCATCGATGTCCATATTTTCTTTTCTTTTTCCATCTATCAAAATATTGTTGTTGTAATGTAACTTCTTTATTTCTTGTATTTGTGTTCTTGGTTGAAGTAATCGTGTCAAGTCTACTTAGTCTTCTACATATCTGGCCATAACTAGGATGGTTTGGTATATTCTTCCCTGTGGCTTTTATGATACCTTCTGTTGTCTATAAGGTAAATGAAGGTAAACCCTAATGTAACCAATGACAAGGATAAAGGAATTAGGATATCGGTACTTCTTGCCTTCTTTATTTTCATTCATCCTTGCAAGCTCTGAATCCCATATATCAAGAAAATCATATGCAAAGAGTATTTCACCACGACTCACAAGAGACCGGTTGTAAGAAGGCCAGTATATCACAATTCGTCTAGTCCTAGCTAAATAGATTGAGTTATGCAACAAAGCAGCAATCACAAATTAACCGATATCGCTTGCATTAGCCCTTAATTCCCATAAGTTGTCTGATCTCCTCATGAAGAACTACTATTGAGAATACGTTCGATTTCTTCATCAGAAACATTTGGAGCTCATCTCCCTGTCAAATTCGTTATCATTGACTTTAATAGATTTTTATCTCCCGTCAGATTTATTATAGAATATAGCGAATCTGTCAACTCAGAAGCTTGGTCTTTTATGTATTTGTTACTTAATGGTCTCGCATGTGGAATATAGTCGCATGTACGGTCCGAAATATAATGTAAAAGTTGTTTTTTAAATTGTCTTAACATTCCATTTATTAGCTGATCTTGTTCAGGAGTGATTCCATGGTAATATTAGATATATCGGTAATAGTCTTTTGCAGTAATTTTAATTCTTCAAGACCAAATCGAACTATTATAGGGTTGAAAGTCCCTAGTCTTTCATCTCTTATCTGGTTATTGTTTGTTTGAATCGAACTATTATATATAGGATTGAAAGCTTTTCTTGCTAAAACGTAATTTCTTATTCTCTTTTGGTTTTTTTCTTTTATTCTTTGAATGGTTTTTGGTTTGTCATCTTGTATTATTATTCTTATCTTTTGTAGTCGCAATACATACATAATTTAATTTTTGGATTTTAGTCGGGTTGTAAGGCAATTGCTGTGATTGTATCAGAAATGTATTAGAAAAATCGATGTTAACGGATTGTTAACATCGTGTTAACGGATTGTTAACATACCCACATAGTCCAACACCTAGTTTGGATAGAATTATTAAAGGATTGAAAGATGGCTTTTACGAAATTGAATCTTAAAAGGGTTTGTGTTTGAATAGAATTATTATAAGATTGAAAGTCAGGTGAATATTCTTCTGTAGTAGAGGGATAAACAGTTTGAATAGAACTATTATATGATCGAAAGGTGTATTCTTTGATATCTTTACTATTGAAAAACCCAAATTTGTTACAGAGAGGCTACATTATACCTTAGAGTATTCTGATATTCTACAACAGCATCCTCAGTTTACAGCAAAGTAGGAGGAGGAGGAAGAACAGCGGATGATGATGATGGTGGTGATCTTCATTTTACTCTAACGCTAGATAAACAATATGAAAAATATTCAAATTCGGCAACAACCTGATTTCAATACATTCATTCAACAGCAAAAGAACGGGATCTGGATTCAGTATCTTATAGAAAATACACCGTATGTGACGCCTTCGTACGTACTTACTGAACATAAGAACCACAATGTCTTTTAGATGATGGGAGATCAGATTGTGTTCACGTAGGTTTTGTGTATTCCCTCCAGAACTATATGGTATTATCAGCAATAAGGGAATCAAGGTTCCTAGCTCAGTATACATGC
>JAFAQB010000266.1 GCA_019246625.1 Nitrososphaeraceae archaeon
CTTTCCTATACGAAGAAGATATTGAACTTCAAGTTTTCGAATCCAGAATTCATAAGCAAGCGACTGTAACCTATCTTGCAAAGTTTACTATCATTTTTTGCAGGTCCGGCTAGGTCATAAAACAGAAGCAATAGCAGAACAGCAAAAAATAGCCGTATTAAGTTAAATTTACTTTGCCTAACTTAACTGGACCTCTAACTTTTCAGTCATTTCTAATTATACGCTGATGTATTCATTAAACAACATTTATCAAATCTCGAGAAATAAGAGAAAACTTATTAATTTCAATCCATATTAAATAATTCTAATTATTTTGTTAAATATATTTTTGCAATTCCGTTTAAGTAATGAATATATTTGACTGTAGGATTGATTGCCGTATCAGGCAATTTTACTAACATGTCGTATTTCCTTGATCCTGTCGCGATAATCCGTATGTTGCCACTTTCAGGTTCATAATTAGCCTGAATATTAGATGAATTAGCTACTCCTCGGATTTCGGCTATGATTTCGTAGTAGTCAGGCCCTTCAATAATCTCTGGAGAAATTTGAGGAGCCGCATCTTCTATGCTAGGTCTTTCTTTTCTAATCGCGTTGCTTTTCACTACAGGTTGCAGTCTTCCCCCTAATAATAATTTCCAAATGTAACCGCTTCCGACTCCTATTGCAAATCCACCGATATGAGCTAGATAAGCGATGCCTCCACCAGAAGACCCCATGACCGCAAAGACGATCTGTAAAATAAACCAAAATGGTATGAATGCTAAAGCAGGGATACGGATAGAAGTTATAAAAAAAGCTACAATAATGGTAAAAATCTTTGCTCTTGGAAACATTACTAGATAAGCGCCTAAAACTCCCGAAATGGCTCCCGAAGCACCTACAGCAGGAATTTCTCCACTACCACTATTGATTGCATAAATGCTATGTACAAAAGCAGCCAATAATCCCCATAAAATATAAGCTAATAAATATTTAATACGGCCAAACCTATCCTCAATATTATCTCCAAATACAAACAAAAATACCATGTTCCCCGCTATATGAGCTATGCTCCCGTGTATGAACATAGAAGTTATGACCGATACCAGGTCGCCGGCTAGAAGAAATCTTGGAATAACACCATAGTTTGAAAAAATTTCTGCTACTACCTGTTCATTAGTAAAAAAACCTGTTACCTTTATCTCCCATATGAATACTATTGCATTAATCACGATAAGAGTATAGTTAACATAGGGACGTCCATGAATACGATCTGTATCATCATGAATTGGAAACATTATTATTTTATTTCTCTTTGTAAGAAACATCTTAAATAAGTCTTATCTCATGTCTATTGATTAAAATCCTCCAAAAGGATTTGGGTTTGAAATATTGCCATCTTTTTCACTGTGAGCCTTCTTTGTATGTCTCTTTAACCTTTCTTTATTCTCAAACGTCGCGTTACAATACTTGCACCGTAAATTTTCCTGCTTTCCTTGGTCTTTTTTCCAAAATAAGCGCATATTAAAATGTTGTCTCTAAATATAACCCTATTGATTAAAGTTACGTTTTTCAACGTGTGTTTTCCACGTGTTTATCTCACTATAAAAAATAAAGTTCACTCCATAACAATCATCGTGAGAGTTGATTTAACACCATTTAATTTTCTTAATTTCCAAGTGATTGTCTCTTTAACCTTCTCCATCGTATCTGATTCAACCTGAGCAACTATGTCATAGACGCCATACACCTGAAATACCTCTTTTACTCCCTCGAGTTTTCTAAGCTCACCTACAATCGAGTCTTCGCTTCCCAGCTCGGCGTTCATCAATACAAAGGCTTTTGGCATATGCCTTATTGAAGAATGAAATATAAAAACATGATGTGATAGGGATGTGTTTGTGTAAAAGGAGTAACACGACTATTGATTATATAGATTGTACTCTTAAATTGATTTCGATCTATAGTATATGTTCTATTGCTTTTTGAATATCTCCTGCATCGATTATGTTTCCTGCCATCATTGCTTCAAGTAGCCTTAGGACTATCAATTCTCCTGTAGCCCCAGCAATTGTTTGCGGGACAATAACACAAACATCGTCTACGATTATGGTAACTTCGTTGTCTTGTGATCCACTCCAATCTTTTGGTATACCTATGTAATAGTAGTTTGAATCAGAATTGCTTAGGTCTTGATACAGAATTTGAACCATTGGTATAATTGTTTTGGGTGCCTTAAATTCTTAATTGTTGTATATCAAAATGGTTTAGAATAGTATAACATAATTTGACAAGTGTATGCACGTATTGATTCTGATCAAAATCATGTAACGTAAAAGGATATTTAAATTTCCGGCTTTAGTTTGCCCTCATCAAACGGTCCTGCCTTTTCCCACATGTATTCATAAAAGTCTTCACACCAATAATGAAATTCTATATCCTCACTATAAAACATCACATCCAAATCCGGCTCTCCCTTGAGGTTAGGAAACATCACACAAGCTTGCTTTTCGTTAAAAATTGTCATTACTTGTACTTTGTCAAGCATACGTCTTTCAACCAGCCCTTTGGAAATTAGTTTGTGCCAACCAATTCTTTGTAGTATTTCACTTCTTCCCCTGGGTATCACCGCATTCTTTGCAAATATATATGAAAATTTAACCCCAGATTGTACTCTGGCGCCTATTATTTCTATAAGGTCAAGTGGTACCTGCGACATTATCTCTTTGATATATTTGTCCGAATCAGTATAAAGCATCTTCCAACGTTGCAGGATCGCCATCACTCCATGAACAACTTCGCAATCATGGAGAGCCCCGATCCTTTGTATAAATTTTAAAGGTAATTCACCCATAGCGTGATCAAGGAAATATTCTTTGTGTTCAAATACAAAATCGTAGCTTGGAATAAGTGATACAATTGTCTTTCCATATGGAGTCAGGACAAGATCACCTTCGCCATCTTTTGATACTAATCCAGACTCTATCAATCGCATCATATTTCTATGTGCTTCCTGTAAGGTGGCGTCAAGTTCTATAGCAATTTGAGAAAGCCGGTATCGTTTCTGGCTTAGTTTATTTAACATCGACAGACGTATATTGCCAGCAAGTTCGAAAAATAGAGAGCCAGCTCCCTCTTCCGACTGTTCTGACATTTAATTGACAATTTGTAACTCTCGGATTTAAACTTGCTAACTCCAATGTCCAAGAAGAACACCAGGGATGTCTTCTAATGTAGGACGTGGCGGTAACCATAAGATCCTACGATCACATTTTTAGAAGCATGTAATATCAATCATACCAAATATTGCATAACAAGACATTTAATCCATAATTTAGTCACGATCGTTATTGGTTTTAATCTATGGCGAAACTCGAGAGATGGTTCGTGGAAAGAGCACTGTATCTTTTATATCTTCAATATTCGTTATCCATCTTATGAAACGCTCTATTCCCATTCCGAATCCGCCATGAGGAACCGAACCGTATTTTCTCAGATCCAAATACCATTGGTATGTAGCTGCATCCAGACCCTCTTGTTTTATTCTTCTTGTTAGTGTCATGATATCATCTTCTCTCAATCCTCCGCTCGTGATTTCTCCAAATCCTTGAGGAGCCAGCATATCTGCGGCTAATCCTCTTCCATGACATTGAACATCTTCTTTAACATAGAAAGGTTTCAGTTCGAGGGGGTAGCCAATGATGAAAATTGGATTAGAGTGACTCTTTGTAAGTTCTCGTTCTGAATCAATATTAAGATCATCCCCCCATTGTATGATACGTTTCTTTCCATTATCTTCTATCCTAAATTCATTCCTTTGCAGAATTTCAATAGCCTTTTCATATGATATTCTGTCAAATGGTGTTTGAATTCCTTTAAGTTCACTGATATCCGACCTCAACAAATTTAGTTCTTCAAATCTTTCATTGATAATATTTCCAATAAGGTATGAAATTAGTTGTTCTTGTATCCTCAAAATATCTTCCAAACTTACCCATGGAGCTTCCAATTCAAGATGGGAAAATTCCGTAAGATGCCGAATCGTTCTAGATTTTTCTGCTCTAAAAGATGGGGCGAGACTCCATACAGGCCCCAAAGAAAATATCATTGCTTCGAGATATAGTTGTGCGCTTTGTGAAAGATAGACATCCTCATCAAAATATCTCAGTTTAAAAAGAGTCGAACCACCCTCGACTGCACTCTTAACTATGATAGGGGCTGTCACTTCCATCCAATTGTTTTCGATAAACCATTGACGTGCGAATTTCATGGTCGAAGATCGGATCTTGGCTATTGCAATCATCCGTCGGGTCCTTAGCGCAAGATGCCTGTTATTCAACAATAGCTCAGCACTCTGGTACTGACCTATCGGAAAATCAACCTGAGCAATATTAAATGTCTTAAGGTCAATTCCTTTTATTTCATAACCTCCTTCTGGAGCCCTTGTATCTTTCTGTAATAAACCATTGATTTCGATAGAGGATTCGAGTGTGATATGAGAAGTCTTTTCAGACGGGAATATAGTCTGGATAATACCGCCACGGTCATCACGGATAACAATAAAGGTATTTTCCTTTTGTTTACGTAAGCGATGCACCCAACCTCTAACTTTAACCCTCTTCCCAATATACTCGAATGACTTGATGTCATTACATCTAAGTGACATTGTTGTTTATACAAATTTCAAAAGTTAAAGACATTACTATATCTTCAATTTCGTTTGTATCAACAATACACTCTTGCGTTATGATTCTATCTTTTGTAGGTATTAGATACAAACCTCGTGTTTTGATGTCATTACTGCTTTGCATAGAAAGCAGTAGCTAATCTATTAGTATGTTAGTATGATCAGCTAATTGGCATGCTCTGAAAGATGAATACAGTTTATAAAACGTTTTTGTCTATAAACAATATGCTTTATCCAGTTTGCAGGAGCAATGAGATAAAAGAGCACAGCATGGCAGTTTTCACAATCCATCACACAGATGTTCTAGTGGGAAGAACAAATGGAATATTATTCGCGTGCAATAACTCTTGTCCTCATAGAGGCGCTTCACTTTCTAAAGGCGAATTTAACAAAAATAATATTGTTTGTTACATGCATGGGTACGAATTCAACATAGTTACAGGAAATTTAGAATCTATGAAGTCATGGAAAAAGGACGATGCGTGGATGGAGCAAAGCCAAGAATGGAGAAAGGCAGGTAACTTAACATTGTATAAGGTCATCGAGATGAGTGGAATCGTCTATGTGGAACTGAATTAATTATTAAAAAAATATACAATTGAATTTACTTTTTATTGCGGTTTAGCATTGCGCAGCTACCCATTATACCAAGAATTAAAATGACTTATTGCAATGCGAAAAATAAGTCACGTTTACTCTGGTACAGAGTCTGAAATTAATTTTCCGTTCTGCACTTTGACGAAAAGGAATCTATTATCTTTAAAAATCAATGTAATTTCTTCGTTACTTTCTTCAACGTCAAGGAGTTCCTGACCTTTTATTCCATCAAACTTAGCCATACTTATATCATTTGTCAAAGGATCTATTTAGAGTAATAAGTTGATATCTAAGAAAGATGGGTTGTAGATAGATATATCCTTTTTAGAACTTCAAAATTGACCCTAATTTTTTGTTATGCTAACAGTGTCTGTAAGCTTGGCAGTTCTATGCATATTGGTCTTCTTTAGCTAATTTTTGTGCCGTATCCCATTAAAAACTCGTTGCAATGTCCTCAGGTTGCATTATAAGTTAAGTATCATATTATTCATCTACAAACCCAGTCTTAATCACGAAGAGATGAAGATATTTTGTATACCTAAATTAAGATACTTAACTTATTTCATACAAAGAACTTCTGCAATATTTGAATGTGTGGAGATCACAGTGGGTTCAGTGTAACTATGTTTACCCCATCTAACCTTAATGTTAGCAACTAGATTGTGTCTCCCAGATTTCAGATCATTTCCATTTACTTCAATTACTTTTTTTACATCAAAAAGCAGTGCTTTCGCTTCGTCAACGTTCAACGGATAAAAAGGCTGATCGTCTTTAATAATTGAGATCCAGATTCTATGTGGAATTTTAGGATTTCGTGTCCAGAACATTACTGCTTTCCTGATAAATTTTAATGGAAGTATTGTTTTCCTCCCTGATTTCAAACATACTTCGATGGTCATTCTAAAGGCATTATCATGTCTATTGTATGCCCTTTCCCAATTGTTCTGATCAAAAACTTCTCTAATTTCTCCAGTTATTTTGAAACCCAGACTTAATGTGAGGACTTCATCTACTTTGAGTTTATCCTGAGATTTAGACAATACAGCATCCTCAATGATACTGACCATTAAGAATTTAGTCATATGGTATAATTTATATCCTCAATAAGTAGTTGTCTGTGTTATGCTTGCGGAGATTGCAGACATAAAAGACAACGAACTTGAATTGAAACTTCAGGAGGAGGACATTTCAATCATGTACATTATACAGCACGAGCTTTTAAAGCAACCAAATGTTGAATTTGCAGGTGTAATGCTTAAGCATCCTCTCATTAAGGATTATGTCCTCCGGCTTTTAACGACCATTGATCCAATAGAAGCAGTTCAAGATGCGTCTCTCTCTGCATCAAAATATGCGGAAGATTTGGCCAGCACACTAAGAGAAAAATTGAAGAAATGATAAGAGGTCGTCCTTCTTGAGGTTTTGCCCTAATTGCGAAACACGAATGAAGCCCAGGATTGAACAAGGTGTTGTGTTATGTCCAAAGTGTGGTTTTACAGCAGAAAAAGACCAACATGAACCATTATCTAAGACAAAGAAATTAATGGCATCGCCGGAAAATAACTCTGGAAGCTCGCTTAAAATTATGGATTCGGATAATGTTCCTAGTGCCTTACCTACAACAACCATCGACTGCCCTAAATGTGGAAATAATGTTGCATTCTGGTGGATGTTGCAAACAAGATCAGCTGATGAAGCCACTACACAATTTTATCGATGTACCGAATGTAGCCACACATGGAGAAATTACTCTTGACTTCCTTTCTTTTACCCGTTTCCTTCAGCAATGCTATAAATTCGATTTGGGATTGTTTTCTGCTAGATATTAATAATTATATTGATAGCACAATTTCGTGAAATACTAAAGATTAGTATTCCGAGGAAGAAGTCACCATTCAACCAATCAATGATAGTAATGTTTAAAATCTGTAAATGTTAGGCACATCATTGAGATAGTTTGGTATTCCTGGCTAAGACAAAGTCGCCTGATGAGTGGAAAGCCGTGACATCTGCAATTTCAACTCTTGTAGATGAGGCAACATTCGAAGCTACTAAGGAGGGTGTATCCTTTAGAGGAATGGATCCATCACATGTAGCACTTATAGACATTCACTGGCCAAACTCTGCATTCCAAACATATGACTGTGATGCAACGATAAAATTCGGAGTGAGAGTAGATGAATTCTCAAAGCTTGTCCGACGCGCTGATAAGAAAGATGCAATGGAAGTTACAGTCGGAAATGATAGTATGCTTCATATCAAAATTTCCAATAGTTATAGAAAGGAATATAAAATGAGACTAATTGAGGGTTCCTCTAGTTCTACTCCATTACCAAAGCTGAATTTCAATTCTAAGGTGGTATTGACTGCGAGTGCATTCGATAAAATTCTCTCAGATGTTCAGGTAGTTTCTGAATATATTTCAATTGAGTCAAAGCACAAGCAGGTACAATTTTTGGGTAAAGGTGATTCTGGCGAAGCGGATATAATTATAGAATCCGGAAGTGAAGGGTTGGAAGAACTAGATGTCCAAGAAGAGAGCAAGGGTACATACAGTCTAGATTATCTATCCAAAATTACAAAAGCTGTGAGCACAGCTGGTGGATCAGTAGCGGCTGAATATTCAACCAAAATGCCGCTTAGATTAGAGTTCAGAGTAGCAAACATTGGAAGGATACACTTTTATCTCGCACCAAGAGTGCAAGATTGAAATCTAAAGGTAAAGCACAGATGATTTAATCATGCGTATCGTTATGAAATTTGGTGGGACTGCGATAAATTCCGCCGACAAGGTTATTCATGTTGCCAACATAATAAAATCACAAAAGGAGGGAAATAATGATGTCATAGTAGTTATTTCCGCTATGCGTGGAATGACGGATGAACTATTAGCTATGTCAGAGGATGTTAAGAAAGGCGATAAAGTTTCGATCACAAGTTTTCTCGAAAATACGACTAAAAGTCATCTGAGTGTTATAGACATGGCAGTTAAGGATGTGAAATTAAAAAATGAAGCTAAATATGCAACAACTATGTTGCTTAAAGAATTAAAGGACATCTTAGGAGGCATTGTTCTCCTGACAGAAATAACTCCGAAATCTTTGGATTATATAATGTCATTTGGAGAGCGACTCTCCACTCCGATTGTCTCATTTGTATTGCGTGATTTAGGAATGGCCGCTGAACATTTAACTGGCAAAGAGGCTGGAATCTTGACTGACTCTAATTTTGGCGAAGCGCGGCCACTAATGGATACTACAAAACTTCGACTGGTACATAAGATCGAGCCACTATTAAAAGCAAATGTTATACCTGTAATAACTGGCTTCATCGGAGCAGATCAGCATGGCAACATTACAACGATAGGTAGAGGTGGGTCAGATTATGCTGCTACAATAATTTCTGCAGGTATAAATGCTGACGAGGTATGGTTGTGGAGTGATGTAGATGGACTAATGACCGCTGATCCTAAAATCGTCAGAGATGCTACAGTAATTAAAGAGGTATCATTTGCAGAGGCAATGGAAATGGCTCTATTTGGTGCCAAATATATGCATCCTCGAGCCCTTGAACCAGTGATAGACACAAAAATTCCAGTTAGAATACGAAATACCTTCAACCTACAGCATCAAGGAACAGTTATTTCGCAGGACCTACCTAAAGAATCTCAAAAGATAGTTAAGTCTATTACTGCGATTCGTCATACTGCGTTGATTGATGTTGGCGGAGGTGGAGGAATGGTGGGAGCTCCTGGAATGGCTGCAAAGATCTTTTACGCGCTAGCGAAAAATAAAGTGAATATTATGATGATTTCTCAAAGCCCGTCTGAATCTAGTATTTCCATGGTTGTGAGAAAGAATGACTTAGACAAGGCGATAACGACCCTCGATTTAAATCTGCTCGGAAAGGTTGTAAAACAAGTGAGTGTGAATGATGATGTTGCAGTAGTAGCCGTTGTAGGATCCGGCATGCGTGGAATAAAAGGAGTAGCGGCAAGGGTTTTCAATGCAGTTGCAAAAAGAAATGTCAATGTCATAATGATTGCACAGGGATCATCAGAGCTGAACTTGGCTTTCGTTGTTAAGGATAGTGATTGCGAACAAGCTGTAAGAGCATTACACGATGAGTTTGAATTAGGCAAGATTGGATTAAATTAGCAATGTTGACGTTATGCTACTGTAATGTTAGAATTATCATATGAGATGTTATATAAATTAGTTCTCTATTTAGCCAATTGTCAAGATGGATAAATTGATATGTTTTTTTATATCAAAGACTAATATAGTTGTTGAATGGTAAAGCGTGCCAGTAGGCAAGTAAGACAACTGACGGAGATAGCTTTATTAAGTCAATCTAGAACTAGCCAGCAACAGCTATGCCTAAAGACCCTTTCAATCCATAACTATTTGCAGTTAGCTGAGCTAAAGCGAAGTGTCTCAGATAAGAACGAGCCAGTTATTCTGATTGCCAGAATTACACCCATAATGTTAGATAATCCAGAGGACGGACATAAATTATTGAACGAGCTGTATTTGATAGCCAAGAAAAATAACTATTCTATCTTTAGACTAGGAGAAGAACGGATTATTCTAGCCCCAATTGAGGTGCAAGTAAAGAAAGATAAGGAGCTTATACATAAAGAATAAACCAGTTGACTAATGTTAACGAAAGGCATTTTAAACCTGCAGATTTATAATATCTAAACAAGAATTAGCTACGCTATCTATAACCATATAATGTCATTTATAATTATTAAATATAGAAATAGTATTGTCACAAGTGAGGAGAAGAACAATTGACAATTGGTATGCTCATTGTGTTTCTCTAATTGATATCGTGCATTTTGATACTACTCTTCTGCGGATCTACATCAAATTTTGTATCCAGTTCTTTCTTTTTCAAAGGTAGTTCTTTCTATATACCTTCGATATCCATACCAGTTGGATCAAAGGTCATTACCGTATTAGGAGAACCTTCTGCACTACAAGTAACTTTTACTGTTGTGGTCATACATCAATAAATGGTGTTAATTTATTTATTCATTGCTTGTCTGTTGCAGTAGCCATACAGCACTCAAAAGAGCATCTAGAAAATATGAGCACAATTGTTAATATAAGCTGTGGGATTTTATTTTTAATATATCCTCTACTTTAATTTCTTCTATTTCTTCAAACCATTTGCTCAAATCAATGCCGATTGCATTAGTTACTTGTAGGCAATACCCAACATAATGACTGCCTTTTGTTGAAAGATATATGAAAACTATTTCAAGTCACATCCATACAAATAAGCAAACTACAAGCAACATGTATATCGCGTCTGCGCTTCGTATAACAGCCGACATCAATTCAAACGCGGTACTGCAGCACATGAAATCACATGGAGATGTTGGAGCTGGTAGACCCTTCAAGTTGAAAACCAAAGAAAGATTGTCGTTGATGCTTCTAGTCTATTATAGACTGTATATTACATATACACTTTCACGATTTCTGTTTGATCTTGACCAGAGTAATGTTTGTAGGGATATATCCATTATGGAACCACTTATCAAACTGTCTGTTCCATTGCCAAAGAAGTTGTATAAGCGTACAAGAAGAAGGCTTAGAATAATCATCCTACGACTCCTCTGCAAGTTGCAAATCTCTCTCCTTGACCTTGGCTACTTGGGAGTTAAGAATGACCTTCCCACTGTAAAGTATGTATTGTCATTTAGAAAGAATAGGAAGAGAAGTGAACTCTCAAATGAAGAAAAGAGACACAATAGAAAACATTCGAAACTAAGGGTAGTAGTCGAACATACTGTGAGCAGGATCAAAAAATTTGAAATAATGGGTACTAAATTTAGAAACAAGCTTGGAAGATATGATCATGCTTCTGACATAGTTAGTTTTAGGACTCTAACATAACAGGACTACACTCAACCATCATAAAGAGATTTTCTTTCATAATTACGCAATAGGTCTATTGTCTATCTTTGGATTCAATTGATTTTTCTAACCTTTAATTCTAATTTTATCATTATGGTCGATGACAAACTGTTGGAATCAATTCATATTTTACCTGTCACTTATTTTGTGGTAACTTTTTGATGTCAAGCGCACATCTCCTTTCTAATTTCTGCATTTATTGTCAGTGCGCGCTTTCAGACTAAATGTCAGTTTATTTTAAGGATGTAAAAAAATAATATTGGACTACAATTTCGGGAATCATTTGATTCATCTAGGGATGGATTTGATTACCGCTTAATCAAATGGATTATGACGATCCAGAAAGGTAAATAGGTATGCTATACTATTCTCACAATTAAGAAAATAATAATAAAAATGGAAAAGGATAGTTTTAGAAACACAGATAGAAATCAAATATTGGAAAGTATAATGAATAGTAAATTTGGAGAGCATAATATCGTGTTGTATTCTGATATCAGTACATTGCCATATCTTTACTCACACTATAGCAAAAGATCATCGGAATCATTAAATGAAATAGTTCTTATCTTACCACATTATCAGTCGATAACAGATGTAAATGACATCTTAAAAAAGAGTGGTGTCGATATTGACAGGAACAAAAAAGAAGGCTCAATTGTAGTTGTAGAATCAAAAAAAGCATATTATAGTTTGACTGATCAGTTTGTTGGAATAATGATTATGGGGGATATGTTGCTTCAGCGTGCAAAGAAACTAAACAAGACAGGTATAACCGTAATTTCCGACATGGGTCTATTCTTTCATCTAGATAGATTAGACAACTTAATCAGATGGGAGACTGAACTATCTTCATCTATATATGCCAAGAAAGTGAGGATACTATGCAATTACAGTCAAACTGATTTCGGAACGCTTAACGAAGATCAGAGGCAGCATCTAATTGAGAGTCATAGTAAAATCATCATTGAATAAATTAATTACAAACGTGCAGCTGAAGGCTACACTTAATATCCTATTAGTCTACACTAGGCATCGAGCTATTTGCAAGTATAAGAAGGAGCAATTATTCAAAGTCAAGTATAATACTTTTCTATTTTCTTTTCTTCATTGTAAAATAGTCCGAGGTGAGTCCTGCCTTTATAAAATATTTCACTTCTAAACTCATAGCTATTCTTCGTATTATCATAGAAATCTTTTTTATGCCGGTCCGATTTGCTTTCAGCTTCCTTAGCAAACTGCTTAGTTGCCTGCCACCTGTAGATAAACTTGCCGACTATTGGAGGATTTTCTATTCGGTTTAAAGGGTCAATGTTTTAGCCCGTTCTAAAGTTACTAATTATGATATGTGGAAGCAGAACCATATTCCACTAGCATCTTGTTCTTAACACATATAGAATCCATTAAATACTTTTCTAACTGGTACAATTTGAGGTCCTATTCTTTCAATTGGCTCTTCAGCAGGGAGTATATGTATGTACTTTACTTCATTCCACGGATCATCTGGGATATGTCTTATCGTTGGAACGTGTTGTTGTTTCCTTTTGTAAACGTCAATGATATATGTAAAACAAAAGAACATGTTTATCTGTTAAATTAAACATCTATATTTTTGTGATAGGTTCTAAACAAAATCAGCAGAATCACAAAGACATCCAATTTAGTATGCTCCTACGAGTCTGCTTGATTGGGGAACTCTAACATAATCTTTGTTATGGTACGCATTCTTAATCAGGTTTCTCTATATTATCGTTTGCTAATTTTAATCAATGGTGATTATAGACTATGATGATCATTCGATTTCAGCAACTCATGCGATTGTTCAATATAGACCACACTATGTGAGCCTCATCAGCCAGTCAATATCACTAATTGGAAATATCTAGATCCTTATGTGGGTTTCCAACCATATTCTCTGGAACAACAATCTTGTCGAATTTCTCTGGACTAATGTAGCCAGATTCAACTGCTGCATCGCGTAGAGTTTTACTTTCATCAAATGCTTTATGTGCTATGGCAGAGGCCTTATCATAGCCTATTACTGGGCTTAGGGCAGTGACCAGCATCAATGACTCATTTACATATTTAGTGATCCTATTTTGGTCCAGTGTTATTCCCTCAATGCTGTATCTGCGTAGTTTATCACACGAGTCACCGAGGATGCGTATAGATTGAAGGACATTCTTTATGATTATTGGTCGCATTGTGTTGAGTTCAAGATTCCCCTGCGAGCCGGCAATGGCTACAACATTATCATTTCCAATCACTTGTATGCATACCATTATCATAGCCTCTTCTTGCGTAGGATTGACTTTTCCCGGCATTATCGAAGATCCTGGTTCGTTAGCAGGCAGGTTTAATTCATGTAAACCGGCGCGAGGACCACATGCAAGCCAACGAATATCATTTGCAATCTTCATTAGTGAAACAGCAAGCCCTCGCAATGCTGCACTAGTATGAACCATACCATCAAGAGATCCGAGGGCTGCGAATTTGTTTGGAGCGCTGATAAATGGATGGCTGGTCAATCTCGCAATTATTGCTGCGATCTTGGGTCCGAAATCGGGCAAGCTATTGAGTCCTGTTCCCACAGCAGTACCTCCAGCGGCTAACTTGTAGAGATTTTTCATTGACTGTTTAATATTGTCTAGAGAATCCGTCAATTGAGTCATGTAGCCAGACCATTCTTGTCCCACTGTGATTGGAGTTGCATCTTGTAAATGAGTCCGCCCAATTTTGATTACATCGACCCATTTAATGGCTTTCTCCCTTATGGCATTTATAAGTGCCTCGACGTTAGGAAAAAGATGGTTTGCAATTTCTAGTACCGTTGCGATATGCATAGCTGTTGGAAATGTGTCATTAGAAGACTGAGACATATTCACATGGTCGTTAGGATGTATTGGCTCTTTACTTCCAATCACACCGCCAACAAGTTCAATAGCTCGATTAGAGATCACTTCGTTAACGTTCATATTTGTTTGAGTACCAGAGCCTGTCTGCCACACGTAGAGTGGAAACTCGCTATCAAGTTTCTCAGCGATTACTTCGTCGGCTACATTAATTATAACATCAGCTTTGTCCTTTGATAACACACCTGCTTCAGCATTAACTATGGCTGCTGCTTTTTTCACATAACCATATGCGTGATAGACTGCCTTAGGCATACGATCATCCCCAATCGAAAAATGTACCAGTGAGCGCTGTGTCTGCGCTCCCCAATAATGCTCGGCGGGAACTTCTATCGCGCCCATCGAATCTGACTCTACTCTTGTGCCTGATCTTCTAGGTTTGGAATGGGCCGTGTCATCGATACTATCAGTTTTTGAAATAGGATCTCCATTTTTTTCCCCCTTGTTTTTCTTTTTAGCTCTGATGTAGTTGTTGTTATTACCTTCCATTGCTAAATTCCAAGTCCTCCTTCTCGAGTCGTTCATTTATACGCTGCCACATAGCTACCTTAACTTTTCTTATGATATTGTTGATTCTAAGCCTCCCAGGATTTTTATTCAGCAGGCTGTACAAGAGTTGGTATAGATTAACCGGATTTAATATTACACACGCATCACATCACAGTACTACTATACTGAGCGAGCCAAACTGAGGAGAAGGAAATATGCTAAACTATCAATAGGCGCCGATGTTCTAAAACAAATAATCTATAACATAAAGGTGAGAAGAGCTCCAACAAGACATGATAATATAGATAGATTTTAAACCGGTTATAACCAAGATGTCTGAAATTCTTCCATTATCTGTTGTTGTTGTAGGTGACAAGGGGTTATGACAGTGAAGAGAATCATATTACTTAGTACTCCAAGACGCTCTACCATCAGCGTAACAAAGACGAAACTATAGTGTCTGTGATAAAGAGGCTTTTTGGAGAACATATCCGTTCCCTGCATGTCATAACACAGAATAGGGAATTATCATTACAATGTATCGCTTACAATATGAACAGATTAACTAACCTTGCAATTATAATGATGATCTCTACAGAGCCGATACAGACATCCGCTTTTTATATATAGCACACGCTCTGGTTATGAGAGAAGGTGCCAGAAAAGCTACTTTGAGAGTGGCTCTACAGATCAGGAGAAGAGTTACGTGATAGGATGTTTTATGTCGCTCATATATATAATTCTATCAATCATGCGTCCTCTTATTAACTTAAAATATATACTTGTTCATAACCAATTTAATATACAATCATTAAAATGAAGACAGTCACAATAGCTCTTTTATCACTCCAATTATTACTAGGATCGTTATTCATCGTTCCCGTACTTGTTAATGGATCGTCTGAAAATCAGTTGTTGTTGCCGGCTAAATTTTTCGCTCCCAGTAACCATACTAAGACAAACGTGTCTGTTGCTAATGAATCAACAAAATCAATCACGAAAATAAGAAACTTTGGAATGTGGGCACCCTATCAACAACCTCTCGAATCGATCGAAAACACTACCGAGCAAAAAAAAGCAATAGATGCTATTGTAAAGCAAGGTTACAGTGAATATTATTTTGCTATGAGTGATTTTAAGTCTAAACTAGGAACATCAATGACAGAAAATCTATTGCAATCGGCTGATGGCAGCAAACTGAGGATAATAATAATATTGCTGCCACCATCGGAAGCTGGGCCTAAAGGAAACTTTGATTGGAATGGTTGGATTGAATATCTTAATTCCCTTAAAACAAGACATCCATCATCCTTGGATGGATTTGTTATAGATGACTTCAATTTTTTTAATAATGGCGTACATACAAATAAGCAAAATAACAATGATAGTAATAAGAATCATCATGATGCAAACAATAATGCAATAAAATTTCCTAAAGAAAACGTCAGTTTTATGATTAAATCAAATCTTGAGGAAGCCTTACAGAAAAAGAGGCAAGACTTGCACTTTTATCCACTTCTTTACTTTGAAGGAGTCAAGACAAATGATGTAAAAAGAACCTATTATAACAATACTGACGGAATTATTGTGGCAAGTACTGATTACTACAATGTAACAGAACTCGCTCATAACCTAAACGTATTCTCAAAGGTCTTTAATAATAAACCTATCAGATATGTCGTTTACACTGCTAGAACTTCTACATATATCAATCAAAACTTTAGTCCACCCTCGGATCGTCTTATATTATCAACGTTATCTATAGCAAACAAATCTGGAGTTGTTAAAGGTATAATAGTATGGCGTAATACGAATAGTCCAGTTATACGTGATTATCTTTCTAACATGAACGATACACGATATCTATCAGTTGTATCTATGATGGAAAAATTACAAATGAGGGATGAGAATATCAGTAGTAGATATGGAATGTATAATCCATTTACCGTTTCTACACAACAGGAGGAACAACAAAGTCTGAAGAATCATAATCACCGCTATAGCGACAAAAGTACTTATGGGAAAACTAAGGAGGATAATAGTAACATTATCTCATCATCCCCTCCTCCAAGGCTTGGAATTAGTACCTTCGATTTAACTCCTGCTGTGGCGGAAGACATGAGGTTGCCAATAAACTATAAGGGAGCTGTAGTACAGTCAGTTATTGTAGGAAGCCCTGCATATAAAGCAGGTATTAGAGGCACAACATTAGACGCAGATCAGAGCGGATATTTAATAAAAAAAGGCGATGTGATTATATCAGTAGATGGACACAAAATCAATGGAGCAAAAGATATTCTTAAGCAAATGAAGAAAAAACAATTAGGTGATATGTTGACCCTCACTGTCAATACAAATGGTCAAATAAGGAATTTGAATGCGAAGTTGGAATCATTATCGCCGCGTTACTGAGTACTGTGCATGAGAGACAAAAAATTCAACCTTGCTATTATGATACTTCCTCTAATACTATTGTTCATAGCGATATTTCAAATTCAGTATGCATTAAAAAGAAGAATCCTGCAAGACCATTATCAAAACAATCTGCCGGTTTATAATTAAATAAACAAACTAGAGGCTTCATGTTTGCTAAAAGCTACTTTAGGTTTATCGCCTGTGTTGCTGGTAAATAAGGCAATTGGCATCGATTGAGTATTAATTTCCATCCCAAATTCGCCATGTTTATTTACTGCAATTATACCACCAGTATGCTCTCCAAACTTTCTTGTTAGCAATTCTATTGCCCTTCTGCTGGATGTTAATGCATCTTGCTTTGCTCCCATGTAATCACAGGCTGTCTTTGCAAGACACAATCTGATGATCAGTTCTCCCACACCAGTAGTACATGCTGCACCTGATTCATTATCAGCATATAATCCAGATCCAATTATTGCTGAATCACCTACCCTTCCATGCATCTTAAACCATCTCCCACCTGTTGAAACTGCCGAAGCTACGTTTCCTTGTTTATCGATTGCTACAGCGCCTACTGTCCCATAGTGATCACAATTGGATTGAGAAAGAGAATTAAATACCTTGTAGTTTTTAGGCCATTCATTTTTAATCATTCTTTTATTATACCTGATGTAATTCTCATATTTCCTTAAATTCTGCTTACTAGGCTTTCTGTATTTTATTTCCATGCCGAAAAGCTTGGCTAAATGCGTAGCACCGTCAGAAACCACCATTACATGATCAGTCCGTTCCATCACCAACCTAGCTAATTTAATTGGATTTTGTATGTTTTTCACCATTCCAACGGAACCTGCAGTTAAGTCTTTTCCATTCATTATTGAAGCATCCATTTCTATCTCCGAATCCATCGTTAGATACGATCCAACTATGCCAGCGTCAAATACCCCGCTATTTTCCATGCTTGTTACAGCTATTTCTACGGCATCGAGTGCAGTAGAACTTTCATTAGCATTTGCATTTCTTAAAACATCAAATCCACAGGATGCTGCTTGTTCAATTGCTTTTGCAATGCGTCCTTCTCCTCCCTTATAATACTGCTTTGCAATTTTTCTCTTGTTGCTACCGGATGCCCCTCCATGTAATAATATTCCGAAATTATTTTTAGCCATATATTACTTCTGAAGTAATAGCTAATCTATAGTAATGCCAGATGTTGACAGACTCGTTTTGTATAAACGACGTTTATACAAGTATTTGAGTAGCTTTGTTCTGTTCTGACTTGGTTAGAAAGCGATCTACGACCTCCAAAGTGAATTTCTTAGATTGATCTCATATCCTTTCATCAATCTGGCTTAGCGTAATATCTCTTGTTTCTCTTCTTTCATCATAAAATAGGAACCTCATTCCGTAAGCAATGTTCTTAGCCAATTCATCTAGTGTATAAAGCATCAACGGTACAAATACAATAAGTCCACTTATCATCTACTATTTTAGGAAAGGTGTAAGTAAGTATATCATAACTAAAAATATTTGCAATCTTTGTAGATATTCCAGAAAGATATAAATTCAAGTTACACACATGACGTTACTAACATAGGTGAAAAATTGTATGTCTGCACAACAACAAGTACCTATCCTACTTTTAAAAGAAGGGACATCTGAAAGTAAAGGTGACAGAGCAGAAAAGAATAACATTACAGCTGCAAAAACTGTAGCTGAGATTGTTCGATCGAGTCTCGGTCCGCGCGGCATGGATAAAATGCTCGTCAGTTCTATAGGTGACGTTACAATTACGAATGATGGTGCAACTATATTAAAAGAAATTGATGTTGAGCATCCGGCGGCAAAGATGATGGTTGAGATTAGTAAGGCAACAGATAATGAAGTAGGCGATGGTACAACCTCTACGGTTGTCCTTGCCGGTTCTCTCCTTGAGAAAGCAGAAGAGCTCGTCGACAAAAAGGTACATCCGACTATCATAGTGGAGGGCTTCAAGAAGGCAACTCAGAAATCAATTGATACTCTTAAAGAGGTCGCAGTTAAAGTAAACCCACAGGACAAGGCTTTCTTAAACAAAATAGCTAAAACATCAATGGCATCTAAGATGGTATCTACACGTGCCCAGAACCTATCAAACACTGTAGTTGATGCGGTCTTGGCTGTCTCTGAGAAGGTTGGAGAAGATGATAAAATAAGCATTGATATAGATAATATAAAAGTAGAAAAGAAACCTGGCGGTTCAGTACAAGATACTCAAATCATCCATGGCATAGTCCTAGATAAAGAGGTGGTTCACAGTGGAATGCCAAAACAGATACACAATGCGAAGATCGCTTTGGTAAATTCTCCTCTCGAGATAGAAAAAACAGAATTTGACACAAAGTTAAATATTAATTCGCCGGATCAAATGCATCAATTTCTAGATGAAGAGAACAAGATACTCAAATCAATGGTAGACAAGATCTCTGCCGCTGGAGCGAATGTTTTGCTCTGCCAGAAAGCAATTGATGATATAGCGCAACATTATCTTGCCAAAGTAGGTATCATGGCAGTAAGAAGAATCAAGGAAAGTGATATGTCCAAGTTATCAAAAGCTACAGGATCGACAATCGTAACAAACATAGATGAGTTGACTGAAAATGATTTGGGTTCAGCTGATAGAGTAGAAGAACGGAAGGTTGAAACAGACAAATGGGTATTTGTAGAAGGATGCAAGAATCCTAAGGCCGTTTCTATTCTCGTACGTGGTGGGTCACAAAGAGTTGTAGATGAAGCTGAGAGATCTGTACATGACGCCATAATGGCTGTAAAGGATGTGATCGAATATCCATATGCAGTAGTCGGAGGAGGAGCGCCTGAAGCGATTGTATCACATACGATAAGAGAATGGTCAAATTCATTATCAGGTCGTACTCAATTAGCAGTAGAAAAATTTGCAGACGGTGTTGAAACAATACCATTAGTGTTAGCACAAAACGCCGGTATGGATCCACTTGATACTCAGGTACAGCTACGTGCCAAGGCTACGGCTGCAAAGCCAGAATATGGTATTGATGTACTAAATGCAAAAGTTGCGGATCTAGCGGCCAAAGATATCTACGAACCACTGGCTGTCAAAGAACAAGTTATCAACGCAGCAACAGAAGCAGCGTGTATGATATTAAGAATCGACGATGTTATTTCTGCAAGCAAATCCAAGATGCCATCAGGTCCTCCGGGTGGAGGAGGTTATGGTGAGGGAGGTATGGGTGCCGGAATGGATATGTAACCAAACACAAATTTTTATTTTTGTTTTCGATAATTAGTGGTGATCAAGCAATAATAATAAAAGAAAAAACAACAGACGGCAATTCGATTTTAGATATTCTCGGTAATGAGACTAGACGAAAGATACTCTTTGTTCTTTCACATGAACCAATGTATTTTAACCAACTATCCAAGGAAATAGGAATAGGTCAGCAGGCTATTTTGCGTCACATGCAAGCTTTAGAAAATGGAGGTTTAATTAAAACATATGTGAAAAAAAGTGATCTTGGCGCACCTGATAGAAAATATTACCGTCTAAACTCGTCTTTCAGTTTAACTATAGCATTATCACAAGATTCTTTTTCCATTGAGAACCGTAAAATGGTTGCAATGTCAGGAAATAGACGAAAACATACGAAGTTCTACAACGAGAAATTACAATCAATTCGATCGCCTCGTGGTAAGAATGATATAGGCAAGGTACTAGCTAGCCTAAAAACAGAACTCGGAGATATTGAAAAAGAAATGTCTGATTTAGAATTACGACTTGGTGAATTACGAAGCTTAAAGCAGTTGGTCCTCTGCAGGATACACGAAATAGGGAAGGATAATTTCGAACCTTTGGAACGAAAGGTTTTGAACACTATAATGGAGAACGTAGCATTACGGTATCCGAGATCTATTTCAAAAATAGCTTCTATGCTAAATGAGAACGAATTTAATATACGGAGTGCAATTGTTAGAATATGCGACAAATTAGATAATGAAAGTGCAGTAGCACTGCTAGGTGAGTCAAGGTAAGAGTATTAAATGACATAGATGTTATGGGTATAAGGGTATAATTTGTAAATAATTTTTAAACCAATTATCTTCTCCAATTTTTTCCTGTAAACCCCGTTTATGGCACGATAAGCAAGTCGTTGGACCATATTATGTTTTTAACGAGTGTAGGGATCCAAATGATGACCCGATATCTTTGATATATTCCAGTATTTATTAGGATTGAGGCCTGGCTATGTCTGATGTGATTTATCTCTTACTAAAAAGGTAAGAATCTCAACTGACATTCTTTCCATTAAATGTCTTTCTATCCACTGTCGTCATTTTTTCCGTCATTTTAAACCCAATTAACTTAGTCGTTGCTGTTATATATATAGCCAAATTCATTTCATTGAGTCTCAATTTGACGACCACTTTGCGATCAAAATCTGACGGTTATAGCAGATGTTGTTTTGCTTGACAAGAAAGTAAAGTTACAAAGATTGGTTTGTTTATACTGTATATTAGTTAGGTAAACAAACCTATCTAGATACCAGTCTTCTTGTCGTAGATAATGGTCACCTGACATATTGATATTATCATAACAAAGAAACGGGTATTTAGCCTTGTATTGCACCTTTACTTTGCCTGCAAATCTGATTAAAATCCCCCATCATTTTCCAATATCATTTTGAAATCTTATAACTTTGTTTTATGTTCTTAATTCAAACAGGTTACGCATGTTCATCCTTGTAATGGGGAAGTTACGTATACATCCATATATCAATAGCTGTTAGAAATAGTGTATTAATTGAAAGAATCTAATGAATTATCTTACAACTTGGATAGTATAAAAAAAGTTCCTCCAATTCAACCAATAAATCTAGCGTCTAAAGTACCATATACCGACGACGGCCTAAAATTCAAGGAGTTTTCGCTAGGTATGCATGAAAGGAAAAAAGTGTGGATTGAAGCATACGGCTGCTCAGCAAGCAAGGCAGATTCAGAAATGATACTTGGACAACTGCAAAATCACGGATACAAAATAGCTAGAGATGAACAAGAGTCATCTATCAACATTGTTGTAACATGCTCCGTGAAGGACGCGACTGAACACAAGATGCTCTATCGAATCAAACAATTAGCGAAATCAAAAAAGCCCATTGTGATCGCAGGATGCCTTCCTAAGGCTGATAAGGAAAGAGTAGAGTATCTGTTTCCATCCGCAAGTCTACTGGGACCACATTCCATTGACAGGGCAGTCGATATAGTCAACAACGGTATCTCTGGTAAAAAAATCGTTGCACTTGAAGACTCTATTTCAGACAAGATCAATATTCCCAAGATACGAATAAACCCTGTCATCAGTATAGTAGAGATAGCAAGCGGCTGTATGAGTGAATGTACGTTCTGTCAGACAAAGCTTGCAAAAGGTCAAATAAGAAGTTATCGGGTAGGAGATATTACAAGACAGATGCGGCAAGACCTAGCTGATGGCTGCAAAGAGATATGGCTGACGTCTACTGATAATGGATGTTATGGAAAGGATATCGGATCTAATCTTGTTGAATTGCTTAGATCATGTTGTAGGGAGGATGGTAGCTATAAAATAAGAGTTGGGATGATGAATCCAATGTACCTTCCCCCAATGGTAGACGAGTTGACAGAACTATATGCAGCTAACGAGAAAATCTTCAAGTTTCTACATATTCCTGTTCAGAGTGGTAGTGATATAATATTAAGAAAAATGAATAGAGGCCATAGCGTCAGGATTTACCGTGAACTTGTTAACGCATTCCGGTCCAAAATTCCGAAGATGACAATTGCAACAGACGTAATTATAGGTTTCCCTTCGGAGACAGAGGAGGATTTTGAAAGAACTTTGAGCTTGATTAGAGAGACGGAGCCAGATATAGTAAATTCTTCAAAATACAGTGCTAGACCAAATACACCTGCTGCTTCTCTTAAACAGCTAAATTCACACCTGGTAAAGGAACGTGCCCAGAAGCTTCATTCCTTAATAAGGAAAATTAGCAAAAAACGCAACTCAATTTGGAAAGGGTGGGAGGGAGAATTAATTATTGACCATATCGACAACAAATCTATAGAATCAAGGAACTATGCATACAAGCCGGTTGTGGTTAAATGTGCAAATCTACCTCCATCATCATTGGCATCTGCCAAAGGGTGTCGGTTGGGAGCCAAGATCAGAGCTCGCATTATCGATTATTCAAGCAAGTCATTAACAGGCGTATTGGTTGAATAAGTAGCTTAATTCTTTTATACAATTTAGATTTAAGTTTTTAATCACCTAAGATTTTAAACAAACTATAGTCTCAATCCAAGAGGGACTAAGTCATAAATAACATTCGTAGTTACAATAAAATTGAATTAAGAGATCCAATCATTATAGTTGGTATTGGTGGAGCAGGGAGCAAACTTGCAGTTAAATCAAGTAAACTACTCGGATGTAAGTGCGCATTAATAAGCAACGACAGAAAAGATCTAGACAAAAATTATAACCCTATTTTGATTAACTCTGATTCAGAGATAAATCCGTCAAGTTATAAGATCAGATCATTTGCGCAATCTTCAGCCAAGGCAATTAGATCAGCAGTTAACGATTTTCGCACCATAATCGTGATCGCGAACCTAGCTGGCAAAGCAGGTCCTGCGATTGCGCCGATCGTATGCAGAGAAG
Source organism: Nitrososphaeraceae archaeon (assembly GCA_019246625.1). Classification (GTDB taxonomy): domain Archaea; phylum Thermoproteota; class Nitrososphaeria; order Nitrososphaerales; family Nitrososphaeraceae; genus Nitrososphaera_A. Next base: position 23,716 of record JAFAQB010000266.1, read on the forward strand.
CCAAACTCACTTCTGCTGATACGATAATATCACTGGCAATAATGCCATTCAAATTTGAGAAGAGCCTTATATTTCAAGCCGGCATCTCACTAAAAAGACTTCGGGATTTGTCTAGTGCAACGGTAGTAATCGACAATAATGCTATTCTTGAGCACAATCCTGATCTTTCCTCTGAAGAATGCATTGGAATTACAGATGGTGCTGTTAATGAATTTCTATCTTCTATTTCAAAAGGATATATTGAAGCAGCCACATTGTCAGACTTAGATAATCTACATGTTTACCTTATGCCTTCCACTGAAGGGGAGACGAGATTTGATAGATATGATCCAATTTCTCTAATTATTCCTAAAGAGAATGTGTTGGATTGGGATGAAATAGATTCATATCCTGATATATATATAGACATTAAGATTCCGAATTTGGAATAGAGCCGGCTGCTCTCCTTGCACGGGATATCAGCATATTATGCTCAAGTGTGGTTGCTTCTTTAAATTTGGGATTATGAATAAAACAGATAGATCTGATTGCCTAAATTATTATCTAGCAGACATAATAGCTAACAAAATATACAAATTAGCAAATAATGGTTGTCATGTTTCAATAAGTACGAACTTTTTATACATTCAGGCTTGACTAGGCAAATAATTATTGATGAAAAACAAGTAACCTTAGATAAATGGCTCGGTGAAAGGTTTTTAGACAAGCTTAGAAAAGCTTCCCTTCTTGTACCCCGTGTGGGTAAGCCGTTCATCTTGTACAGAAATATCATGGAGGAAACAGGGTATGCGGTACAGGAGGAAGTTGGAATTGTCAGCGAAAAATATGTCGTAGTCGAGGTGTTTACCTACGGTGGTTGTCTTCCTTCCACTTTTCAACAACAATATGTATTCACATTATCTGAATTTCCAAAATGGATGATGCAAAGAAGTCATGAAATGTTCTTTAGGTGTATCAACAACCTAGAAGGAATAATGGATTAGGAATGTTTTATTTAATTAAATTATCTACATCATGACACCTATAGCTTCTTTAATTATCGGCGTTATCCTTTATAACTAATTGATTAGTATAGTATTATTGTTTTCTCTACGCATCATTTTTGAATGTATTTACTCACTAACCTGTGCTATGCTAAAAAATGAAAATTGTAATAGGTTGAAGGAGCATCATTGACTACAGTTAATATCCCTAAAATTATGAATGTTCTAGTCGCAGAAGATGAATATGATATTGCCCTGTTATACAAGATGGCGTTGGAAAAGAGAAATCACAAGGTTACTATTACTGAAAATGGCGAAGACTGTTTAAAAATTTATCACGAAGAGTCTCAGCGTACAAGATTTGATGTCACTAACAAGCAAATGGGGGCCTTTGACGCAATCATCCTTGATTATAAAATGCCAAGAATTGATGGAATGGAAGTCGCCAAGGAAATCCTATCGGTGAATCCACACCAAAGGATAATTTTTGCATCTGCGTATGTGAAGGAAACGCTCTTGGATTCAATAAAAAATTTAAATCAAATTGTCGAACTTATGCAAAAGCCGTTTGCGGTAAAAACGTTGTTGGATACTATAGAAGATAAAGAAACATATTCTCAACTATTGGAACTTAATGTAGATGTCGATTTGATCAAGGCAATAAATCCTACGCACGAACAGATTACAGACTTGCTGCAAAGGTTGCTAAAAGTTCAAAAGGGTAGAACCTTTTAATATCGCATTCGCGTTTATTTTCGTTTTCTCTAAAATCGTGACTCGGGTTTTACAACGTCTAGTTTGCATATGCTACTTTTATCTGGTTCTATTATTTATTTTTCTGTATTGGTCGCTTCAGGAGTCTCAATAGCCTGCTCTGGTTCCTTTGCTGCTTCAAACAATGACACAATGGTCGTCTCGTCTTCATCCTTTATCATTCTTACGCGAATTTTTCGTGGAGGATTGCTCTTTCCTCGACTCCAAACTTGTCTGTTTAGATCTTGGTCAATTTTTATTTCATCACTTTTCATATGCCTTTTAGCAAAGTCTTTGACTATGTTGATCACGCGGTCTGCCCTCTTGTATTTTGGAGTTATCCATGCTTTGCCCAGATTGATTGTATAAACGCGAGTTAGTTTCTCTTCAGTATCAGACATTTTGTTTCACCAAACCAGAAGTGATATTAGCCGACCTTTACATCAGTTCTTCGCCATAATCTTCTTTTCGGATTCGTCCTTACCTTTCTATGAGTTCGAATTATAATCCATGCCGGGACTGGCCTATTTTGCTTCGTGTGCTTTATTAGTCTTTTTTTGCGTGAAGTGTTTTTGCGAGCAGCCATGTTTTAGGTAATTGAGTCGATCCTATTTTTAAGTGTTGGTCTACTCTATATTGCTTTATCTTGCAACATTTACTATTCCAACTCTTGCTAGTTCTGAACCTATACCATAACCTACGAGTGCTATACCGGTGCCCAGACCAGCCATTTCGATTCCACCTTTAACCCAATTCTTCTTTGCAAGTCGCGCTTTTATCGCGCCCACGATAAACGAAGACACCAGACTTAATCCTATTGCTATTCCAATCGCTACACCTGAAGATATAAATCCAGTTTTTACTACAAAGTAAGGTAGAATTGGAAGTATACCCCCAAGTAGAAACGCTCCGAACATTGCGAAAGCTCCTTTCAGTGGATTTCCTAGAATTTCTAAATTGAGCCCCAATTCCTCAGTTAGCATTGTCTTGAGCCAGACATCTTTATCAGAGGTTATTTTGTTAACTATTTTATTCAACTCATCTCCGCGAAATCCTTTGGCCCGGTATATGTCTTCTATTTCCTGCCTTTCTCTTTCTGGAAGATTCTCTATCTCATATTGCTCCCTTTTAATTTCGGCTTCTAATATTTCTCTCTGGGATTTTACTGCAAGATAGTTTTGAACTGCCATAGCTTTAGCGCCTGTAAACATTCCAATTAACGCTGCAAGAATAACAATGTCAGCGGCAACTGCAGCACCTCCGACGCCTGATACAATTCCCAAGGATGTATTTACTCCGTCACCAAATCCAAATACTAAATCTCTAATATAGCTGCTTTCTTTGATGTGAGGTTCAATATGAGTTGACTGTAAGTCCAATCCGACTAATTTCTTTTCATTCTATAATTTATAGCTTGAGCAGACATACATACTATCTTCATCCTATATGCGTTCATAAATTCTGATTTTAATTAATTGAATTTGATCTAACTTAAAACATTTCCGAGTATTCTGCATCACTACGTTAATTTCGACGATTTTTATTATAAAATCATTCATAGATGAATCTGAGAGAATCAATATATACATGCTCAAAGCACTGCTATGTATGCGCTTTTTTAGAGTTAGATGTGATGTAATATCTAATATTAAAATATTAGTCACATACTAGTAGGATGCCAAAATATGCTGCTAAAGAATTTTGCTTTAACAAGTCGATTATCATATGTCATCACTTTATTCTTGTCTTTTGAGTTGATGTTTGGTGTTACAGGAAATATTATTATCTCGGCATCCGCAGAACCGAAAGGGACAGGTTCAGGCATGGTTAAATCAATCACAATGCAGAGCAAAATAGCAGAGCCAAAGGATACGACGGAAACCTTTTCAGCAATGGGGATAATAAGCTCCTTAATTTTTCAGACCCGCATTAACAATACATCAGATCTAGCAACTGCGCAAAAGTCCATTCTATCAGGAGAATGGCTTATTCATAACACAGGAGGTATAATAACAGCTTTTGTAGCAAAATTCAATCAGGTTCTTGATGATGGGACACGGTGGCATACTTACCAGCTTTTTAATTTTACGACTGGAAAGAACGCTAGAATTCAGTTGACCTCAGATGATAGCACAATATTCTCAGGCACCGTTGATATCAAATTAAATAACACTGTTGTCTGGAAAAATATAAAATTAACAGTCTTCATACTTAAAGGAAATACAATTATCTTTTCGCTGGATGATAAAGCGATCGGAGATCATTTCAGAGATCAGCCCATCTATGGAACCGTTGTCTCCCTAAAAAAGGATAACGACACAAATACTGATGCGTTGAAGTCGTCCCGAGGACAATTTTAAGCGATATTATCTTTTGTTGCAAGACTGATTTATTCTACTCCTATGAAAAGTGGTCTTACCATTTTTGTAAATTCTAGTCCATTGTTTTTTTGTCTACGGTGCCTAATAAAGGTAAAGCAACTTCTATGCTATAAAAATAGTATATCGTAGCTGGGAATAGGTTTAAAAAAGTAAAGTACAAAAGATCGAGAATGGGGATGTAAACCTAACAATGGCTTGTAGTTCATGCGTATTCTGTTCTATAATTGAAGGTCGCCTTCCTGCTGCTGAAATTTATCACGATGAGAATTTTTTGGTATTAATGGACAAATACCCAATTAACATTGGACATACTCTTGTAATTCCAAAATCACATTATGATAATTTGCTTTTAATGCCTCGCAAGGAAGTTGGCCGCTTATACTCACTGGTAGCTATTGTTGCTGAATCAGTGGTCTGTACTGTTAAAGCTGATGGTTTCAACATAGGACAAAATAACGGTAGATGTGCTAATCAAATTGTTCCACACGTACACGTCCACATTATCCCGAGATTTAACTACGACAGTCCAAATGGAAAATGGCCTGTAAGGCGAGTTGCTTCCCATCAGGAGCTTTTAGAAGTCGCACGGAAAATAAGGCTCGTCTTGAATCCTTCTGATATTCATAAACACGTGCCGAGCCTGAATGCGCAACCTCGAGAATCCGGATCATTGACTAGTATTTGACAATTCTTAGTGAAACAGATTGGCTAGGGTGCCAGTACATAAAGTTTAGAAAGGACATGTTAGCAAAAAACAGACGGAAGTATTTAGAGTAGTAGACTAATAAAGACAGTTCATCATTTCCTGAACTGATACTGTTTCTAGCGTATTATAGCTAAAATAATGATATAAGAATGAGCCGGATTTAATTCGTCATCATTACACAAGTAAAAAACATGATCATGGTAACAGCAAAATTCGCGTGTAGGGTTTAACGATACGTCCATTTATGACATTACTGGTGAAACTAGAAGTGGTTAAATAGTTGATTTTTATCACTCTTCATCGATGCACGTATCCCGTTTTCTTGTTTTGATGATTAGATGCCGCAGTATCAGAAAATATTTTCAGTTCTTGCTGTGACCTGATTTTATTCTTGTATTCTTCAAGGTATCTCTGTGCTTCTTTTTTAGATTCAAACCTTGCTTCCCCTCTGAATGAACCATTCTCATCTATGAGACTAATAGCGTTCCAACTTCCGTTCTTGCCTAGCTTTTTGACAACAAACATCTCAGTCGAATTATAATAGCCAGCCAGTTATATTTATTTAAGTAATTTTTCCATCACATGTCTATAAGGACATAAAGCGCGGTAGAGGTCAAATCGTTTAATACAAGTAAGATATAAGTAAATTTATTGAGGCTAGCAGCACTTTATTCTGGTGGCAAAGACAGTACTTTCTCTATATTAAAGATAAGAGAGCTTGGCCACGAGGTAGTATGCTTGGTTTCAATGTATCCATTTGCAGACGACAGCTTTTTATTCCATTACCCGAACATTCGATTAACGAATTATCTTGCACAGGCTATGCAAATTCCTCTCAGTTCGTTTGCTGTCGAAAAGAGATCTAAAGAGAAGGAATTTCAAGCGTTGAAAGAGGCAGTTCTGAAAGTCAAGTCTGACTATGATATCCAGGGAATAGTCCATGGGGTTATATCGAGCAAATTTCAGAAAGAATTGTTCAACAGAATTTGTTTAGATAGTCATATTGCTATGTTTACCCCTTTATGGAATGCGAATCCTTTGCAATACATGTATGAACTTATATCTAAAAAATTCGAGATCAAGATTGTTGGTGTCTCTGCAATGGGGTTGGAAAAAGATTGGTTAGGAAGATCAATCGATAAAAATACAATAACTTTGTTAGAATTGTTGAGCAGAAAGTATGGTTTTAATTTAGCATTTGAAGGAGGAGAGGCAGAGTCTCTTGTGTTGGATTGTCCATTATTCACCAGAAGGCTTGATATTAAGAAAGCAAATATTCATTGGGACGGACAGCGGGGAATATTTGAAATATTAGATGTTGCATTAATACAGAAATAAGAGTATGCTTGACAACTTAAGAACAGGCCTTAGAGGCGCTCTCAAAAAGATTGTCGGAGCGACAGATATTAATGAAGAGCTAATTGACTCGGTCTGCAAAGATGTTCAAAGGTCATTGCTGCAATCTGATGTCAATGTAAAATTAGTTATTTCAATTACAAAAAATCTCAAGGATCGAGCAATAAATGAGAAGCCCCCTAAAGGACTTTCGAGAAAGGATCATATTATCACTATTCTCTACAACGAACTCGCAACATTGCTTGGATACAGTGGAGAAACAATTAAGGTCGTTGAGAAGTCACATAATTCTGAAGACAAGGTGATGTCATTTGAATCAGGAAAGCAAAGTATTATTTTAATGCTCGGAATTCAGGGCAGTGGAAAGACTACTGTAACAGCAAAACTTGCTCGTTGGTTAACTAGGCATGGATACCGTGCCGGCGTCATAGGAGCTGACACATGGCGTCCTGGAGCACTTGCACAATTAAAAATGAATTGCAGTAAAATTAACGTTAGCGTTTATGGTAACGAAGATAGCAAGAATCCTGTAGGTATCGTTACTGAAGGTTTAGAATATTTTAGACAACAAAATACAGATATCGTAATCATTGATACTGCTGGGAGGCACAAGGAAGAATCCGGACTTTTGGCAGAAATGAATAGCATGTATAAAGTGTCGATCCCTGACCTTGTACTTCTGGTCATAGACGGGACAATTGGCCAACAAGCTTATAATCAGGCTAAAGCATTCCATCAGGCAGCCCCTGTAGGGGGCATTATTATAACAAAGCTTGACGGAACTGCAAAGGGGGGTGGGGCGCTTGCAGCAGCTGCTGCCACCAATGCCAGAGTAATGTTCATAGGAACTGGAGAGCGTATTGACGATCTTGAGCAGTTTTCTCCTACTCGATTTGTAGGAAAACTGCTTGGAATGGGTGACATCAAAGCTCTCCTGGAAATGGCAAAAAGCCTTGAACTACAAGCTGATGAAAACCAAACTAAAAGATTGCTAAGCGGTAAGTTATCAATTGAGGACTTTTATAGTCAGATGGAGAACGTCGGAAAAATGGGATTTAGAAATGTTATTGATAGTTTACCGGGTTTATCGGGGATGATTAAAGAGGATGACCTTGACGTTCTTCAGGCAAAGATGGAGAAATGGAGATTTCTCATTCAATCTATGACAAGGGAAGAGAAAAAAGATCCACATCTCATTAATGACTCTAGGAGAAAGAGAATAGCAAGAGGTGCAGGAATGACTGAGCATGAGATTAAAGATCTGATAAAACAATATGATAATTCCAAAGCCATGATGAAGCAGACTAAGGGCAGACAAATGCAGGGGATGTTAAGAAGGTTTGGTTTCGGTTAATATCAAAAAAAGATTTGCTATCACAAAGATTAAGCACATATTACAGACTATGTAGTTATTGTCTCTCTAGACAGCTAGCAAAAACTAAAAGGATTGCAACAATAAGTAGGGTCAAACAAGCGGGAGGCTTAGATGAGTGCTACATCTGCAGTGGTCTTATGAGTGTCATTGATTTGATAGTAGAGAAGATGGTCGTAGATGTGGAAAGGAAATACGAATTTAGTTCCTTTCTAATAGGATTAACCATTCCTACTCAGATCTATGAACGTGAAGATCAAATCAGAGCACGGTTTAAGATACGTGGAAGAGAGAGTATAAAAAAAGAAGTTGTAAATGAGATCGGATCTAGGTTTAAGAAAATCACAAAAAAAAGGCTCGAGCACCATCTCCCAGATATTAGAATAAATATTATTATTGACAACAATAACGATTTTTGTATTACTGCAAGGGCGTCTCCTTTGATTCTGTCCGGGCGCTATATAAAGAGGTGCAGAGGGCTGCCACAGAAAAAGGTTAGATGTATCCAATGTTCTGAGAAAGAAGGCAATATATGCAGTCATTTTGAACCTAGTGCAGACAAGACTATTGAGGACATAATAACTACGAGACTGTTGTTGATTACTAATGGCGAAAAACCAAAATTCTTGTGGTTGGGAAGTGAAGATCCAGATAGCCTTGTTCTGGGAAAGGGTCGTCCTTTTTTTATGCACATATCAAACCCAAAGGTTAGATCAATAAAGACAAACCTAAAATTCCGTACTAATGGTGTAGTTACAACGATCTATGGAATGCTAGAGCATTTACCGAAATTGCCTATTCAGTTTATCACAAAAACAAAGATCTTGGTACATTCCAGCATTAGCATATCAAAATTTGATCTGAGAAAATTAAAAGCCTTGAAGAATTCTGTTGTAAAATTTGAGATAAAATCTCGAATAGTTAAGAAAAAAATCTATTCAGTTAAGACACGGCAAATAAATGAGAAAGAATTTAGCGTTACTTTGATGGCTGACGGTGGATTTGTTATTAAACAGTTTGTTGGGGCACAAAGGTATGTTGAACCGAGTGTATCCAAGATCATCGGTGCTACATGCGAGTGTACTTTATTTGATATTCTAGATGTGATTATACAGTAACATTTTTTTAGACCATAACTTTGTAAAATTACTTAGATGCCTAATGTTCTGTTAAGACTGGAAGAAGCCAAAGACAAAGGACTAATTCCTGATCATGTGTATCAATTGATAACAAGCCGTTTTCACCTCGTAAAAGAAGGCATCAGTAGAATCGAAAAAGCCTCCGGTTTGAATTATCCTTATTATTACGTTGAACCAAATCTTGTAGTATCAACTTCGAAAGTGGAGTTCACCCAATTTGGGATTTTCTTCGCCAGAACCATTCCAGTCGTAGGTCCGGATAATCGGCTTAATATTCTAGTCCAATTAACTGCTCCTCTTATATCTTATGGACTGTTAGGAACCATCCATGCCATTTTAGCACATGAATTCATGCATTATATCAGCTTGATAAGCCGGGTTCTTAAAATGAATATAATTTCTGATGAAATACCAGACTCTTTATTTGAAGAAAAATATAGAGATTTCGATCATCTGTTAGAAGCCAGGATCATATTCAAACGTGACAATGCCTTAATCAATCACATCAAAAAAAAATTTTCTGAAGGTCTTGGAGATCCTAGACTGGAACGAAAGGCTATAGAAGATTGGATGAATAAAGGTCTTCCAACTATGGTTCTACCTGTTGACGCTAATATTATAAGAATCCCAATTGAAGCAATAGCAAAATTACATATGCACGACATTATCAGGGAAAAGATCAATCAATTCGAAAATAAAGCAAGAAGCAAAAAGTCTTATGTCTAGTATTTCCAAGGAACAGCGAAAGAATATAGATCTAGCCGTTATCAAAATAGCAAAAAAACACAATGTTTCAGGAGTGTGCTTATATGGTTCGAAGGTCGCAGGTTATGCACGACCTAACAGTGACTTTGACGTTATCATAGTACTCGAAGACTACTCCTATGTTCTTAAGTACGTTTATCTAAAGGAGTCTGAAATAGAACTTTCTGCACTTGTTGTCGATCGTAAATCACTGGAAAGAGATGCCAATTCTGCATTTCTTGGTGAATTTGTAATTGGTCGATTATTGCATATTTACGAATCACTCGTAAATCCAGAATTATTCAGAAAGCTTGAAACAGTTTATAAAAAAAGGGTTATTTTAGAGGAGATTTCTGACATGGTGAGGTCAATAAATATCCTCTGCACTGAATTGACTTTTCCTTTAGAGTATATAATGTTCTCGAAAATCAGACGCAGGAGTATATTGTATCCCAATGCTGTTTATAGCTACTCGAAGATTTACACCGGACAAAACTCAAAGAACAATATTGAATTCGCGCTCAATGGTTATCGACAAGCTCTAAAGGATATACTGGAAGAAGACGATCAATTATTGATCCTGAGATCTAATGGAATCTTCGTGCAGATCTCTGAAAAACGGGTTGATGTTCAGAGATCCATGAAGGTTGCTTCATTAAAACTAACAAAAAGAATGCAAGAATTTGCTTCTTATTTTATTCATGCTTATGCAGGTAGACATACATTACAATACATTATAAAAGAAGCGGAAGCGAAAATCAACCGCCACAAAGAATACCCTGGAGAATTACCTATGTTTCTCTCAAATCCTAAGGAATACTACTGGAAATTACCAGAAGGTGTTATGATAACGGATGACAAAAACTGGCTAGATGCGTATGCAGAATCAAGTGGTCTTTTTGGATATGCAATTTCTAGTAAACACAAATTAGGAAGTATGAGAAGTAATACCGTTTCATTTGCTTTATTTGATCTTAATGGCAGCAGCCGCAAGAAAACAATCGTGGTGAAGGAATTCGCAAAATCCAAAGCAGTAAGATGGACTGGCCTTAAAATGCGGCCTGCCTATGACCAACGTGTCGGAAAGTATAGAATTGACCCCCTTTTTAGACTGGGCAATGAGTATAAAGCTTTGAGATATATTCGGTTCCTTGGATTGAATAGCCCCATTATCGAATCTGTAGTCCTAGGAAAAAAGATGCTAATCACTGAATTTATTGAAGGCAAGCTCATTTCAGATATAATAAAAAACTGCTTGAAAAATAATGTTACTGATGGTCTTGATTGGATCAAGCTCGCTGGAGAAAAAATTGCAACAATTCATGCGGACGGATCTACTCTTGGAAATATAAAACCGCGCGATCTTATAATAAGTAAAGATACGTTATATATTACTGGAATCGAACATTTTGGATTCAAATCTGGAGATCCGGTTTTGGACATTATTCATTTTGTCAGCCAAGGATTAAAGAGAACAAGGAATACAATAATGGCCAAGCAAATAACAAAACAGTTCCTATGTGGCTATTCAAAAGAGACAACTATGGATTATATAAAAAAATTGAATAATGTAAAATACTACAGTGAACTATTCTATCCCAAACTTACACCAGCTGTCGCTCAATCAATAAAGAATGAATTAAGCATATTTACTCAATAGCTAGATTTCTTGGAGCTTTTCTTACTTTGATCTTTATGCGTGAATTCGGTAAATCCACATTTTCCACATGTATGTCTATCATTATGCTGGGCCATGAACACGCCCTTCCCGCAGCGTGGACAATCACGTCTAATTCTATTAAGTTTGTTACCCTCAATGACATAGAATTTGTGAACAGCGACTTTGCCTTTTGTCGCAGATTTTCTGTCTGCCATGAATTATCTCCTCGATCTTGCAGTGCCAGTCTTTTTCTCTGCTACAGAGGACTGTCTTGCCTTTAATTTTTGTGCTTTTTCGTCATCCATCAGTTTTTTCCTCTCTGCTTTTGGCATACTCCTAAGCAACCTGAACCTTGGAAGCTGGTTCAACTCATCTTCAGACTTGTAAACATAAAAGGTGGCATCAATATCAGTTTTTCCTCTATGACATGTCATTACTATAGGAATGACTTTCTTCTTGTCAATGTTAAGCTGTTTTGCAAGCAAATCAGATGCCTCTGACCTGTTTATCCTTCCAGCAGCGTTTTTCAAAACTATTTTAATTTCTCGTCTATTAAGCAAAGAATTCGCATGATCATGTAGTGTAATGACTTCCAAAGCCAATTTCCAGATGTTATATTGAAACTCATATAAGCATTTGCATATACACGTTCATCAGGACTGGCACCGACCTTAATGCTTAAAAAAGCGGGTCCGGCGGGCTTCGATCCCACGACTACTGGCTCCGGAGGCTAATGCTTAATGAAATCAGCACCCTATCCTGACTGGGTGACGGACCCTGCTACAGTATCCTTCATTTGTGGATATATAATCGTAAATACGGCTAGAGATATCCTTTTATAAATAAGGAGAATTTATGGAGTAAATGTGCGTCTCCTCAGAGGAGGATAAAAATAGGTAAACAAAACGTCTCACTTCTGGCATCATGAGATAATCAAAAGTATAAGACAAATAGAACTCTTATTTTGTTCATCATCTTAGATGTCAGACGTGTTGGATTGCTGCAACCAATCAGTAATAAATCGTTGAAATAGTTTAATATTGATATTTTACACTACACTTATATTTCAAAATTATCATTGGGTTATACGTTCTGTTGGGATCAATAAGTAGCTTCGCGGTTGATATTGATGGCACATTGACGGAAAATGGAGGAGGAAGGTTGTATATACCTGCTATGGAAGCCTTACGTTACCTAGAAAGGCTTGGGTACAATATAATCTATGTGACCGGAAGGTCATCGATAGAAGCATACGTGCTTGCAGTATTCATTGGCACGACAAAGATTGCTGTAGGAGAGAACGGCGGCGCGGTGACAACTGCACCTCAAGAGCACGTTCTTTTGGCAAGTAAAAAGAAATGTCTGAGTGGCTATGAAGTATTAAAAAAAAACATTGATGGCGTCAAGATTAAACCTGTTTTTGAAAGGATGACGGAAGTTGTGCTCTTCAGAACCTTTGACATAGAACAAGGTCGTAAAATATTGAAAGAGAATAATTTAGATCTCTCTATCAACGACAGCAAATATGCATTTCATATTAATGAAAAAGGTATAGACAAGGCGATCGGATTGAAGGTGGCACTAAAGATGTTAAAAGCCCATGCTGCACAAACTGTTGCTATAGGTGATAGTGAGACTGACATCCCTATGTTCGATATATGTGGTTATAGTGTTGCTCTAAATCATGCTCCTGAGAATGTTAAATCTAGGGCAAACCATGTAGTGAGAGGCACCGAAGGCATAGGTGTGGTAGATGCCATAGATTTTGTGGCCTTCAATTATATGGGATTGAGATCTAAGAATGACATTTCGAGCCTTAGTGAATGAGATTCACAACGTGATATCAGTGAGCCTTAGGAATTTGGATTATCCAAAACAAGATTTTGAAATCTCAGAGCCATCCAGAACCGAATATGGAGATTTGACTTGCAATGTATCTTTTCAGCTCAGTAGAAAAATCGGAAAGCGGCCATTTGATATTGCGGATGAAATTGTAGAGAAACAGTTGAAGCCATATTTGAATGAGAAGAAGAAGGATTGTTCAACTCTTATTTTGTCCGCTGAAGCACATCCTGCTGGTTACATTAACTTTAAAGCAAATTTCGAGAAATTGACGGAAAGTACATTAGATGAGGTGCTTAAAAATCCGAAGTATGGTTTTTACGATTTTGGCAAGGGCAAGGTGGTCTTAATTGAGCATACAAGTGTCAATCCAAATAAGTCCTTACATATTGGCCATATTCGGAACACAGTCATAGGGGATGCTATATATAGAATTATGAAGACGACGAACCACAAAACCATAGTACTAAACTACATTGACGATTCCGGTTTACAAGTTGCAGATATTGTTGTCGGATTCAGATTCGCAGGATTTCCTCTCGAGCCTAATGACAAATCTTTAAAGTTTGACCATTATTGTGGCGATCAAGTGTATGTTAAGGTAAATGAAATGTATGAAACAGATCCCTCTCTCGAGGAAAAAAGAAGAATTGTATTAAGAGAAATTGAAGAAGGCACATCGGAAATTGCCAAGTTAGCATCCAACATTACTATGCGCGTGCTGATAGAACAATTAAAGACATGCTGGAGAATCAAAACCCGTTATGATCTATTGAACTTTGAGTCACAGATCATTCATTCAAAAATATGGAATAGGACCTTTGAAATCTTGAAGGAAAGAGGAATTTTGATGTTGGAAGTTACGGGCAAAAATAATGGGTGCTGGGTATTAAGATTGGATGATGAAGACGACAAGGTATTAGTAAGAACTGACGGCACAACAACCTATATTGCAAAGGATATACCCTATGCCGCCTGGAAATTAGGGATAATTGAAGACCCATTTTCGTATTATAAATTTGTCAATCAATGGGATGGTTCTATACTATGGGCCACTACAATGGAACCTAATACTAACCTCCACCCGAAGTTTAATTCAGCAGATTTAGCCCTGACCGTAATTGATGCTAGACAAGCTAGGTTACAGAGAATGATTTCAAAGGTGTTGTCTAGAATTTCGGATAAAAACAAACGGTATCACCACCTAGCTTACGAAGCTGTGACATTGAGTTCTGAAACTGCTAAATTATTTGGACTTGATATTGGGGAAAAAAGATTCCTGCATATGTCGGGGCGAAAGGGCATTTACATTAATGCAGATTACATTTTAGACTTATTACATGCCAAAGCTCTGGAAGAAGCGAAGCATAGAAACCCTGACCTATCCAGCCAATCGTTGAATGAGATTGCAGAAGAAGTTGCAGTTTCCGCTATCAGATACAACTTAATAAGACAGGATTTAGATAAGATAGTAAATTTTAACTTAAAAGAATCTTTAAGCCTAGAAGGAGATACGGGACCATATTTACAATATGCATACGCAAGGTCACAAAGGATCTTGGAAAAATCAGATCAATATGTCTCTGACACAAAATATGAGTCCTTGACAGGGGAAGCAGAGCGAGGCCTACTTAGAGAGATAGCCAAGTTTGACATGGTCATGGAAGAGTCAGCGAAGACGCTTGACCCGAAGTTGGTGGCAAGATATGGGTACAGGCTTGCAACAGCATTCAATTTATTTTATGAAAAATCACCAGTACTAAAGGAAAAAGACAAGCAAATTATGCGTACTAGATTAGCCATTGTAAAGGCATTTGGTTTGACTCTGAAAAATACCTTAGACATACTTGGCATTACGCCATTAACTAAAATGTAGATAAAGGATAATATATTAGATATTATTCATTTAATGATGTCGGGTGTGTGCATTATCAAGAATAGTATATAATACATCTATGATAGATAGTATATTATAATCCATTTTGAAAAGCGAAATACCCGAGTACTTGTTAAGAAGCCTAAAGTCTGATAAGGATCAAATATCATGGAACCATATAGATTAGTTTGTCAAGTTAGCAAATTAATTTGTTGCTGATGTTCGATCTTGGTCCCAATATTATTGACAAAATTCTTTAACCACCTCCGACAACAACATATAAAGTGATCAGAAAAAAATTTGTTCTAGACACCAGTATAATAATTGATGGCGAGATTAGTAAAATGCTTGAATCAGGGAAGTATATTGATTACGGAAGTGAAATTGTTATTCCATTGGCTGTTCTAGATGAGTTACAATCACAGGCCTCAACCAACAAGGAACACGGGTTTATAGGCTTGGAAGAAATTAAGAAGATAAGACAACAATGCTCTGAGAAGAACGTTAGCCTTCGGTTCGAAGGTCAAAGGCCCACTATGGATGACATACGTCTAGCAAAACATGGGAGAATTGATTCGATTATAAAGGATGTAGCTGTACAAGAGGGAGCTGTCCTTATAACAGCCGACTATGTACAAGCACAAGTAGCTGAAGCGCAAGGAATAGACTCGCTCCACATAACAACTGAAACAAAGATTGCAAATTTAGAATTTGAAAAATTCTTTGATGAGACCACTATGAGTGTTCACCTGAAAGAAGGCGTAGTGCCCATGGCAAAGAGAGGAAAGCCAGGAAGTTCTGAGCTTGTAAAAATAGGTGAAAATACCATGACCAAAAACAGCCTTGCAAACATTATCAAAGAAATCTCAGAAGCTTCTAGAGCTAACGGCCATGGAAATGTTGAAATTAGTAGAAGCGGCGCTACGGTAATTCAGTTCGGAACATTTCGAATCGCGATTACCCGACCGCCTTTTTCAGACGGAATTGAAATTACTATAGTAAGGCCAATTGTAAAACTATCTCTAGCTGATTATCATTTAAGTGATAAGCTGATGGAAAGACTATCGGGAAAGGCAGAAGGTGTAATCATATCAGGTCCTCCAGGTTCAGGCAAAAGTACATTTGCGAGCAGCCTTGCAGAGTTCTATGTCAACCATGCAAAAGTCGTGAAAACCTTTGAATCACCAAGGGACCTACAGGTCCCAAAAGAGGTAACGCAATATGGACCATTAGAAGGAAGCTTCGAAAAAGCTGTCGACATATTATTATTAGTGCGTCCTGACTACACTATTTTTGACGAAGTAAGGAGAGCTCAGGATTTCGAGGTATTTTCTGATATGAGACTGGCTGGTGTGGGTATGGTCGGCGTTGTCCATGCAAGTAGTCCACTTGATTCAATTCAAAGATTTATCGGGAGATTAGAGTTGGGCATGATTCCTCACATTCTGGATACGATAATTTTTATTAAAGACGGCGATATTCGAAAAGTTTATGAAGTATCTCTGACGGTTAAGGTTCCAGCCGGAATGACGGAGTCGGATCTATCTAGGCCATTGGTTGAAGTTCGCGACTTTGAAACAGCAGAGATTGAGTACGAAATTTATACTTATGGTGAGGAAAATGTTGTAGTTCCGATTGCTCAAATATCAAAGGCAATGCAAAGTGACAGCAATATTAAAAAATTAGCAGAATCTAAAATAAAAGATACAATAAGAAGATTTGATCCCAATGCAGAAATTGATATAATATCTGATAACAGAGTGCAAGTAAGGGTTGGTAAAGAGGTGGCGCCGAAAATAATAGGAAAAGGGGGTTCAGTAGTTACAGAATTGGAAAAAGTTTTGGGAATGAAGATCGATGTGGATGTTAAGACTCCTACACTCGGCACAGAAATAGATTTCAATATAGGTGAAGTCGGCTCATCAGTAACAATTCTAGTAAATGAACAGGCGATAGGAAAAACAGTTGATATCTATAATGAGGATGAATTCATATGCAGCAGCCAGATTGGAAAGAAGGCCAGGATAAAGATCGATAAACGCTCTGAAAACGGACGAAAGATGATTAACT
This sequence comes from Nitrososphaeraceae archaeon, assembly GCA_019246625.1. Taxonomy (GTDB): domain Archaea; phylum Thermoproteota; class Nitrososphaeria; order Nitrososphaerales; family Nitrososphaeraceae; genus Nitrososphaera_A. The sequence goes on from JAFAQB010000266.1 coordinate 40,598, forward strand.
CTATTCTTGCCGGCCGTAAGCTCAAGGTTTTTCTCAGCAAGTAATTTGATTTTGTTAACCTGAGCATGTGAGGAGGCCCAAGACCTAACACCGCTGATACAACATTTGACTTTCGGATTCCCGAGAAGCTGTATTCCGGGTTTTGTGAAATAGGAAATGCTGATTTTATGTTTGTCTAATTTATTTATCAGATAACGGCTTACTTTCTTTCTGGAAAAAAAGCAATAACTCCTCTGATTAAAGTAGCCTTGATGTCAGATAGGAATCAAGCAGTATTGGCAAACAACTCCACGATCATGGCCCATTTGCATATAGGCACCGATCAACAAAAAGGACTTGTCTATTAATAACAAGCCTTCAGAAAATGATGGCGGGCATTTGCCTTTTTAATGAGCTCAAATAGGGGATTTGCTAGAAACTAAAACAGGATTGTCGAGAGACCACATAACCTTTTATCTACTTTAGTAATTGGTGGTTTGCAGTAATAGAACAATTTGGACAAGATTACATTATATTTTCTGTTACTTCGGTCTTTCTAGCGAATGCCAAATATGTAGTGTGTCCTATCATTCTCATTGAAGGCCTTGTCATGCCTTCTCTGGCCTCGATATTCCGTATCATTAATTCTACACATTCGATATCAATATATCTATTTAGCCTTAGTTCTGATGCTGTTTTTTCTAGTTGATTCATAGTGGGACATATGGCTACGAATGAGCCACTTCCCTTCAATGCCTGTCGAACTTGATTAACAATAGTCCATGGATCAGCCAGATCCACTATTACTATGTCTGCGTCCCTTATGATATACCCCCCAGAGGGGTCGAGATGATGATGCATTGTAACGTATTTATTCAAACCAGCTCTTTCCAGGTTTTCTTTGGCAATCCCCATAAATTCATCGTTTATATCAAAAGAGTAAATGTGGCCGTCAGGTTTGACTATACTTGCCATAAAGGTTGTGAGTGCCCCGCTGCCAGTACCAATCTCTACTACTTTTGATCCATTTTTTAATCCTGTACGAGCAGCAATAAATCCTAAATCTTTTGGATATACAATCTGCGTCCTTCTTTTTGATTTCATTATAAAATCGTGAATAGTGGGCTCTATAAGGTAAACAATCTTGCCTTCTGTAGTTCTGATCGCAGAGCCATACTCCATTCCAATAGTAGAAGAAACATCTATGATGCCTAGATGAGTATGCATTTTTTTTTCTATGCTAACCTTAGTCAGCCATTTTTTCCTGCTTGTATGAAAAAGCAAAACATAGAAGCCATCTTTGATCTCCATAAACAATGCTACATAAATTGGAGCAAAATAAAATTTGTTATTAATAGGTCAATCCTTGAAGGTTGCAACTAATTTTTTGCATATCTTCATGGAACGCAGATTATCATTAATGTGTTTTCCAATAAAGCACAACATTCTTTTTCAAATAACGCTATAAAGTATTAGACGAAATTACCACCATAAAATTCAAAATATACCATGTCGCATCAATTATTGAGTTGAAGGATCAATTCTTTAAAAAATTTTGTGATGAGGTTATTGCCGTGGACAATTCTATCAGGTTTGCTGGGATTGCAGACGAGGAAGGAAAGTTGCTGTCTACCTCATTAAGGAAGGGCTTGAAGCCATTGCTTGGACCAGAAGAAAGAGCACAATATGCGATTACGGCAGCCACGCGACAATATACAAGACTACGGTGGGAATACCTCTTAGGTAAGATAATATATGCCAGCTCGCATTATAATAAGCTAATTCGCGCTACTATACCAGTCACAGATTATAGTAGTCGTCTATCGTATGTATTGCTTTTATCCTTTGATATAGACACAGAAAATTTTCACGAGATTATAATAAAAAAAGTAATTCCCATTATTAGAAGAAATACGACAAGGCTGCTGGCGCATTCTTCTACGATGGTTACGTGAAGTTCATTGTACTACTGCTTTGCAGTTATCCCTCCATCCACAGTTAGAATCGTTCCTGTAATCCATTTTGCATCATCTGAACAGAGATAGCATACTGCTCCGGAAATATCCTCGGGATCACCTATTCTACGTAATGGAAAAGATGATTCAAGTACCATTTTTGCGTTTTCGTCTTGAAGATATGGCTCTATTATAGGACTACGTATCGTAGAAGGAGCAACACAATTGCAGCGTATGTTGTACTGACCGTATTCAACAGCAATACTTTTTGTAAACATTATTACACCTGCTTTAGTTACTCCGTAAACAGAAAACGGAACTTTAGGGATCGCTCGTATCCCAAGTATTGATGAGATGTTCACTATACTACCTCCATCATTTCTTTCCATCATAATAGGAAGTACCGCCTTCGTAGTTCTAAAAGTCCCGATAAGGTTAGTATTAATTAACGGTAGCCATTGGTCATCAGTCATCAAATGAAAAGGAGTTGCTTCATTAAGAACACCAGCATTGTTGACCAAAATATCGATTCTATCAAATGCAGAAATAGCTTGCTCTATAGCATTTAGTACTTCAGCTTCCTTGGTGACGTCTGCCGAAACGGGTAAAAGGTTTTTACTGTCATTGACTTCGGAGATCACCTTCATTAGCTTTTTCCTTTCTCTTCCCACCATAACGACTTTGGTTCCCTCCGCGGCTAATCGTTCTGTAGTAGCCCTTCCAACTCCTCCTCCTGCTCCTGTCACTATTGCAACTTTACCCTTAAGACTCATAACTCGTAAAGGGCGGATACTCTTTTTAAAGTACTCCGTTATAAACATATAAATGGACAAAAGTCGAGCTTTGATGCCTGTTCCTTCCAAGTGTTTTTCAAAATTTTTAGGTAATGGTCTCGTGGATACAGATATTTCTGTCACGTCATAATCGAATTGCATGTCACCTGTGCTATCAACGTATAGTTCGTAAGATTATCATCTGCCGGTGTTGGATAAGTCGCGGCCGAAGACTTAATTTATCCTCTTAAAAGAAGTAAAATGATTGAGAGAAATCGGCAAAGCAATCACAATGAAAAATCCTATTCGGATAGGGATAATTGGTGGAGGGCAGCTTGGAAAGATGATTGCCCAAGAAGCCAAGCGTATGTCTTTTGAAATCATCATTTTGGATCCTAGTGAGGACTGTCCAGCTTCGTCCCTCTCGGATGAACTCATTCTTGCTGATTTTAAGAACGAGCTCGCAATCAAAAAACTAGCAAAAAAGTCCGACATAATAACCTATGAAATAGAGCTGGCAAATTCAAAAGCTTTGAAGAGCTTAGAATCTCAACGATACCCTGTGTATCCCTCACCTGAAACATTAAGAATAATCCAAAATAAGTTCAGACAGAAGTCTTTTCTAATGCATAATCATATCATTGTACCAAAATTTGATCTAGTTAGATCTGAAGAGTGTTTGAGAAATCTCTGTACAGAATATGGTCTACCAGCCATGCTCAAAGCCTGTGAAGATTCCTACGACGGTAGAGGTAATTTTTTGATTTCCTCTAAAAATAAAATATATCAAGCCCTTGAATTCTTTCATGGTCGACAGTGTATGCTAGAAAAGTTCATACCATTTATAAAGGAAATATCCATAATGGTGGCAAGGAACTCCCACGGCCAAATTGTATCATTTCCTGTATCAGAAAATATCCATAAAAACAACGTTCTTGATATGACTATAGTTCCTGCCAGGATATCTAAAAAAGTTGGCCTCAAAGCGAAGAAAATGGCAGAGAAAACTATCGGGGCTCTAAAGGGGGCAGGAATATTTGGAATCGAAATGTTCGTTACGAATGATGAAGACGTTATACTAAACGAAGTTGCGCCAAGACCACATAATTCAGGCCATTATTCTATTGAGGCTTGCTCGATCTCACAATTTGAACATCATATACGAGCGATCCTAGATCTTCCCTTATCAAAGCCTCGGTTGCTGACTCCTGCTGTAATGGTAAATATACTTGGTTCTGAGGGCCATATTGGTCCGTATAAAATAAAAGGAATAAGACAATTGTTGGCTATCCCAGGTGTAAAACTGCACATTTATGGCAAAAAAATATCAAAGCCACGCAGAAAACTCGGACATATTACAGTAACTGCAAAAAATCTGCTTGAAGCAATGTCAACAGCAGAAAGAGCAAAAAGAACAATAAGAGTGGTAGTGGAATAGATAGTGACCAAAATAAATAACATTCTTGTAAGCATAATAATGGGAAGTGAGACAGATCTTCCTGTGATGAAGGATGCTGAGCTCATTTTGAATTCATTTGGAATATCCAGCGAAATGAAAGTGGTTTCAGCGCATAGGACTACTGAAAGAATGTTAAATTACGCAAAAGCAGCCAGAAAAAGAGGAATCAAAGTCATAATAGCTGGCGCTGGAGGATCGGCGCATCTTCCAGGGATGGTTGCCTCCATTACAACTATTCCTGTGATAGGGGTGCCAATTAAAACCGTTAGCTTAGATGGCTTGGATTCGCTTATGTCAATAGTGCAGATGCCGCCAGGGGTACCGGTAGCTACGGTTGCCATTAATGGATCTAAAAATGCAGGAATACTCGCCTGCCAAATCCTGGCGATCAAGTATGGAAAATTTGCTTCCAAGCTTGCGAAATACAAACAAGATCTAGAAAAAAAAGTTATCCAAAAGGCAAAGAAACTAGAGACACAAAGGTCTACCGCATTTGTGAAACATTACCGAAAGAAAGCTCGTTAAGAAGTTTATGCAGATGTGTTGGATATTTTTCACTGTCCGTTCAGATAACGCTTATGTTTTGTCTGATAATGCACCTTCGAGCAATAGTATGGTCCTTAGATGTCTTGCCAAGTCAGTAACTGTGACAATTCCAACAACTTGTCCTTCTTGCATGATAGGCAATCTTCGGATCCTTTGATTAACCATTCTCTGCACCGCTACTTCTATGGGAGTATCCGGTTCTGCATATGTTCGGATCTTGGACATGATGTTTGCTATTTGTACTTGCGAAATGTGCAATTCTTTCGCGCATATTTTTTTGATAAAGTCACGTTCAGTTAAAATTCCTTGTGGCATTCCATCCTTTATAACTATTAATGAGCTAATACCCCTTTCAGACATCAATCTAGCTGCTTCTAGAGCAGTTCTATTCTCATCTATTGTGACAACTGCCTTCGTCATGATATTTCTAACTGCCTCACCCATTGTTTCTAATTTTTCAATTCAGGATAAAAACTTTGTAATTAACTTCTCAAGCTCAACAACTCAGGATTAGCTAAGGTAAGGCTTCTGGTGTTTCTCTATTCTCAATTTAGACATATTTTATATACACATTCTATTCTTAACATTAAAGCATAGAGTATTAACAATGCAAAGTTCAATGTTCGATCGAAGGGCTCCGAAGATTGGTATCATAGTGTTCCCTGGTAGTAATTGCGATCGTGACGTTCATTATGTCTTAAACAATATTCTCAAGGTACAAGCTGATCTAATCTGGCACAAGAAAAACAATATCGCTCATTATGATGCTATCATAATTCCAGGAGGTTTTACGTATGGCGACCGCCTTCGCGCTGGCCTCATCGCTGCCCATAGTCCAATTATTGGGGAGATTAAAAAGATGGCAAAGGAAGGGGTACCTATACTGGGTATCTGTAATGGTTTCCAGATACTTGTTGAATCATGTTTGCTCCCCGGAGCTCTAATCAGGAATACATCTCTTAATTTTGTATGTCGATGGACAACTGTTCAGGTTCATAACAATAAGACACCCTTTACAATTGGATTTTCAAAATATCAAAAGGTTTCTATTCCAATTGCCCATGGTGAAGGAAGATATCTAGTCGATACTACAGTTTTAGGATATTTAAAGAAGAACAACCAAATTGTCCTTAGATATGTCAATGACGATCCGAATGGATCTATGAATCTAGTCGCCGCTGTCTGTAATGAAGAAGGAAACGTAATGGGCATGATGCCGCATCCTGAAAGGGCTAGTGAAAATATTCTTTGTCCTACAAAAAGTAACAATAGTGCAATATTGATATTTCATTCACTCGTGTCTTATTTGCTAAACGAACAATGACATTATAATATGCTTAAGTATAACCCCATTTGCCCATTCTCATAATGCTGACTGATAAGGAAGTTTGCTATCTGAAATATAAATTAGGACGTGAACCAAGTGCGGTCGAATTAGAGATTATCGGTGCGCAATGGTCTGAGCACTGTTCATATAAATCTTCCAAAAAATACATAAGATTATTGCCTACTATCGGACCTCGAGTAGTAACCGGTCTAGCAAATGATGTTGGAATATTAGACGTTGGAGATGGATACGTTGTCACCGTCCACATAGAAAGCCACAACCATCCTTCCGCTGTCGAGCCGTACGGCGGCGCTGCCACTGGTGTTGGAGGTATCATAAGAGACATAATCTCCATGGGCAGTCGCCCCATTGCGATCCTCGATTCATTGAGATTTGCACCTATTGTGGTGGAAGAGAAGACAAAAGTAAAGTCAAAATGGCTTTTCAAAAATGTTGTACGCGGCATCGCAGAATATGGTAACTGCATAGGTATACCCACAGTAGGAGGCGAAGTAGAATTTGATCCATGTTTTGAGGATTATTGTCTTGTAGATGTTGCTTCTATAGGTGTGGCTCAAAGCGAACAAGTTATCGCAAACAAGGTCGATAACGATGATTTGATCATTCTAGCTGGTGGGCCTACTGGCAGAGATGGAATTCACGGGGCATCATTTGCGTCAGCTATCTTAGAAGGAGAGAATAGATCTGCAGTACAAATCCCGGATCCATTTTTGGAAAAGTTACTGGTTGATGCGACAGTTGAAGCAACAGAACGAGGATGCATAAAGGCAATAAAGGATTTAGGAGGAGGCGGACTCTCTTGTTGCCTATCGGAAGCATCTGATAATTTGAAAAAGGGCTTTGATGTAGAATTGACCAAAGTTTATCTAAAGCATAACGACATGTCACCAGCCGAAATAATGATATCTGAATCACAGGAAAGAATGCTGTATATAACAGACAATTCAAAAGTGCAAACAATAAGATCCATATTCGATAAGTACGACATCACACATGCTACAATTGGTAAAGTCATAGACAGTCAAAATGTAGTGATTCGATTCCAAGGGAAGGTTGTTACGGCATTGCCGTCCCACCTCTTTGCCCATGCACCTCTCTTGGATAGAGAAACTGAAAAGCCCGAGTATTTAAGTAAATTAAAGAAATTTTTTGATATACGACAAGATAATAACATTAATGAGATTTTATTTCAACTCTTATCTAACCCTAGTATCGCTAATAAGAAATGGGTTTATCAGCAATATGATCATGAAGTTGGTTTACGGACAATTCTAAAACCTGGTTGCGGCGATGCATGTGTCTTAAGAATTGGCAACGGCAAATTCATTTCAGTTAAGCTAGATGGAAACTCCAAACACTGTTACTTGGATCCTTATCAAGGAACGCTAGGTATTCTGTCTGAGGCATGCAGAAATGTCATCTCCACTGGAGCCCAACCAATAGGGATAATAGATCATTTGCAATTTGGGAGTCCCGATGATCCAAGCATATTTTGGACTTTTGTCCAAGCAATAAATGCAGTAGCTGATTTTTGCAAGTATATGGATATTCCTGTAGTAGGAGGCAAAGTGAGCTTTTATAACGAGACCGCCAAGGGAGCGATAAAGCCTTCTCCTGTTATAGGATCGTTAGGGTTGATTGAAAAACAGTCTTCCATCGTTGATCTATCCCTTAAAGCTAATGACTTTATTTTTATAATAGGATCAACCTCAGATGAAATGGGTGGTTCTGAATACTACGAATCATATCATCATATAAGCGGGGGAAACGTACCAAAGTTAGACTTGACCGTTGATAAACTTAATTCAAAGGCTGTATTGCAACTAATCTCAAAAAATCTGGTTAATTGTGTTCATGATTGTTCGAAGGGTGGATTGGCTGTAGCAGTCTGCGAAATGGCAATAGCTGGAAATGTGGGATTAGATATGAATCTTAATTTGATTCCTAACTCTTGCTCTAGATTAGATAATCTTCTCTTTTCAGAGTCTCAATCGCGTTATATTATCGGAACCAAGCAACCAAGCACGGTCCAGAAGATACTTTCAGAATTCAAAGAACTCCGTTTTGCTCAGATTGGGAGAGCAGGTGAGAGCAATCAACGTGTGAAATTCATGGGCAAAAACAAGGGATTAGTTGTGGATATTCCTATTAAAAAATTATCGGAGAGCTCCAAGGCATTAGAAAGAATGATGGATAACTGAACTCGGGTTTGATCTTTATCTTGTTTGGTAGTGGTTTTTGGTTTATTCACTTGCTTTCCTGGCACCGTAATATAGACTGTATGGTATTATATATAACTAAAAGGATATACGCCAAAGTTTTTTAGAGGTTTACTATATGATATGTCACAAGGGATAAACTTATGTATAGAGTTTATTACAAAAGTTCAACGCATAACCTTTTAGAAGAGAATTTTGCAGAGGCACAGGTATAGAATGGTTCAGGAAAACTGTGGCGTGGTTGGTATGTTTTCGCTCGGTGGTCACAATGTTATATCTCTTGTCATTGATGCTTTACGTACTTTGCAACACAGAGGCCAAGAATCCTGGGGGCTTGCGATTCCTGGCAAACCACCCCTGAAGCGATTGGGCTTGGTTTCTGCAGCAGCCTCAGATTTTCAATCCATAGTAAAGAAGTTTACCTCGCATGCTGCAATTGGCCACGTTCGCTATTCGACATTCGGTAAGAGCACATTGGAAAATGCTCAGCCATTGAAAATAAAGGATCTATGTATTGCACACAACGGAACAATTGCAAATGTTGAAGAGTTATCAACTATGGTTGGCGGTTGCACTTTTACTCCGCACACTATGAGCGATACGCTCATCGCAGCTCAACGTCTAGTGATGCACATGGCCAATGAAGGAGACATGACTAAAGCTTTGTCCATTTTAAAGCGAGAAATGATCGGTTCCTTCTGCTTCACATTTCTAACTGACAGTGGTTCAGTTTACGCTGCTCGTGATACCAGGGGTTTCCGTCCATTGATATTGGGACACCACAGAGACACTAATACATACATAGTGGTATCAGAATCTTGTGCTCTATCCGCTTTAGGAGCAAAAATAATTCGAGATGTATCACCGGGAGAGCTTTTGAAAATGAATAAAGATGGGATTGAATTCAGCCAATTCTCTGCGGAAAAATCTCATGCACATTGTGCATTTGAGTATACTTACTTTGCACATCCAAGCAGCGTCATAGAGGGTGTGAACGTATACGAGGCAAGACAAAGGATAGGTCTATTATTAGCCAAGAAGTTTCCGATTAAGGATGCTGATGTCGTAATACCAGTACCCGATTCTGCTCGACCTGCTGCTTTCGCATATTCACAAGAATTAGGTCTTGACTATGAAGAAGGGTTACTTAAGGACAGGTATAGAAAAAAAGGTTCGAATCGTAGCTTCATAGAACCATATCGTGAAGACAGATTGGAAATTAACAAAGGAATCATACCGATTCGCGAAGTTATTAAAGGTAAGCATGTAGTTGTCATTGACGATAGCATTGTTAGAGGGACAAGCTCAGCATCCATAGTCCAAATCCTTCGTGCTGCTGGTGCAAAAAAGATCAGCATGATTATCACATATCCTCCAATTCGCTATCCCTGCTATGCAGGTATTGACTTTCCTTCTCAACAAGAACTAATAGCATATCAGCAAGCTAAAGGAGAATGCTCAAATACTGATATTGGAACAAGGGTTTCCAATATCATTCATGCTGACCATGTTGCTTATAATGACACTTCGAGTCTATCCAGCGCGATAGGAATTTCTCGTGAAGATTTATGTTTCAGCTGTTCTACTGGAGATTATACCCCGCTTGGGATTAAACCCATTTTTAGGTCAAGATTACAGACAAAAGGTGAGGAATAAAGTTCTTACATTAGTGACTGGAGTGTATTTTGGCTTTACCAGGTAATTCGCCAGCCGATTTCACATTGCAACTACTTACAACTGGATTATAGATGCGCAGCTCTTCACAAAGGTTACGAACAACTTTTTCAGCTTCATTTTCGGACTTTTCGCTTATTATAATTTTCAAAGTCTTCGCTGACCTTACTGATTCGATGCTCGAATATCCTCCCCTAATAACAAGGTCTCGATGAATAGTTTCTCCTTCTGGATCATTGATATCTGGCTTGTTTTCAATTGTTACAATAACGATAAATTTTGGCATGGTTGTCGACATGATGAAATCACCATGCTGGATTTAACAATTGGGATTGTAGACCGTGATAAAATATACCGAAACTATTAATTATCTTCGGATATGGAACTGAATGAGTTGAGCCACCTTGGTCATGTAGCTCAGCCTGGCCAGAGCGAAGGTTTTGTAAACCTTAGGTCGTGGGTCCAAATCCCACCATGACCTTTGCTTTTAGATCCCGAACTCGTAATGACAAGCTCAGATCACAAGACATTTTATCCTATAAAAGAATATATCGTCTCTATGAAATTACTGCGTCGGGGAAAGGTAAAAGACATTTATGATTTGCAGAATGGAGATATTTTATTGCACTTTACTGACCGTATTTCTGCATTCGACGTAGGGATGACTACGCCTATACCTAGGAAAGGTGAAGTCCTTTGTAGATTTGCGGAATTCTGGTTTAACAATCTTGGTGTAAGGCATCACATGCTAAGATTAAAAGACAAAGATAAATTAATAGCAAAAAAGATGGATATGATACCGATAGAATGTATAGTAAGAGGGTATTTTTACGGCAGTTTACTGGACCGCTACGGTAAAGAGCCACTTGCATCCATGATCCCAAAAAATTTTCATCCTATAAAGGCTGCAAAGCTGATTGACCCAATCTTTGATCCAACCACCAAGTCAGAGCAACATGACGAGCCAATTACCAAGAGCGATATAGTATCGTCTGGGCTTTTGTCGAACAAAGAATTTGATTATCTTAGGGAAACATCAATAAACCTGTACAAAAAAATGAGCCTTATCGTAGGGAAGTCTGGATTCCTAATTGCAGATGTTAAGTTTGAGTTCGGGCGAGAGCCCAAAACTGGAGAGCTATCGTTAGGTGACTCATTAGGTCCTGACGAGTATCGTCTGTGGCTAGCTAGCAGTTACTCGCTTGGAAGAACTCAGGAAAGTTATGATAAGCAACTATTAAGAGACTGGCTTATACAAACTGGATTCAAAGATAGATTAGATCGACTCGCAAAAGAAGGAAAAAAACCTGATCTGCCAACAATACCTGATGAACTGGTAGCCAAGTTGAGTAGTAGATATATATACGCCTATGAGAAAATCACTAGAACAAAGTTTTGATGATCGTGTAGCTCACTATTGCTACCTACTCTACAGTTATCATAAAAATTCCTTTTGTCAGCGGATCCTTTAGAGAAAGGACCATTTCCCTAGGAATATCACAGGAAGCTTTGTCACAACCGATTGAGATCGTTCTGGGACAGATAAAAGTCGACTTGCGAATGACGATATCATGGTGGCTGGAAAGTAAAAGTTCTGCACTACCACGACCCCTAATTTCGAACGAGCTGTTTCCAACGATAATTTCAATCTTTGCTAACGAGTCGTCATTCTTCAAAGCGCGTTGCAATATATGATTTATATCAGTACAAGACTTGTTCGCCCTGACTCCAACTATGCAATCTCCTCTTAAGCTTAGTTTCTCATCCTTTGTTATTTCTATTGTCCTTGGATGAAGTGACTGTATATTCACGTGACCGTAGAACCTCACTTCATCTTGTGGCATGCCAATATACGATTTCAACTTTGAAGGTAAATTTAAATTAAACATTGCGAGGTACAAAAAAATGTATTGTTACCAGCAGCAGCAGGTTATGACCGAGCTATTACTGTTTTTTCTCCAGACGGGAGACTCTACCAAGTCGAATATGCGATTGAAACAGTTAGAAGAGGAACATTAGCCATAGGAATTAAAAGTAAGACAGGTGTAATTCTAGCAGTAGAAGAAAAAGCTAGGAAATTGCAGATCTCCAGTATAACCCAAAAGATCTTTCAAGTTGACGATCACATAGGGGTAGCAGCGGCAGGATACATTCCTGATGCTAGGACTCAGGTCGATCATGCAAGGTTCTTTGCACAAAGTAACCGGTTAATCTATGATGAACCAGTGGATGTCGAAGGTGTGGCAAAAAACATTGCTGACATGGCTCAGCAATTTACACAGTATGCGGGTGTGAGACCTTTTGGTGTGGCTTTAATACTTGCAGGAGTTGATAAGAGTGGAGCAGCTCTTTACCTGACCGACCCGAGTGGCACCTACATTGGATATGATGCCGTAGCTATTGGTGCAGGAAGTGACCAAGTGACCGAGTTCCTAGAAAAGAGTTATAATGGTGACATCTCCATGGATGAGGCAAGTGCTCTTGCAATAGAATCAATTTATCTAGTAAGTGAAGACAAAACTGGCACCAGGCATATAAAGATGGCAGTTATAGATAACGAAACAAGGACGATGCACAAAGTAGAAGAGGGAGATATTGAAAGGTATGCACAAATGGCACGACAGCGAACTAGTAACAAATGACGACTTTCCTCGAGATCATTAAAATGGCTGATTTATGGAGGCGGGAATCAGGATAAATGTGCCTAACCTCAATGACTTTCGAATGGTTCGAAAAATCCAGGAAGATTTGGATCCAATAATTACGAACGCTTTCTGCAACCATGGTAGAAAAGGAAGGGACATTAGGCCGTACCATATTTGAAGCAAATAGTTGTCAAGTAGATTTAATCAGGATGCTATTAAGAGAGTAAATGGGGAAATTTGTAAACATTTGGATAGCTATTCCTGATTCTTCTATCTCCGATGAGCAAACAAAAAGGGATAAGAGTATCAAAGTTTCGATGTTTGCTAGAGCATGTTCTATTTTTAGGGTAAGTAGAATTTACATCTATCACGATAAAACGTCCCGCATCGATAGGGAAGATACTAATATCTTAAAGATAATTTTACGATATTTGGATACTCCACAGTATTTGAGGAAGATCTTATATTCTCATATGCCCCAACTTGAATATGCCGGAATCCTACACCCCATAAAAGCGCCACATCATAAAAAATTCGAAGATATCAAGCACGTCAGAGCCGGTGATATCCGTGTCGGCGTTATCATACTTTTAAAGGGTATCCCCTATGTGGATATTGGCCTTGGTGTGCTCGTGCCCTATGAAGGCTATCGTAAAAGGGAAGGAGAAAAAGTCAATGTTAAGATCATTTCAGCCTATCCTAATGTAAAAGTTAGGCAAGCTACTATTGGAGATATTAAAGATTGTTATTGGGGATATGAGGTCAGAGGTGTTCCGAATCTCCACGAATTATTGCAAGAAACCGAAGGAACAAAAATTATAATTACCTCCAAAAAGGGATCGTACTTCCATAATAAAGAAGGCAGGATTGTTACCTGCCTAAACTCGATTCATAACTTGTTAGTAGTTTTCGGTGCTCCCCAGAAAGGAGTGGACGAGATATTAGCCAGTGAAGGTCAAAGTATGAAGTCATTTGAATTTGTGGTAAATATGTTTCCATTCCAGGCAACTGAAACTGTCAGATTAGAGGAGGCGGTATTAGGAACCCTCGCAATCCTCAATTATGCTTTATTCAAATAAACAATTCGTCTGCATACAAATATAAATATAAATTTATTAAAGGGCGTCAACGTTTTGCTTTATCTATGGGTCATCGTAAGTATAGTGCACCTAGGAGGGGTAGTGTTGCATTTAGACCTAGGGCGAGAGCGAAGAGTTTGGAACCAAGGATAAGGACTTGGCCAAACATGCGGTCAGAAAAACCAACCTTCCTTGGTTTTGCGGGGTTTAAAGCAGGTGAAATTCATGTATTGACGATAGATGATCGTGAAAGGACCCCTAATTTTGGGAAGCATTTTCTAAACGAAGCTACGGTTATCGTGACTCCTCCGCTAAGGATCATAGGTATTCGCGGATATACTGAAGATTATCATGGGAGACATGCTGTTTTCGATATTTATGCCAAGGATCTTCCAAAAAAATTGGACAGGAAATTCCAGGCCAAATTTTCTCAAGAAGCTTTCTCTAAAGCTGAATTGGTTCTCAACAAGGTGACTTCTATTATGGCAATAGTGGCAATTTTACCAAATGAGGTAAACATTTCACAAAAAAAACCATTCGTTTTTGAACTAGCCGTCTCAGGTGCTGACATTAAAAATCAGTATGAATATCTTAAAGGCCTTCTAGGAAAACAAATTCGAGCAGCTGATGTTATAAAAACGGGCCAATTTGTTGATGTCTTCGGAATAACTAGAGGTAAAGGTGTAGAAGGCCCGGTTACTAGGTTCGGCATCAAGAGGAAGCAACATAAATCAAGGAAGAGTGTTCGTGCTGTTGGTACCTTGGGCCCCATATCTCCTGCAGTAGTAATGTATACTGTTGCAAGACAGGGACAAAGAGGTTTCCATCAAAGAACGGAATATAACAAGAGGATTTTGATGATGTCAAATACCGAATCGGATGGGCAAAATTTGATCAATCCTTCCGGCGGCTTCAAACATTTTGGAATAATAAAAGGTGACTATATGGTGTTAAAAGGTTCGATACCAGGCGTTCCTAAAAGGATAATAAAGTTAAGACATGCGATAAGAAGAACTAATGCCAAGATAATAGAACCTAGGGTCATAGAGGTCGTCGCCCAGTGACTAAAAATACAAAAGTTCTACAAATCGATGGTACTGATTTGCATAATATAGATTTACCTCCTGTATTTGAAACTGTCTTTAGGCCAGATATTATTCATAAGGCATATGTGAATTTGCTGTCGCATTCATTCCAAAAACAAGGACGCTATCCAATGGCTGGAGAGATGGTTAGTGCTGAATCACGAAACACAGGGCTTGGAATTGCAAGAATTGCAAGAGCCCGGGGCGAAGGATTCGCAAGAGCAGGACAAGCAGCGGGAGTCGCTGGAGTAAGACACGGAAGGGCTCCACACCCACCAGAGTCTTGGAAAAAAATATATAAAAAAATTAACAAGAAGGAAAAGTGGCTAGCCCTGTGTTCTGCCATAGCGGCTACCGCCAAGAAAGATATAATTAAAAGACGTGGCCATAAGGTAGACAATATATCAAGTTTCCCAATAGTAGTTTCGAACGACATTGAATCTATTACAAAGACCAAAGATCTCCGAAAATCCCTTGATGCACTGGGTCTTGCAGAAGAATTGATTAGATCAGATTCATCCAGAAAATCAAGATCCGGGATCGCAAGACGAAGGCATAGAGCATCTAGATCAGCCACCAGCGTCTTAGTAGTTGTGGGCAATGACGAAACTATTGGTCGATTGTCTGGATCCATTCCAGGAATAGATATCAAGCAAGTAAAGAGATTAAGTGTACTGGATTTGAGTCCTGGCTCAAAGCCAGTGAGGTTGACTGTCTTTTCAGAAAGTGCAATAAAACAGTTAAATGACGTAAAGGCACCTCTGCAGCAACCTGCGGAGAAGATTGATCATACATGAGCACCAAAAACAATGAATCCTTGAGTTTGGATCAAGCTGAAAAAGTAATTATTAAGCCGTATATAACAGAAAAAACATTCAATTTGATCGAAAAAGAGAATAAATTGACTTTTGTGGTCGCGGAAAAATCAACAAAGAAGCAGATTGCCGAGGCATTATTAGTCTTATATGAATCCAAAGCAACCGAAGTCAACACTCTAAGGACTGTACAGGGTAAGAAGGCTGTTGTTAAATTTATAGCAGCAGAAGGTGCAAGAGACCTTGCTACAAAGTTGGGGCTTGTGTGAGTGCTGTCATTAAGAGCTTGAACGACTCACGGTAGATTTAAAAGTGGTATTATGCGTTGAGACTATGGTATAATTGGTTCGTGAGTTCAAATTCAAAGGTTACGCACCTGAACAATTACAAGCGTTATCGATAGAGGCACTATTACCACTTTTGAATGCCAGACAGAGAAGATCTCTGGATAAAAGAGTAGCTCATTACATGAACGATGAAAAGAGAAAATTGCGAGAAGAGATAAAATTAGCAAGAGAGGGCAAACTCAATGGTCAGTTAAGAACGCATATCAGAGACATGATAATTCTCCCTGACATGATAGGGCTTGATATCAATGTTCACAATGGCAAGGATTTTTCTAGCGTCAATATTAAAAAAGAAATGATCGGACATTACTTAGGAGAATATGCTATAACAAACAAACGGGTTCAGCACGGAGCCCCTGGAGTTGGTGCATCAAGATCTAGTCTGTATGTGCCATTAAAGTGATTCGTGAATGCCGACTTATTCTTACGCGTTCAATGCGTTCGACAAAACAAAGCATGTCAGGTCTGCGCTTAGAGAAAAAGATATTTCCCACAAACATGCTCGCGAAGTGGCTCTTGCTATAAGAGGAATGTCAATAGAAGACGCAAGAGAATTTTTGGAAAACGTCATTGCAAGGCAAATTGCAGTTCCATATAGACGACATAATAACGAAGTTGCACACAGATCAAACATCCGGGATGGTTTTTCTGCAGGTCGTTTTCCAAAGAAAACATCAAAAGAATTTTTGAAATTACTTGATAATTTAGAGTCAAATGGCGAGTATAAAGGAATGGATCTTGACAGGCTCAAAATAGTTAGCGCAGTCGTTCACAAGGGAACCAAATTAGAACGCTTTACTCCTCGGGCTATGGGAAGGTCGAGCCCCAGGATTGATACACTCGTACATGTAGAATTAGTTGCACAAGAGGTAGCATCTGAATAATGAGTGCCGTAAAGAATGTTATGAAAAGCAATTATCGTAACATGCAACTTGATGAGTATTTGGCAGCAACTTTAAAGGATGCCGGATATGGAGGTGTAGATGTGCAAAAAACACCAATTGGCACCAGGATAACACTTTATGTCACACGACCCGGTCTTGTTATCGGAAGAAAAGGTACTGGGATCAGAGATATTACTTCTAAATTAGAAGAAAAATTTGGTTTGACAAATCCTCAAATATCTGTTATGGAAGTTGCTGTCCCGGAATTGAATCCGAAGATAATGTGTAACAGAATTGCTCAGTTGATTGAACGGGGGACAGCTTTTAGGAGGGCCTGTCTCTGGACAATAAATACAATTAGTAATGCTGGTGCTCTAGGTGTAGAGGTGACAGTTGCTGGGAAACTAAGAAGTGAACGGGCGCACTTTGAAAAACATTCTTCAGGTGTTCTGCCAAAGAGTGGGGATGTGGCAGAGAAGGTAGTAAAGGTGGGTGTAACACATGTTCGAACAAAGATGGGTCTTATGGGTATACAATTGAGAATTGCCTTAAAAAACGAAATTCCACAAGACTTTGATTATCCCGACACATCTCTAATCGATGCACAAACACAGCCTGAAAAACTATCAGCACAACAATCATCGGATGAAAATGTAATTCCAAGTGGCTTGCCGGAAAAAGCCGTGCCAGCAGGGGGAAGTGCTAATGGCAAGGGCTAAGCTAAAGACAATCCGGGAAATGAATGACAATGATCTATCAGGCAAATTAACAGATCTTAGGGCTGATCTCTCAAAGATTAGATCAGAAGCGGCAAAAGGGACCTTGAAGAAAAGGACCGGAAGCGTAAAATATATTCGTAGAGACATAGCTCGAATTTTGACTATTCTAAACGAGAGGAGGATCAAAAACAATGATTAGCGATAAAAATATTTTCGCACATGAGCTTGTTGGTCTTCATGCAATTATAGAAGATAGTTTAGACAGGCCACTTACAGGCTTGTCAGGCACCATAGTCCTTGAAACTAAAAACATGATTAGCATAAAAACAACTAGGGGAACAAAAAGAATATCTAAATCCGTAGCAAGAAAAATTAGGTTAGATCTTCCATCTGGCAGTTGCTTTATAGATGGTTCGTCGCTAAAGGGAAGACCAGAAGATCGTGTTACGCTACCTCATTGAGTTGAAAAACATGGTTAGAAATATTGGCATATCCGTCGCTCCTCCGAGGAAATCATGCGAGGATAAACGCTGTCCTTTTCATGGGATCCTTGCAATAAGAGGAAAAATATTTAGTGGAACGGTTGTTAGTGCTAAAGCAAAAAACATGGCAGTGGTAGCTCGCGAGTATCCGCATCCTGTACCAAAATACAAGAGATATGAGAGGAGCAAGTCTAAACTCCACGCATATATCCCTGGGTGCATAGATATTGGAGAAGGCTTGGAGGTCAAGATCGCCGAATGTAGACCCTTGTCGAAAACAGTCTCGTTCGTTATAATAGAGGTGAGTAACAAGGATGGCAGCAAAGACTAGGGCCGTTTCGGCAAAGGGAGTAGAAGAATTTAGACCATATGTTACAAGAGCTCTTCCGATTACTGCTGAGCTAGTATGTGCAGATAACACAGGTGCAAAAATTTTGCGTATAGCTCAAGTCACGAGATATAAAGGAAGGCATTCTAGGCTGCCTTCTGCTGCAGTAGGAGATTTCGTGACAGTAACCGTTAAAAAAGGTCCAGCGGAACTTCGAAGACAAATCTTTGGAGCAGTAATAGTAAGACAAAAATATCCAGTCAAAAGACTAAATGGTGTTCGTGTGACATTCGAAGACAATGCAGCAGTTTTGGTGACTCCAGAAGGAGAGATCAAAGGAACCGATATAAAGGGTCCTGTTGCTGCAGAAGCAGCAGAAAGATGGCCCAGAATAGCAAACTTAGCACCAATGATAATTTAGGAGTATAAGATATAAATATGTCAAGTTCCAATGCAACAATATTAAGTATTCCAAAGCACATTCTCGATGCAAGAATATGCTCTTCGCTTACTGATGATCTACGAAAGCAATATGGTAGACGAAGCGCAAGAGTAGTAAAAGGCGATACTGTTAAAGTAATGCGTGGCGAATACGCTGGAATCGAAGGAAAGGTTGAAAAGGTTAATACTGAAAGAGGTACGTTGGCAATCGAAGGCGTTCAGAGAGAGAAGATCAGAGGAGGAAATGTCAAAGTTCAGATCCACGCATCAGAAGTCACAATATTGAGTTTTAACCTGCAAGACACGTACAGGCGAACAAAACTTCAAAGCAACTTGGATGGTCGGCCAAAAGGCGAACAACAATACACAGCTAATAAAAGAGTTAGGAATGCTTCTAAAAATGAGAAAACAGAACGAAAATTGGCAGAAAGTGACAAATAATGGCAAAGATAGGTCGAGACTTTAGACTAAAAAGACAGATGGCCCCTACCTTCTGGAATATCAAAAGAAAGGAAAGCCAATTTGTGTTACAAGTGAAACCTGGCTCCCATCCAAGAAGAAGAGCATATCCATTAGGAATCATCATAAGAGATGTACTCAAAATAGCAAATACAATGCATGAGGCTGAAATAATTGTAAATGCAGGAAAAGTAAAGGTGGATGGCATTATAAGAAGAGACATCCATTTTGGAGTTGGATTGATGGATATAGTTGAGCTTGTCCCTACAGGACAAGCATATAGATTTGTACCAAAAGACTCCCGATTGCTAGTGCCTGTGAGTATTAAGGATGACGAGAAACTCAAAAAACTTATCAAGATCACAAGTAAAGCCGTAATCAGACAAGGTAAACTTCAATACGGTTTCCATGACGGAAAGACGCTTATTAGCGATCAGAAGATGAGTGTAGGTGACACATGCCTCGTTCAGCTTCCAGAATCAAAAATTAATGAACACATTAAATTCCAAAGAGGTTCGACTGTATTGGTAACAAGCGGGGAGAACGCCGGCGGCATAGGCAAAATAGAAGATATCAGAGACGGCATTTTTTCTCTGCCAAAACATGCACTAGTATCTTTTGCAGAAAGATCCGTTGAACTCCCTGTCGAAATTGTTATGACCGTCGGTTCTCAGAGGCCTATTATAGGGGTCGATTAGACATATGCATCAGGAAGAAATGCAAGAAACTCAACCTATGAGAAAAATTAGCGTAGGTAAGGTTGTGATAAATATTGGCGTGGGAAAATCTGGTGAACCTTTGGAAAAAGCAAAACATGCATTAGAGGAATTGACTGGCCGAGAGCCGAGCGTACGTGGAGCAAAGAATACTGTCAGAGACTTTAATATCCATAAAGGAGAGCCTATTGGTGCAATGGTCACGCTTAGAAGGGAACCGGCAGTTAAATTTTTAAGAAACGTATTGGCAGCAAACAGAAACATTGTAAAGACTTCATCTTTTGATAACTACGGAAATACCTCAATTGGAATACACGAACACATTGATATACCAGGAACAAAATACAATCCTGAGATTGGTATTTTCGGAATGGATGTCAGTATTTCATTAACGAGGCCAGGATATCGGATCGCAAAGAAAAGGAATAGAAATAGAATTGGTAAACTTCATAGAATCACAAAACAGGAGGCAATTGAATTCTTTAAAGAACAATACGGAGCTGAGACAACATAATGCCTAAACCCCGAGATTATGCTATTACTGGAAGAAAGCAACTTGGACATGGTAGGGGAAATAGATGGTGTAAAAGGTGTGGTTCATATGTAGGCATTATCCAAAAGTATGACATTATGCTTTGCAGGCAATGCTTCAGGGAAGTAGCTGCTAGTCTAGGCTTCGTAAAATTTGTTTGAGTAGTGTGAGAGGAAAATGCCAGCCACAAATGTGCTATCAAATCTATTTACTACTCTATATAATAATGAATCACGCAGAAAAAAAGAATGTATAGTAATACCTGCATCAAAATTTGCAAGCGAGGTGTTGCGTGTAATGCAAAAACACCGCTTTATTGGCGAATTTGAACAGGTTGATGACGGTCGGTCTGGTAAGTTTAGAATTCAGTTGTTGGCAAAAATTAACAAATGTGGAATAGTTACGCCGAGGTTTAGTGTAAAAAAGGATGCATATCTAGGTTGGGAAAGACAATTTTTGCCTGCATATAATATGGGAATACTTCTTGTATCAACGAGTCATGGGATCATGTCTCATCATGAGGCACAAAATAAAGGCTTGGGAGGAGCCTTGATAGGATATGTCTACTAATGGCGATACTATTGTCGCGGTGGATATACCTGCTGCGGTGACAATCACAAAGGAAGAAAATACCATTACTGTTAAAGGTAAACTAGGAACCTTAAAGAAGGATTTTACAAGGATGCCTACAACCATTAATATCGAGGACAATAGGTTGATCATAAAACCATATGGAACGCGGAAGAAGGATCTTTCTATAAGAAATACTGCGAGAAGCATTATTGCAAATATGATTAAAGGTGTGGAAAATGGTTTTACGTACAAGCTAAAGATTGTTTATGCACATTTTCCCATCTCGGTAAAGACAAGAGGAAAGGAGATATACATAGAAAATTATTTTGGCGAAAGATCGCCAAGGGTTTCTAGAGTCGTTGGAGATGACACAAAGGTCAATGTTGTTGGTGAAGATGTAGTAGTTGAGGGACCAAGTTTGGAAGACGTATCACAGACAGCCGCGAATATAGAATTCTCTACTAAGGTAAAAGGAAAAGATCAGCGAGTATTTTTAGACGGTTTGTATATTTACTCAAGAGAAGATGGTATGAGCTAATTACAATACCTAGGAAACTATACCTTTTTATACAGTATAAAAAAATTGCGTAATACTATACATTCTTAAAGCGATAATACTAGAAAAAAATGTTTCTAACGTATTTAGAATTTTTTTATATATCCACATATTCGATACCTAAACATTTATGTTGTGCTTGAATTCGCTCTATATTGCGCCGCTGTAGCTCAGCATGGTAGAGCAAATTCATGGCTATGCCTTGGAGCTCAACTGGCTGTTAACCAGTGGGTCATCAGTTCGAGTCTGATCAGCGGCGCTTTATTCTATTGCGCACAGCTGAAATATAACCAAAATCGGCTGTAATTAATTAGTATTTGTGTATTATATAATTTTGGTAAACTAATACAGTTATACGACTATAACATCTAGTGCAATTGCATCTGCAAGCAACTCGAGATGCTTGTTTGCTACAATGAACCCATTTTTGATTTCAGATGGTGAAACCCACCTATTAGATGAGGAAAATAATCTTTCTTTCCTCATTCGACCCTCAAGATCTTCTACATCAATTTCCTTTTCTTCTAATTCCTGAGTTTCGTTGTGTTTTATTGTGAGCAAGACCTTTTTAACAAGAACCCTACGACCAAATCTTTGAGAATAATCTCTTGCATTTTCATCTATCTCGATGAGCTTTACTTTTATCTGAATCTTGTTAAGAGCATCTCTACTTGTCAAGAGCCTGTCGTCTACAAATCTATCATAACTCATACACTCTACAACAATATGATAATTTGTAATATATTAACCAAGCCATAATTATGTGACTATGTTTTGTTATTTGTCTTCTCAAAATGATAAAAAGGGCTACCATTGGAATTAATTCCACACTTAATCATCTTAACTCTCATCCCCTGTCGCAATGGCCCTCCAAAAATAGATCCCACCAGCCTGATACCTCTAATCTCAACTATTCCAAATACTCCTACAATGTTCTTTAAATGAGAAAAAGTAAATTCAAGAAGAACTCCATTTCCATCAATTTTTAGTAAACGCGCCTCTGATAGACATTTAGGACAATATTTGAAAGGAGGCCATATTTTCTTTTTGCATGAGGCACATACATAGATTCTAAAATCACCCTTCTTCACGTAACCTAAAAAATCCTGCATATAGATCACTCATACACCAAGAATAATAACTGTAGCTGAAGTGCCGGCGGCAGCTAGGTTATGAATGAGTCCTGTCTTACATCCTTTAATTTGTCTTTCACCAGCACTTTCTGATAGCTGGGCTGCAACCTCTGCGGTTTGAGCAAGACCAGTTGCACCCAAGGGATGACCGCAGCCCAGAATTCCACCGCGAGGATTAATTGCCAATTCATTTTGATTGACAAATTTTCCACCTTTTCCCTTTCTTGTGAAGCCTAAGTCTTCACATGCAAGGATTTCGAGGATGGTAAATGCGTCATGTAACTCAACAACGTCGACGTCGCGAGGACTAATGTTTGCCGATTTGTAGGCCATTTTAGCAGCGATCTTGGTAGTCTGATTCGATGTCAGGTCAGCATCTGTAGCTTTGTTCAAGCTAGCTCCATTTGTATGCTGTCCTATTCCTTTTACCCATACTGGATTATCAGTTACTTTTTTTGCTTTACCTTCAGACAATAACAAGATTGCGGAAGAGCCATCACATATATAGGAACAGTCTAACAATTTAATAGGTTCCACAATTTTCTTTGATTGCATAACGTCGCTAATTGTTATTTTGCTCCTGAATATAGCGTTTGGATTTTTCTCTGCACTTTTACGGTTTACTACTGAAACAAACGCCATCTCTTCTTCTGTGGTTCCATACTTTCGCATATGAGCTCGAGCAAAAAGAGCGGCCCAACATACCGTGTATGTAAAAGAGCCTCTGGAAATATCCCAGATAAGCCTGTTAGCTGAAGTAGTAGCCTTTTCTGCTCCTGCTACTAACACGGAATCACAGAGACCTGAAGAAATATACGAATAAGCCGAAACTATGGCATTGGTACCGGAATTACAAAGACTTTCTATCCTGTGTGATATTCTGGGAGTAATACCTAGCATCTCAGAGAGAATATTTGAACTATATTGTTCCGTTGAACAAGTAGAAAACAAGACCGCATCTATGTCGTGTTTTTGGATTTTATTTTTCTTTAGTATTTCAATACAAGGTTCTGAACCCAACTCAAATAAAGATAATTTTGATTCCTTTCTAAATTCACTAGTTGCATATGCGGCTACTGCTACCCTCTGCATTCTAAAATGCTGCAAGCATCTCCTTAATTGAGCTTTGGGTGTTTCCTGTGGGATTAACTTGGATGATGGGAAGGGAAATTCCAGCAGATATAAATTTGTTCAACGATTTGAGACATTTCTCCCTATTCCCACAAATAGTTAGAGCATCTAACATCTGTTCGGATACGAACCTTGACGCACTGTCTAATCCATTGCGCCGATATTCTGAAACAATCTGTTTAACTTCATTTCGAAAACCATTATCTGATATGAGTCTGTTATAGTATTCTCCCACAGCAATATAAAATGCAAGAGTCTTAGCCGCACGGGCGCGAGCTTTTTGAGGCTCTTTATTTGAAACTGCGCTAATAATTACACATGCAATTTCAAAAGTCTTATTTTTAGTAATCGATTTAATATAAGAGGTAGTTTTCTTTAATTCGTCAATTGGTCGAAGGTAAAGTAGGACTCCATCAGCGATATCGCAAGCTAACGATATCATGTACCTATTGACGGCGGCAATAAAAATCGGTATCCGTTTTCTCTGCGGTCTGTACAATAGTTTGAAATCTTTAACTCTGACGTAACTACCAATGTAGTTTACTCTCTCTCCTGCTATCATCAGTTTTAAGCATTCAACATACTCTTGCATTCTAAGTAGTGGTTTTTCAAAATTTAGACCATGCCAATTTTCGACTAATGTTGGCGTACTAGCTCCTAACCCTATAATTGTTCTATTATTGGAAAGCATATCCAATGTAGTGGCGCCCATAGCTATCGTCGCAGGGGTCCTTGAGTATATGCTCATAATTGATGTCCCCAGCTTGGGTTTAGTCGTTATTTGAGATAGCGCACCTAAGGAAGCAAAAGCTTCGCGTCCCCATGACTCCGGTATCCATAATGAATTAACATTTGGCTTGTAATTTGCTAACTTTGCAAATGTAAGCACTTCTTGCATTGAAAGCAAACTGCCGGGATTGTACCCTATTCTATCGAAATTCATTTGTAGATTCTTTTGATTTTAGCTCTTTTGATGCCTCTTCTATATCCTTGTGGGAATCAATTGATCTCCAGAAAGAATTCTCGTATTTTACTGCTTTTAATTTTCTTTCTCTCGCCATTGTTGGCAAGGCGGTGACTTCGATATTGCCGTTCTCTGGTAAATAATTGAATACATCCTTTCTAAGATAATAAACCCCAGCGTTTATCCATTTATCTCTTATTTGGGGCTTCTCTATAAATCCTAGAACATACGATTTTTGATCCAACTCGACTACACCATATGGGCTTCTTAGTGGAACTAGCGCCAGAGCTGCATAGTTGTCACAAAGCAAGGAAATTGGATGTAAATCTGTCAAGATATCACCATTTATCATAAAGAATCCGTCCTCCTCAACTCCCCCAAGAAGGCTTTGTGCATTCTTTAAAGCGCCGCCAGTGCCTAGTGGTTCTTCTTCCACTGCATATCCAACTTTAACTCCAAATTTATTACCACTTCCAATGTAATCAATGATTTGTTCTTTGAGATATCCTACGCATATGACGATTTCATTAATTGAATGTTTTTTGAACCATTTTATCTGCCATTCTATGATTGGAATACTTAGAACTTCTATCAACGGTTTTGGTCTTTCATCAGTCAGAGGTCTTAGCCTTTTACCTAACCCACCAGCTAAGATAACAGCCTTCATGATTTTCTGAATCGTATATTTTATTTAAGCATTTTCTCAATTTAATTCCACGTCATTTAATGTTTTAGGTCGCGCCACATTTGCTTTCAACATAGACAATCTCTTTATTGTCCACCATCTTTTTATTCGTCAAATTCATTCATACTTGTTTTAGTGTCTCGTTCTATCGGTTTTAGACTTCCTGACTGCAAGTCAAACCAATATCATACTAAGGCCCGCAGTTGTTGCTATTTAGCTTAATATGAAAAAATTGATAATTACAATTTTCAGTCGTTACATCAACAATATTTCATTAATGTCTAAATTCCGTTCAATTGTAAGTCTCATTTTGCTCAAATTTAGAGTCTTAAGAAATGGTATGACACCTAGGATCTTGACATCACTTAATTCCTCAATTGCCTCAATGACCTTATCTTTAACTAAGGAATCATTTTTTTCTTCAATTCCGTTAATAATAATTCCGATTGGATTCAATCCAAAGCATTTGCAAACTTTTATTGTGAGTAAAGTATGGTTAATGGTTCCCAATTTTGAACTTGAAACTATGATGGTCGAGAGGCCTAATGATTTAGCAAAATTGGCTATGTATTTTTTTTTAGTCAAAGGTACCATAACACCGCCTATTCCCTCTACAATCATAAAATCGTGTTTTGCACAGAGTGTATGATAAATTTTTAATGCATAAGATATATTTACCTTGTTTTTGAAATTCAATTTTGAAGCAACAAAGGGAGCGGTAGGAACTTGATAAAAGAAGGGATTTATTTGTTCATCAGGATCAGTAACTTGAGCGGCCTTTGCTAATAATGCAACATCTTCTGATTTATGTTTTCTGGAGAAGACCTTATCAGCACTTGCGAACGGCTTCATAACTCCCACGTCTACTCCACTTCTTCTTATTATTGATGCTAGAGCTGCGCCAATAATGGTTTTACCCACACCTGTATCTGTTGCCGTTATGAATAGACCTTTCATGAAAATGTTATTAGTACGATAATTCTTAAGTTTAATTGTAGTTGAGAATTCATGATGCTGACAAAGAATTCGTGTGGCATCCATATACACAGATGAGAGATTGGAACTCGACCGATAACAAAGTGATTGTCAGAGGAAAAGGGTTTTACCTTATAGATACTGAAGGTAACAAATATCTTGATGGAAATGCAAGCATGTGGTGCAATGTATGGGGACATAGCACAAACAAAGTGATAGGGACAATGGTAAGACAACTTAGAACTATTCCACATTCGACCCTTTTTGGCTTAAGCAACGCCCCTTCTGCAAAATTTGCAGAAAAATTTGTCAAGGTAGCAAAAGGGATGCAAAAGATCTTCTATTCAGACAACGGCTCTACTGCAGTTGAAGTAGCAATGAAAATGGCGCTACATTACTGGATCAATAAAGGAAACAGCGAAAAAAAGAGATTCATTTCACTTGAACATGGATACCATGGGGACACTGTAGGTGCAATGTCTCTTGGTTACATTGCTAAATATTTTCGTGCATACAAACCACTGCTAACTAGAGTATACAAAGCCCCGAGCCCTTATGTCTCAGACACATCATCTAAGGCCGAGAAGGATCTGGTAGAAGATTGTATAGAGCAAACAGAAAGCATTCTTAAAAAATACAGTTCTGAATGTTCTGCATTTGTGATGGAAAGCGGTGCACAAATTGCTGGAGGTGTAATCATATATCCATCAGATTATCAAATGAAGATCTCTAAGCTTTGTAAAAAATATGATGTTTTACTAATACTTGACGAAATTGCCACGGGATTTGGGAGATTGGGTAATATGGTGGAATACCTAGCACAGGGGTCAAGACCAGATATTGTTTGTTTTGGAAAGGCACTTACTGCAGGATATTTTCCGCTTGCAATAACAGCTACAACAAATAAAATATTTGACGCGTTTCTTGGTTGCTATTCGGAAAACAAACAATTCTATCATGGACACACATTCACAGGTAACGCTATCGGATGTGCCGGGGCATTAGCAAACCTTGAATTATACGAGAAAACAAATTTAATTACAAAGATCAAAAGAAACAGTGAATATTTGGCAAAGCGTTTAAAACAGTTTAAAGACCTATCAATCGTTAAGAATATTCGTCATAAAGGACTTTTAGCAGGCCTAGATCTCTCCTGGAAAGGCAAGCCTATCAAAATCATCAAAGACAAAGGGATCATTAACTATTATATCGCGCAAGAATCATTAAAAGAAGGTGTGTTCATCAGGCCTCTAGGAAATACCATGGTAATAATTCCCCCATTGGCAATTAATAGATATGAATTAGAAAAGCTATTGGACGTTCAATTTTCAATAGTAAAGAAAATTCAAGGAAACATTAGTTCTAGCTTTTAATTGATGTTTCCCTAAGCCATTTATATAACGTCGCTTTCGATACGCCAAGTGTTCTTGCTATCTTGCAACGCGGTTGGTTTTCTGCAAGTAAACTGATTAGGATGTTTTTATCGACCTTTCTTTGCGGTCTTCCGATCCCTTTTCCCGCAGCCCTCGCCCTTGACATTCCATCTCTAGTACGCTGCACTAACATTTCTCGCTCTCTTTCTGCAACCCACGTAAGTATTCCAATCATCAGTTTTCTTATACTGGGCTCTGTAGTTTGCAGAAAGGTTTCTCTTGAAGAACACGAAATAAGAGGTGCATATTCTTCAATAGCTTTTATAGAATCCAAGGTATCCCAAAAAGTTCTACCGACTCTTGATAGTTCATAAACTAATATTGCATCAACAGCTGCCGCTTTAAGAATATCCAACATATCTTGGAAACCTCTTCTTTTAACAGCTGGAATCTTACCACTGACGGCCGAATCTTCGAAAAAATCCAATATAAGATAGCGATGCTCATGAGCCCATTTTTGAAGAGCCATTTTTTGATTCAGAACCGTCTGCTCTTCCGTGCTTACTCGTAAGTATGCTAAAGCATATTTCACTGTGAATAAATAACATGGTTTTGCTTAATTAACATCTTGTCAAAAAGATATGACAATATGTCAAAAAAGGGTACATAACGTAGTTGAACGTTAGCAAATCATCGAGAAGGTAAAAAAAAGGTTCTATTTAATAACCAGTCTACTTATGGGTCCTTTTTTATACACCTGTGTAAACATCTGTGATAGACGAAATTCGTCTTTGACAAAGAAAGGACAAAAATAGTAGACAGATTCACGGTACTCTTTTGACCATTTTTATATTTGATCAAATCCAAAAAAATACTTTGCATTTAGATGTGTCTCGTAAGAATAATAGGGTATCTATCTATGAACAACTAGCGTTTCTGGGGCGTAAAATACAGGTACCGGCCGCCTTCTTTTAGTGATTGTTGATAGTTGATTGTAAGTCCGTTCTTTCTAAACTCGAGTTTTGAAATATTGGACTTCGTGTAAGCATCAAGCATTATCTTCATCTAGGGGTCAGGTTTGTTATTTCTGAAAATGCAGGCTCTCTCTTTTGGATGCTTCTACAAGAAATGAATTGA